>CAZBXX010000060.1:0-13777 GCA_964495965.1 uncultured Oscillospiraceae bacterium | reverse complement strand
GCATGGGCGGAAAAGTGCCGCTCAAAACCTGTCGTCTCCCTATGTGAGCGCGCCTAAGCGGGATCATTCTCCTCACCTCGGGCCGGCGTTTTTGTATGAAGTTTTTCGTTCCGGCCGTCAGGGCTGTCCCAGCCTCCGCCGTCCCGCGACGCAGGCCGCGAATGCGCAGAGGAGCGGCACCGCCACGTTGGGGATCAGGCCGAAGCTGAAAGGCTTGTTCGCGATGCAGGCGGCCAGGAAGACCGCGGCGTTCATGTAGACCAGCATCAGAATCGCGATCGCGGCGAACTTTTTCATCTTGTATTCCTCCTCTGCCTTTTTTTCTTTCGTCCGCAGTATATCACGGCGATCGTCACAGTACTGTCACAATAAAAAAGACACAGCCCGGGGGCTGTGTCTTTTTGCTGTCGAGCCGGGGGCGGGAGCTTCCGGGCAGATGTTCTCCGCCGCGGAGAGCTCCGTCGGGATCAGCGCTTCAGTCCGGCGTTCTCGGTCTTCCAGAGCGCGTCGTAGGCAAAGCCGGTCACCTTTTCCAGCGCCTTCTTTTCCTCTGCCGTGGGCTCTCCTTCTTCCGTTCCCTTCCGTCTGGCGATGTCCTTCTGGACCAGTTTGAACTCCTTGTCGGTCACGGGGAAGATCCACGCGCAGATGAGCAGCAGCGCCGACATGATGGCGGGGGCCAGCACGAAGCAGATCCCGATGCCGTGCTGCGTCGCGGCGGTCTGCTCGAGACCCGCGTTGGCGAGCGCCTCGTCATAGTGCACGGCCGTGAGCATGAAGCCGATGATCGCCACCGAAAGGCCCGAGGCGATCTTTCTGATAAAGGTGGCCATGCTCGATACGATGCCCGGTCTGCGGATCGAGGTGATCAGCTCGTCGATGTCCGTCATATCGGCCATGATGGCGAAGATGCCCGTGAGAGAGCCGGCGTTGCCGAGTCCGATCAGGGCCGCGAGCGCCAGGATCGGGACGAGCGGCGCGCCGTGATGCGAGAAGGCCAGCAGCCCCAGGACGCCGACAAGTCTCACCGGCGCGGCGATGACGATCGCCAGCTTCTTGGAGGTCTTGCTCATGACCGGTCCGAAGATGAGCATGCCGACGAGCTGGGCGACCATCAGCACCGCAAGGATCGGGATGTAGTAGCTGGGATACGCGCCGAGCGCGTGCTGCACGTAGTACACCGCCATGCCCGAGATGAAGTCCATGCCTCCCTGGCCGAACAGATAGAGACCCAGGAAGATCAGGAACGAGCGGCTCCTGAACACGCTGGCCGCCTGGGTGAAGCTCTCTCCGAGCGTGGTCTTGACGGGCTCCTTCTGCTTTTCCCAGGTGCCGAAGAACACGGTGATCGAGCACACGAAGAAGAGCACGCCGAAGAGGAGCATGCACTTCATGTACTGCGAAGGATCGTTCGTCTGCTTGATGATCATGCCCGGGATAAGGCCGCAGATGGCGGCTCCGAGCGTCGAGAACACCATGCGCATGTTGGAGAACTTGGCGCGCATCGCGTAGTCGTCCATCATATCCGGAAGCAGTCCGTTATAGGGCACGCTCAGGACCGTGAAGCCAGTGTTGAACAGGCAGTACATCACCAGGTAGAAGATGTAGTTGGCCGTCATCGACGAGGCGTGGATGTTGATCCACATGATGACGAAGGTGATGGCCGAAGCGACGCTGCCCACCAGGATGTAGAAGCGCTTCGCGCCGTATTTCGACCGGGTCCTCTCGCAAATGTTGCCCATGATCGGGTCGGTGATGGCGTCCCAGATCTTGCCGATCATCGGAATCGTGCCGGCGAGAGCCGCGTTCATGCCGAGCGCGTCCGTCAGAAAGACGATGAAGAACGCGTTGATGATGACGAAGCAGCCGCCGCCGAATATCTCTCCCACGCCGTAAGTCAATCTGTTGAGGAAACCGTACCTCGGCTTTCTGCCGCTGATTTTCTCTTCCATAGTATCCTCCTTATCCTTTTGGGGCGTTCCGCGCCCGGAAAGGGGCGCGGATCATGCTCTAATCGGAATTCTATCAAAAAACCGGCCGTTCATCAAGCCAAAAAAGCAAAAAGCCTCTGCGGACGATACGGCGGCGAGCACGGACAAAGGCCTGCTCCGTCATCGTATGAAGAAAACACCCGTCCGATGGACGGGTGTTTTCTTCATGTGGCTAAAGATTGCGATATTGACAAAATGTGGGTAATCGTTAAACTCCGTAAACGCTGGCAAAGCAATGGTTTACGATTATACAGAAACCTTAGTTATCTTTCTCGCATGAGCAAATAATGTTCACCCTGCAGTGATCGCCACGGACCATTTTACGGAGCCACCGACCGTAGAAATTTATCAGCTTAGGAAAGATAATTAAGGTTACCGGCAGCGCGCTGCCTCCCAATTACTCAAATACATGAGCAACATTTTCAGACTATTTGGAGGGGGCTACTTTCCATACTCTGAAAAGCAATTCAATTGGTAAGATAATTATACTACGATTCTCTGGAATTGCAATAAAAAAGGATTGCTATCTTGTTAAAATAGCAATCCTTTTTTGGTTGCGGGGGAAGGATTCGAACCAATGACCTTCGGGTAGTGAGGGTATCATTTTTCTTATCGAAAAATAGCGTGAATCTTGAAATATCAGTAAATATCTGTGTTTTTGCTGTTTATCTTCGTCTGGTTTTGTCTTTCTTTATGTTTTTTTGAGGCTCTTCTTCCCCTCATTCACCCCAAAATCGGCGCCTTTCGTGTTGCGGATACCCCCCACTCCTTTTCATACCTTTTCAAAAAGAATCCGGATGCTGAGAATCTGGCAGTTTATTTGTCCGTCGGGACTTTGAAAACCGCTTTTTTCACCTGGCGATTTGTTCCCTTGCTGATTCCCGGCATATGCGCTTCCTGCGGCAGAAGAACCATATATTGTCCCTCTTTCAATACATACTGTTTTCCGGCAGCCATTCCCAGAAGCGCATCAGAAGCTTCATCATAGTCCTTCGTAACACTCATGGTATTTACATCAGCAACTTCTACTATCTCTTCACCTGAAATCATAAAGTGGATATCAATATAACACCTGTGTGCTTCAAAAAAGGATTCCTTTTTTGTTTGATATTGAGATACATTCACATATACGCCATCGAACAAATCGTGCCTGCCGCAATCCAGTTCGTTTGTTTTCCCGGATCGAATATACTCCAAAACATCTTGAATGCGTTTTAAGGTTCCGAATTGCATGCATGTCTCTCCTTAAAAAGATTTTTGATCCATATCGCGCTAAAGGTATTCTTGTTTCCTTATCCGTATTGATCATGACCACAGAATGGCGAAAAGCCGGAACGCTTTTTGCCATACGATGATCATGATCAAAGGACAGGAAAAATGACGAAAGATTGATTTCCGGGAAATCCGCTGCGGTCATACTGCAGCGGATTTTCCAATCAATCGGCCAGGATCTCCCGAACCTTTTGCGCAACGGCAAGTCCCAGCTTTCGGTGCGACTCCGGAGAAAAGTGCACGCAGTCCACGGGGGAAGCCTCCGCATAGTCTCCGCCATTGAGGTATTCGACGCCGTTTTCAAGCGCCATCTCCCGATAGCGCGTCGCCAGGCGGCAGGAATCTGCGTAGTATTCCGTATCGAATGTCCGATCATAGTCCGGATGTACCGGCGCCGGGGCAACGATCAAAATCTTCACATCGTCCCTGAAGATACGAGTACCCACATCCGGCACAGCTTGGAGCATCCGCGCCTTTCGTATGAGTCCGGCAGCACTCTTGGCCGAGAATGCCGAGTCAACCACGGTCAGGTCATTGATCCCCAGGGCGATGATCAGCAAGTCCAGGGGGCGCTGTGACAGAAGCGCGTAAGGAAGGCCGCTTTGGCCGTTGCGGCAGTCCCCCCACGGAAAGTCAAAACCCGTTGTACGCCCGTTCAGCCCGTCCTCGCTGACATGGTAATCTGCGCCAAGCGCGGCAGCCATCACGCCGGGCCAGCGGACCTCCGGCGCATAGCGTTCACCGGTGCCCGGGGTGTAGCCCCAGGTATTGGAATCGCCAAAACAGAGTATGTTTTTCTGCATATTCTTATCTCTTTCTCCTGCCTTTCGAGTGCAGGAAGCATGATCCGTCCTGTTTGGAATCAAACTGTCTTCGCTTGTTTCCCTGCGCTGAAGAAGTCATCAGCCCGATGGCAGGCTACCATGTGCTCCTTGCCGTTTTCCACATAGGTTTTCAGTTCCGGTTCTTTTTCCCGGCAGATTTTCATGCAATGCTTGCACCTGGTGCTGAAACGGCATCCGGTGGGAACGTTGATGGGGCTGGGAACGTCGCCCTCCAGCAGGATCCGGTTTTTCTGATGGTCGATATCCGCAACGGGTATCGCCGAAAGGAGAGCCTGCGTATACGGGTGAACCGCATTCCGATATAATTCGTCTGCTTCTGCGACCTCCATCACTTTTCCCAGATACATCACGACGATACGATCGCTGATGTATTCAATGACACTCAGATCGTGGGAAATAAAAATGTAGGTAAGGTTTCGTTCTTCCTTCAGCCGGTTCAGAAGATTCAGCACCTGCGCCTGAATGGAAACGTCCAGCGCGGAGACGGCCTCGTCACAAACAACTACTTTGGGGTTGATGGACAGTGCCCTGGCAATTCCTATTCTCTGGCGCTGGCCGCCGGAGAACTCCGAAGGATAGCGGTCCATATACTCCCGCTGCATATTGACTTCTTCCAGTAGTTTACCCACCACTTCCCTGCGCTCCCGCCTGGTTTTTACGCCGAATTTGGCCAGGGGATCAGACATGGATTGGAAGATGGTAAAGGTGGGATTCAAAGAAGACTGGGGATCCTGGAATACTATTTGCATTTCTTTTCTGGCTTTGTCCAGTTCCCTGTTGCTCATTTTACAAAGATCCCGGGGGCCATCCTCAAACTCGTAAATGACCTCGCCGCTGGTAGGCCGGATCAGCTGCAGGATCGCCTTACCCAACGTGGTCTTTCCACATCCGGACTCCCCTACCAGCCCCAGGGTCTCGCCTTTATAGACTGTCAGCGACACACCGTCTACAGCTCGGACGACTTTCTTCGTTCCTTTCACGGGGAAGTGCATTTTCAGATCTTTAACCGTGATCAAAGGTACTCTCTCATTCATGTTCAGCCCTCCTCCCCGTAAAAGCAGCGCACCATGTGGGTGCCTTCCAATATTCTCTCTTCGGGCATCAGTTCCCTGCACTTATCGCAGGAAAAGTCGCAGCGCGGCTCAAACTGGCAGCCCTTGGGACGGTTGTACGGGTTGGGCGTCATGCCGCGTATAGGCTCGATGTGCTGGTCTTTTCCTCTGCCAAGGACCGGGATGGATGCCAACAGCGCCTTGGTGTAGGGATGCTGCGGATTCTTCAGCACTTCTCTGGCCGTACCGCTTTCAATCACATTTCCCATGTACATAACCAAAATATCGTCCGCCATTTCGCTGACGACACCCATATCATGCGTGATCAGCACGATCGCCGTATTGTGTTCTTTTTTCAGCTTATCCATCAGCTCAAAGATCTGTGCCTGAATGGTAACGTCAAGAGCCGTGGTGGGCTCGTCTGCCAAAAGAACCTTGGGGTTGCAGCTCATGGCCATCGCGATCATGGCGCGCTGACGCATGCCGCCGGAATACTCGTGAGGATACTGGTTGATACGCTTTTCCGGTTCCGGGATGCCCATCTGATTCAGCAGGGCCAGCGCTCGGTCATGGGCCTCTTTCTTCGAAACGTTCTCATGGAAGAGAATGTTCTCTGAAATCTGCCAGCCGACTTTGAACACCGGGTTGAGAGCGGTCATCGGATCCTGGAAGATCATGGCAATGTCCTTGCCGCGAATGGAACGCATTTCCTTTCCGTTTCTGGGAAGATCACTGAGGATAATGTCACCGCGATCCTCGCTGTGATAAATGATCTCCCCTTCCTCGATACGGGACAGGCGCGGGAGAAGCTGCATAATGGAAGACGCCGTAACGCTCTTCCCGCATCCCGATTCTCCTACTATACACAGCGTCCGGCCTCGTCTGACTTCAAAGCTCACCCCATTGACAGCCCGGTTGCACCGTTTTTCGGAGTAGAAGTAGGTTTTGATATTCTTAACAGAAATCACACTGTCGTTCACCATGATACCGCCTCCTTAACCCTGAATCGACACGTCGCTGCTGTCGCGGATGCCGTCGCCGACGAAGTTGATGCTCATAACGAAGAGCGAGATCACGATGCCGACCGGTGCCCAGATCCACCACGCATTCTCCAAAGTATACATGTCCTGAGCGGCGTTGAGGATGTTGCCCCAGGTCGGGACGATCATCGGGACGCCAAGGCCGAGGAAGCTCAGGGACGCTTCTTCCAGGATAAAGGTGGCGATGTTGATAGTAATGTTGACGATAATGGGGCTCAGGGCATTGGGAAGCATATGCTTGAAACAGATCAATGCGTCCCCGAGTCCAAATGCATGAAGTGCCTGAACGTATTCCTCTTCACGGATAGAGAGCATGGCGGCGCGAGCCTGCCGGTAGATTCCGCTCCAGCCCGTAATGACAAATATGATGATGATATTCCTTGTGCTCTGGCCCATGATAGCCACCATGACAAGCACTAGGATCAGTTGGGGGAATGACATGAACATCTCGGAGATGCGCATGGTGATCTTGTCAAACCAGCCGCCCTTATAACCGGCAAAAGACCCCAGCAAAACGCCGATCAACGCGCCTCCAAGCGCCCCCGATCCGGCAACCAGCATGGAGATACGCCCGCCGTACAGCACGCGCGAAAAGAGATCCCGCCCGATTTTATCGGTGCCGAAGATATGTTTTGCCGATGGCTTCTGGAGGATTTCCATCAAGTTAAGCTCTTCCGGTTTATAGGATGTGATGAGCGGGGCAAAAAGGCATGCCAGGACGATGATAATAAACACACAAAGACTGATCACGGCCAGACGGTTGCTCATAAATTTGCGTACAGCCCTGCTGCCTTTTTTCTTCTTTGCCAGAACGCCCGCAGCTTCCAGATCGCGGATTCTGTCCAGTTGACGATTAAAACGTCGTTCACTCAGCTTCACGGTTCTTCACCCCCCCCTGCCTTAATTGAACTTGACACGCGGATCTAATACGCGGGTCAAAATATCAAGCAACAAACTGATGACCATAACCATGACCACCATGATCAATGCGATCATCATGACAAGCGGATAGTTAGAACCTGTGACTGCTTCTTTGAACGTAATGCCGATTCCCGGCCACTGGAAGACGTTCTCAAGCACAACCGCGCTGCTGATCATAAAGGGAATGCGCAGCGCCAACAGCACCACGACCGGTGTCATGCTGACACGGAAACCGTGAAGCAGGTTGACTCTGTGTTCCGGTAAACCTTTGCTTCTTGCTGTTTTTACGTAGTCCTTGTTCATACTCTCCAGCATACAGGAGCGGGCATAACGCATGACGGAAGCCGTCTGCGTCAGCCCGAGCACAAGCGCCGGCAAAATCAGATACCGCAGGTGTTCGTACCAGTGGGTCATCTCAGGCGTTGTACGCCCGCCGACAGGAAAGATCTTCAGCCGCAGAGCAAAAATCAGAATGGCAACCATGCCGAAGAAAAACTGGGGAATGGACAGGCCAACCACGCCTGCCACACTTAAAATGTGGTCTATCGCCTTGCCCCGGTTCAACGCGGAGATTACACCGAAGAGACATCCTAAAACAGCGGAAATAACAAGTCCCGTCAGTGTAAGCTCCAGGGTAATGGGCAGTTTCCGCAGAATAATGTCTCTGACCGGAACACCGTTGGAGAGGCTGTACCCCCAGTTGCCATGAAGCAGCTGGCCCAGCCATTTAAAATAACGAACGATAAACGGGTCGTTCAGACCATATGCGGCGCGGATGGCATCCAGCTGTTCCGCCGTCATCTGTGCCTGCATATCCGGTGAGATCATGCTGGAGACATAATCGCCGGGAGCTAACTCAATGCCGCCGAAGATCAGAAAGCTCATCAGCAGCACCATGGGAATAAAGACCAGGAGTCTTTTCGTAATATACTTTCCCACAATTTACCTCCTTTATTGACGATCCGCTGCCGAACGAGCCGACTGAAATGGATCGACTATCGCTGCCGGGAGAAACGGATTTCAAATTAAAAAATGGGCGAGGCGCATTTTTGTGCCCCGCCCGCTAAAGCTCTAAATTACTTCAATGTCCAGTTCTGCATATTCCAGGCCCAGGAGAACTGCGGGTTGCCCATCGCGGGGAAATTATCAACAACTTTGTCGCTGAGGATGACCCAGATCGGCGTGTGATACAGCGCGACTTCCCACATGTTCTCGTTCCAGAACTTCTCCAGTTCGGAATAGGCTTCCTTCTGGACGGCCACATCAGTAGTTCCCATCATCTTGTCGATGAGAGCAGTGACGGTGTCGTCAATAGGAGCATAGTTCCGGATACCGGTCTCGCCGTGGTAGTAGCTGTAGTATTCCGTGTTGCAGGAAGGCGCAAAGCCGGCGTATGCCAGATCCCACTCAACAGTGGAAACACCCTTATCCAGATGACGATCGGTGGGCATGCCATTGAGCAGCGTACCCAGATCGCCCTCGAGCAGCTTGGGTTCAACCGTAACGCCTACCTGAGAGAGGTAAGCCTGAACGATAGCCATCAGGTCAATAGTAGCCTGATCGGTGTAATAGTAGGCCAGGATATACTTCTTTGAAAAATCAAAATTAGCCTCTTCCAGCAGTTCCTTGGCCTTTGCAGGATCATAGGCATAGGGATTCAGTCCCTGCTCCTGCCAGCTGTCTCCCGGAGGCGTCGGCGTGCCTTCACCGGGGGTAACGGCGCCGTTAAAGACCTGCTGGGCAATGGTGGCACGGTCAATGGCATAGGCAAACGCCTGACGCACGCGGGCATCCGCAAACGGGCTCACTTTACCCTCTTCATGAGTGAACTGATTGAAACGGAGCAGGCGGTCATACAGGATGGGAACCGCCACGATGGTGAGGCCCTCGACGCCTTCCAGCGCCTGGACATCTGCATAGGACTTGGTATAAGCATAGTCGATCCGACCGGCCTTGGCATTGGTAACAAGGTTGGGGTCAGAGTCGGCCGCAGAGACGCTCAGATAGATGGAGTAGTCTGCGACACCGCCCCAGTATTCCTCAAAGGGAACCAGGGTCGTATACTCGCCCATCTTCACTTCGTCCAGTTTGAACGGGCCGGAGCCGATGGGCGCCTGCCAGAACTGATCCTGCTGGAACTGAGCGGGATCCGCGTTCTCCAGACAGTGCTTGGGAAGGATGTGGAAAAGGGACGCGCCCAGAAGCGTATTGGCATTGATCGCCTTAAACTTGAAGGTGATCGCATTGCCGTCTGCAGTGACTTCCTCAACGTTGTTTACGAAGTTCTTGACCTGAGACTGGATCTGAATCAGTTCATTATTGGCGAACTCGGTGCAGAAGACGACGTCGTCGGCAGTGACAGGCTCCCCGTCATGCCACTTCAGTCCGTCACGAAGCTTGACTGTGAGAGTCAGGCCGTCCTCAGACAATTCATAGGATTCCGACATGCCCTCACGGGTAGTGGGCATACCTTTCTCATCCATACCGATCAGGGGCTCAAAAAGAGCCTTCTGATAAGTGTAGCATCCTGCGTTCCACCAAGGATACTCGAAGAATTCGGCGGGACCTTGGTTGCCGTAGAGGACCTTTTCCTCAGCGGCGGCGGGCGCTTCGGCAGCAGGCGCCTCGGCGGCGGGGGCTTCGGCAGCGGGCGCTTCGGCGGCGGGCGCTTCGGCGGCGGGCGCGGCTTGCTGACCGCAGGCGCACAGCGCGAACACCATGACGAGAGCCAGAAGTAATGCGATTGCTTTCTTCATTTCTTCCTCCTAAATCATTATTTTTTATTTTACAACCACCCGAATAAAAGGCGATTGAAAACTACACTCCCTATGGTATACTCTTTACCAGATGAACACCGTTATCGGACAAATGAGATTCAATAATACAACCGCAAGGAGAACGCCATGAAAACCATTCAAACAGATGTTCTGGTCATCGGCTCCGGTCTTGCCGGAATCGTCTCCGCCACCTGTGCCGCCGAAAGCGGCGCCAACGTCACTTTGGTGACGGAAAGCCATATTTTTTCCGGTTCCACCTTCGGAAATGCCAACTTCGGCTTCGGTATCATCGGTCCGGAAAATGAAAACGACGTCGATAATCTGGTAGAACAGATCTGCACCGTCGGCCGCGGCATGGCCCAAGAACCGCTGGTCCGGACTCTGGTAAGCAACGTTGTGCCCACAGTGATGGACCTAAAGCGCTTTAACATTCATTTTGAGGAACCAAAGGACAACACGAAGGCCGAATTCATCCCTTGTTTTGACCGGAAACACCGGAATTTTCACCTTTTCAACAAAAAGCATACCATAGAGCGTTACGACGCAGCCATGACCCGGCTTGGTGTTTGCCGACTTCCGTATACGGAAATACTCCGTCTGGAAAAGCGGTCCGGAATGATTTGCGGCGCGTTCGCACTCTCCCGGGGAGAGCTCGTATATATTTCCTGTAAAGCCGTTATTCTGGCCTCCGGAGGATTGAGTTCCCTGTACCGCTACCGCTACGGAAATAAAAACATCTCCGTTATGGGCCAGTATCTGGCGCTCTCTGCTGGGGCCAGGTTGACCAACATCGAGTTCATGCAATTCATTCCGGGCTACATCGATCCCTTTCCGGGGACCATCACCAATGAGCGGACCTACAAATACTGTCAGTTCAAGGATCCCGTCACCGGACAGATCCTTTCTCACGGAACGCCGGAAGAATGGCATAAGGCGCTGGAAATCCGATCCACCCATGGCCCGTTCACCACGGAGCTGCCGTCACGGGCACTGGATATTCTGATCTTCAAGACACAGATGGCTACCGGACAGGGCGTCACGCTCAAATACAATGATGTGCTGAAAACCTACAAATCCGAATTTATGGACCATTACTTTATCTGGCTCAAGGAAACACTTGGCTTGACCATGGACGACGATATTCTGATCGGCACTTACTATCATGCCTCCAACGGGGGCATTTGCATCAATGAACGGGCCGAAACCTGTGTGCCGGGTCTCTTCGCCTGCGGCGAGGCCACAAGCGGTATGCATGGTGCAGATCGGGTCGGCGGCATGTCCATGGCAAACTGCCTGACCTTCGGCACCATTGCCGGCCGCAATGCCGCGGCATTCGCCGCCGATGTTTCAGAGCGCCGTCCTGCTCCCGAGGATACCCCGGAACTGTTTACCTTTGCGGGTGCCGAGGATATGATCCGTCAAATCCAGGACCTCACCTTCCGTGAGTTGTCCATTTGTCGGACCGGGCGCGGCCTCTGTCATGTGCGGGACAGCATTCACGTTATGCAGCAGCGCCTGGAAGCGGAAAAGAAACCGGTCTCGAGGCTCACGGAAGAGAACTATCCTGATGTTGTTCTCGCCAAGCGCCTGGAATCCATGCTCCCGGTAGTCGACACACTTGCCAGAGCTATGGAACTCCGAAAGGAAAGCCGGGGCTCGCACTATCGGGAGGATTATCCGGCCCATGCTCCCGATCTGGGTCGGCGTCTCACAGAAACGATGGACGGCAATAAGATTTTTGTGGAATTTGAGAAATGAATTGATCCCGTTTACCTGAATCCTTATCTTTTAATGACAGCAAAGCCCGGGGTTGTTACAGAAATCATCATATCCGGCATAACAGATATGCCATTTATCTGCCCTGAGCATACGGATCTGCGTATAGAAAGCCGGCTTCAACTACTTCTCGACTAAATTCAATTATAAACGACTTATGCGTAAAAATAAATTATAGATTGTTCAGAAAGTAGTACTTTCTTCCGGAAGAGTATCTGTTCTGTTGCTTCTTCGGTATTCGGTCGGTGTCATTCCTACAGCTTCCTTAAAGACTCTGTTAAAATAGCTTGCCGAAGAAAAGCCGGAAAGAATCGCTGTATTTTTATTGCTGATGGGTGTTGTCCGCAAAATGGCCTTTGCTTTTTCTATTCTTCGCCCGACAATATAACTGTTCAACCCCATTCCAGCTTCTTTTTTGAAAAACTCACAAAAGTAATTCTTTGATAATCCGGCCGCCTCGCTTACGCTTTGGAGGCATAGATTCGGATTCTGTAAATTGTCTTCAATAAAACGATATGCAATACCGATAACATCTCTCTCTTTCTGCTTGATCTGTGCATTCATCATTTGAAGCAGCTGAGTACTCAGTTCCATGATCCAGTCCGTTATTGTTTCGATGCGGTTTTGGCTGAGTATCCAACGATACGGGTCCCTGTCATTGAGAACTACATCTACATCCCCATAAGCATCGGAAGCAGTATTCAGTATTCGTACCACAAGTTCAATTAACGTTCTCTTGACGCTTGTCTGTGATGCATTCGGTCGTCTGCGAACGCTCTGAACCAACTCGTCAAGACGCGTTGACATTTTCCCGAGGTTTCCGTCCAGAAAGCATCCAATTACACGACTGATGGCAGTTTCAGTACCATATTGGTTATTGCTTTGAAAATGGATGATGTTGGCAATATTGATGATTCCTTTTTCTGCATACTGAAAACGATATGCCAACATCTGCCTTGCATCCACTGCGGAACCCGCAACTGCAGTCAACGAGTTTGTCAGACGGCCGATACCGATAAAGATTTCGCATCTGTATTCATCGATAAGGCTCTTTCTCAGTTCCGCAAAGAGCAAATCCACGTTTTCTGTCTTAACATCACTATCGGTATGCAGAAGCACCTGAATATTGTCATATTCATTGAGTACACAGATTGCTTTACATTCTCGCCTGTCCAGAAAAGTCTGAACAAACTGACAGATTCTTACAACGTTTTTTTCGCGGTTCCCGGTAAAATATGGTGCGATCTCTGCTACAAGCAAGGGAGGGCTGATCCACTGCAGGCCCAGTTTTCCGGCCCTGTCCGACATCTCTTCGGCAGTCAATTCCCTCTTGCCTGCCAGCAGCACACGAACAAAATGGAACCTCAGAGAGTTTTGATTATATGGAAACTCCATTATCCCACACCCTTACCATTTGTTATTTGTGTCCACCGCGAATCCCATGAACAAATCAAGATCATCGACGGATGTACTCCATATCCGCTGAATCGAGCATCAAAGAATTCTGCCATTTCAGCAAGCATCTTGCATCAGCTCTCAACGCCCGATTTGTCGATGTGATTATACCAAACTCTATTCGTTGAAGCAATAAAGAAAGCTCTTTTGTCTGGGAGTGCGTTGAATAACTCTGTCAAACAACTTGTGTTTCTTGATCCGCTCTATCGTAGTTTGCTCCCGGCCCTCATGAGGATTCTTTCCTCTGAAGCGCTGAGAACAAGCCAGCAGGAGTAAGGTCTAACGTGTTTGCACGGGCAAGATAAACGGTGTGAAAAAACAATCCGGTAAATGTCGAGTAATTGTGTTTTTCCTCGATTTCTGTCGAATATACTTATATAAGCACGTTCTATTTCACCACTGATTCGCCCCCTCAATTGAGATAAAAAAATAATATTTCTTTCGAAATGTAAAGAAAAAGACCGATTTCTTAACGAAATCGGTCTTTTTAGTGTCTTGTGCGCCCGAAAAAGATATCCGCCAAACTTGCCTTTTTCTCCTCGTTTTCAATGAAAAACGAGGTTTTTTTCTTTCCCAATCACATTTTTTGCGTTCGCCCGAAAAAGATATCAAGAGGTTTCTCTTTTTCTACTCAGGTCATGTGTTTGA
>CAZBXX010000059.1:0-13941 GCA_964495965.1 uncultured Oscillospiraceae bacterium | reverse complement strand
TAATGCGCGGCAACACTTCCACACGTGATTTCCTGATGCCGGTACTCAACAAGGCAAATCATCTGGTACGGGATGACCGTCTGGTTACCCATGTGGTCTTTCTGAAGATTCCCGGATACGAAAAACTCCTTGCAATTTCCGATGTTACGCTGCTGATTAATCCCTCTGCCGACGGCCGGCGCGAGGTGCTGAAGAACATCGTGCGCGCGCTGCGGGTTTTTGACATTGAACATCCCAACATTGCGCTGCTGGCCCTGGTTGAAAAGCCGAGCTTCCAGATGAGGGATACCGTGGAAGATCAGACCATGGTGCGTGAGCACCTTTCCCGCCCGATTGCCGACTGCAATATTGCCGGGCCCATTGCCTATGACCTGATCATGAGCAAGGAGGCCGCACGCCTGAAGGGCTTCGACTGCCCCTACTGCGGTGAATTCGACGGCATTGTCGTGCCGAACCTGATGAGCGGCAACCTGCTGACCAAAGTCCTGCAAATTAACGGCGGCGCTACCGGCTGCGGCATTCTGGTCGGCGCTAAGATTCCCATTGCCATTACATCACGCAGCGAGATGCCGGACAAGGCTTACCTGTCCCTCGCTGCCTGCACGGCCATGTGGAAGGATACGGAACGCAACTACTTTGGCAAGAAAGCATAATCCCCCGGAAGACCGTCCTCGGTCATCCGAAAACCAACAGAACTGCAGACCGGAGCGGCCAGCTGGCCGCTCCGGTCTGTTCTTTTTCGTTCATTTTTTCCGGGTAAAACCCCGACAGGCTGCCTAAGGCAGAGGAATCCGGCGGACCAGAACCGCCGCCACAAGGCCCACTACTACGCCTGCTGCAATTCCGCTGACCAGCAGGAAGGGAAGATAGTAGCGCAGCGCATCCGTTTCCAGGATCAGGCTCGCCATGGCGATCTGTCCGATATTATGAAGGACCCCGCCGGTAACGCTCACCATGATTTCCGTGAAGCGGCCTGTTTTTTTCATGATACCCATGCCGGCGAGGCTCAGAACGGCACCGGCAAGGCTGTAGAAGAGACTTGCCGCGCTTCCGAACAGCAGGGAAACCAACAGCACCCGTACCAGGGAAATGCCTGCCGCTTCCTTCCAGCCCAGACGGTAAAGCGCAAATACTACCGCGATATTGGCAAGGCCGATTTTGATGCCGGGCACTGCGACAAAGGCAGGAATCTGGCTCTCCACAAAGGAGAGGACCATGGCCACCGAGACGGTCAGCGCCATGACGGTCAGTTTTTTTGTCTTCATGGCATCCTCGTCAGGTCACGGCGTCCGGGCTCTGGGCCCCGGTCTCCTCCACCGTAATGATCAGCCGGTTGGGAAGACAGGCAATGAATTCCCCGCTTTTGCTGATCTTCCCCATACCCATGCAAATCCTGTCCGGGCAGTTGGCCTCGCTCACCCAGGCTTCCCCATCGGAAATTACCAGCACATTGCTGCCGCCGTTCAGGGGAAATGTTCCATCATCTGTCAGTGGATAACGCCCCGCCTCTTTCCCGTTCACGGTCACCACGGCGACCGGCCCGCTAACGGTCTCTTCTGTCTGTCTGCCGCGCATCAGCAGGAGCAGCGCCACTGCGGCAATCAGGAGGATTCCCGCCAGAGCCAGGTCGCGCTTGTATGCAGCTTTCCGTTTCCCCCTCAAGCGTCTGTTTCCTCCTTTCCGAAGACAAAGGACTGCCAAAAGCCGGCAGTCCCTTTCCCGTTACGGTCTCGGCATAAATACCAGGCTTTCATCATACAGCTTGATGAACTCCTCCAGACAGAGATTATTCTCCATAATATACTTTGCCGCTTCCTTCCCGACGTAGCGGAAGTGCGCCGGATGATTGCAGGGCGTTCCGTAAAAAGCCTCTTTGCCTTCCGGGTAGCGCAGGATAAAACCGTACTCCGCGCAGTGCTCTACCAGCCAGCGGTACAGCTCCGTATCCTTCATGTAATCATCGTCAAATTCCTGATACGAAGCGTCATAATCCATCCTGTCTGTAAAATCCAGAGCAAGCCCCGTCTGATGGTCGCTGAGCCCCGGTCCCAGCATCTGCTGGGCAGCTGAATAGGCGTCTTCTGCCTGATTAAAACGAAAATTCAGAAAACTGGTGTCCTGATACTCGTAGTTCCGCAGGGCACGGCTGCACCAGATGTTAAAGCCCGCGTCCCGTGCGCCCTGCATAAAGTCCATGGCATCCTGAACAATATTTGCGTGAATCCCCTGCTGCCCAAGGGTTCCGTAGGGTGCTGAGTACTCTGCAATGCTGTTAAAGGAATTGTTGAAGATGAACTCCCAGCTGGTGATGTCTATATCCGGTTTAGGTGGCAGCGTGGACGGGTCAACTGCCCCCGGAATTCCTGTGACACCGCTCACTGCAGCTTCCTCTGCTTCAGCAGGAACTTCCTCCACTTCCACCACGGCTTCCTGTACAGCCTCAACTGTCGGTTCCGGTGTTTCGACCGGTACGGTATCCGTTGTTTTCTGGATACCGCAGGCACTGAGGGCCAGAATGGCAGTCAGCAGCGCAGCCGGCAGAATGCGGCACAGTGTTTTTTTCATCAGCCCTTACTCCACTCCGTAAAGCGCCAGAAATTCCTCCAGGCACAGGTTGTTTTCCGTCATATATTTTGCCGCCTCGACCCCGACATAGCGGAAGTGCCAGTTCTCACTCATCACGTGCGTAATGGCCTTCTTATCCTGGGGGAAGCGCAGCACAAAGCCATAGTCGGCACAGTGGGCAGACAGCCACTGCACGGTCGCCGAGTTCACAATGTCATCATTCTTGACCTCGTAATAACGGTCGGTGATGTCACAGCAGAGCCCGGTCTGATGTTCACTGCATCCGGCAGGCATGGTGATGTAATTCCCTTCGGCGTCTCTGCCGTCGGTAATACCGTTGTTGGCATTGACCCTGTCAAAGTTAGCCCGCTGTTCATCATAGCCGCGGTAACCGGACGACAGATAGATCGGGTTACCCGCCGCCTTACACGCCTGCGTCATGTCAATAAGAGGCTGTGCAATCAGGGCATCCACCTTCTGGCGGTTTCCGTCATACTCTGTCCGGATCTCGGTGTCATCTCCGGTCATGTTCAGATAAACCAGGTTTTCCGGCTCATAGCTAATGGGATCCAGCGGATGGTCACCGTTTACCAGCACATACTGCAACTGCGTCACGTCAATTTCCGGCGGAGACGGAAGACCCAGTGCGGCCGCCTTCTCCTCCTCCGGCCGAAGGGTCGGCTCCGGCGTGGCGGGAACTGCTGCTTCTGCAGCCTGGACTTCCGCTTCTTCCGCAGGCTCCTGATCGTCTTCTTCCTCCTCCATGAAGGAACTTACGGCAGCCTCAGTCTGACTGAAGTAGACGGCATTCTGAAACCATCTGCTCTGATACCAGAAGAACAGGGCAAAAATCAGGATTCCGAATATGATACGCACCGGGCGACTGTATCTCATTGCTGGCCACTCCTTCTCCGATGCCTGAACGCATCGTTTTATTATTTTAACATCATCACACTTTCAGGTCAATGCATTTTCCCTGAACCGTCTGTGTAAACATTTCCTCTAAACCGTCCGGGCAACCGCCAGGGATCCGGCTGCCGCATGCCGCTCTCTCGCTCACAGGTTTTTGATCTGGTTCTGTATCAGCAGCCCGACCGTGTCTGCAAGCTGATCCACCGAGCGGATCCTGGCAAATTCCCTGCCGTAAACAGTTTTTGCTGCGGGAAGATCCTCATCATCTCCGGTAAACACACAGATCACCGCAATGCTGTCTGCTCTGGTTCTTCGCACCTCGTACGCCGTGTCGCGGATTCCGACGTCCTTTTCATAGGAAACATATTCGCCGTCTTCCTCCTGAAGAATCCGGACCACATCCTGTGGCTTCACATCAGACAGGATAATCAGCATCCGGTGTTCACAGGGCGAATCGTTCATCATGCTGTGCAGCACGCGCACAGCGAGCCCGTCGCGGTTACAGCCGTTTGCCACATATTCAAAAATTCTGTCATTCGCCGTGGCTTCCCTGTAATCCCGGAAAATGCGGACAATCGTATACCCCGTCATGGAGCAGAAACTCATCACGCGGCACGGGATCCTGCAGCGGGTCAGCGCCTCGGCAATGCAGTACGCCTGCCCTGAGATACTCTCCAGTCTCCCCTTCTGGGATGTAGACGCATCCAACAGAATATCCACGCTGACGTTGCCGGCATTGCTGTTTTCCTTCCGCCGGAAGACATCTCTGTCATCCAGCTCCAGCGCACGCCAAACCCGCCCCGCTTCCAGATCTCCCGCATCGGCCCGGACCAAGTCAGGCTGAAGATACAGCAGGACCGAGTTCTGAATCTTCTCCACAAGTTTGGAAATTGCGATCCGGTTACGCGCCTCATGCGCGTAATACGTTGCCCGGTTCCTCGCAATCTGAGCCTGTTCTCTCTCCTTCTGCAGTGCTTCGAAGCCGTTTCGAATGTGGGCAGTTGCGGCGTCTCCCCGGGTGATATGAAGGTGGCAGTTCCTGTGGTTCCCGGTGCAGAGCTTCTTTTCCAGTTCCAGCATCCGGTCTTCCCGAAGAACCGATCTGCCGTATTTCTCCGCCATAAAGGCCCGCAATTCTTCTTCCGTAAGACTTGTCCGGCGCTCCATCCAGTCATCCGGCAGCTCACTGCCGCCATCATCAGGGCGGGGATGTTCCGCGAAGCCTGTTCCGAAACGCCGGAGCTTACTCTTGCCGCGTTTTCGCTGTTCTCCCCTCCGGAACCCAGGCAGTGTCCATGTGCGGTGCTCCTGTTCCCGTTCTTTTGCGCGGATCCTGAACCATTTTTCCAGCAGACGCTTTGCTTCGGCGATCAGTTCTTCCGTGCTGAGCGCCGGCGAAAACTCCAGTTCATCCAGAAGGCTCAGATCATACTTTGAAAGCTTCTGTTCCAGGCCGAGAATCCGCCTGTAGTGTGCCTTCGCAAGGAAATCGAAAAAGCGGTCATCTTCCGCTTTTTCCCCGCCGTACCGCTCCAGATATGTTGCCGCATACTGTCGCTGCAGCGCCGGGAGAGCAGGCCTGCTGTCCGCTTCCTTCGCAACCAGGGCGTTTTCCAGTCCCAGCCAGATCAGGCTTTCGTATTCACCGGCCTCTTCTTCGGTTTCCAGACCGCGGAACAGCCTTCTCAGCTGCTCATAGTCATAGTGCTTCCTGGCAAGGCCGAGGATGCTGTTCCAGTACACGTCTGCCGTTCCGTCTTCTGTGTAGAACTTGAAGTCCGGTGTAAAGGCGTAGTCTGCAGCCGCATTCCAGATCAGGTTATATGCCCGTTTCCTCTGGAGGTCCGATACTTCCTGAATCATGCTGTGAACAGCTGTTCCCGTGTGGCTGTGCCGTCAATGCGGGCGGCAAGAATGTCATGGATCAGCTGCCGTTCAAAGTCGTCGAAGCTTTTGTTGACAATGCCAAGTTCCAGGGCATCCCCCAGGTTCAGCCCGTTCTCCACCAGGGAGACGGAAGCCAGGAGTCCGCGCAGATCCAGCGCTTTGGTGGAAATCTCCGCACTCTCGCATTTCTTGCGGATTTCCCCAAACAGTATGGCAAGCTGATCCAGGTACTCTTCCCTGAGCGTCGGGTGCTGTGCCTGCAGCAGCTTCTTCAGGTTCTCCACACTGATAATCGGCATCTGGATCACCATAAAACGGGAAGCCAGCGCTTCGTTCAGTTCCCGCGTTCCGGCATAGCCGTAGTTCATGGTGGCAATAAAGCGTGTTCCCGGCGCCAGAACAATCCGGTCGTATCCCGGAACATCGATAATGCGACGGAAGTCCAGCGTTGCGTGCAGAACCGCAAGGGATTCGTTCTTCGCCATGTTAATCTCATCGAGCACGCCGAAACCGCCCGCTTTTGCACATTGTGTAATCGGGCCTTCACGAAGACGGACCTCACCGCCCACAAAGGTGTCGGTTCCGATGAGAGATGCCGCATCTGTATTCAGATAGAACGAGATATCCCACTGCGGCCGGGCAAAAACCGCGGCAAGATTCTCCGCCAGAACGTTTTTGCCGGTCGCCTTCGGCCCTACCAGCAGAATGTTTTCCCCGGCAAGGAGGGCCGTCAGCGCCTTCTGCCAGATTTCTTTCCCGTAATAGTGAAAATGCGGATTGGGAATGCGCCGCACATCGCCTTCCACCGGATAGGCTGCCCGAAACGCTTCAACCCGGCCGATCAGGTTTTCATCAATACCTTCTCTTCGTAAAAACTGCAGCATCACGTCATCCTCCGTTTCCTGGACTGAAAGTGATTGTAACACAGACCGCACAGAAAAGAAAGCACCGAAGAAGGATTTCTTCTTCCGTGCTTCTGTTTTCTTGATCTCTCCGGTTTGCTTCCTTTATCTCCCCGGTTTGTGCTCACGCTCCGGCCCATTCTCCTCTGCACTGTCAACCAGCAGCGTGACCGTATTATCCCGGACAACCGCAATTCCTGCCGAATGCCGGAGCCGGTGTTCGCCCCCATCCTGAGTCCGGTAAAAGAGATCCCCTTTCGGGAGAGCGCACAGCATCGGGGCATGGTTTGCCAGAACACCGAGAGACCCTTCCGGAAGCTGCAGGCTGCAGTATGTGACAGGGGTCTCCGGAAGGGAGCCCTCCGCCGTCACAATCCGGAGCGCGAATTCCTTTGCCATTCCGTGCCTCCGTCAGAAGCTGCCGCGCTTGGCGACCACTTCGTCTATCGTACCGCAGAGCAGGAAGGCCTGCTCCGGCAGATCGTCCACTTCGCCGCCCAGGATGGCCTGGAAACCCCTGATGGTCTCCTTCAGCGGTACATACCGGCCCTGCATGCCGGTGAAATTCTCCGCCACATGGAAGGGCTGAGACAGAAAGCGCTGTATGCGCCGGGCCCGGTTCACCACTGCGCGGTCTTCCACACCCAGTTCATCCATGCCGAGCACGGCGATGATATCCTGCAGCTGGCGGTACTTCTCCAGCACCTGCTGCACAGCACGGGCAGTTTCGTAATGCTCTTTTCCGATGACTTCCGGCTCCAGAATGCGGGAAGAGCTCTCAAGCGGATCAACCGCCGGATAGATTCCCAGCTCCGCAATGGAACGGGAAAGAACCGTAGTGGCATCCAGATGGGCAAAGGTCGTTGCCGGGGCAGGGTCCGTCAGATCGTCAGCCGGAACATAGATTGCCTGAACGGAGGTAATGGAACCGTTCCGGGTTGAGGTGATGCGCTCCTGCAGGTCGCCCATCTCGGTCGCCAGTGTCGGCTGATATCCAACGGCCGAGGGCATCCGACCAAGCAGGGCCGAAACCTCGGAGCCCGCCTGGGTAAAGCGGAAAATGTTGTCGATGAAAAGCAGAACGTCCTGTCCCGACCGGTCGCGGAAGTTTTCCGCAATGGTAAGGCCGGAGAGCGGCACGCGGAGACGGGCTCCGGGCGGTTCGTTCATCTGGCCGAAAACCAGCGCAGTCTTATTGATGACGCCGGATTCGTTCATCTCATTCCAGAGATCGTTACCCTCGCGGCTGCGTTCCCCGACACCGGCAAACACGGAGTATCCGCCATGCTCGTAGGCAACATTCCGGATCAGCTCCATAATAAGAACGGTTTTGCCGACTCCGGCGCCGCCGAAAAGACCAATCTTTCCGCCGCGGGCATACGGCGTCAGCAAATCCACTACCTTGATTCCGGTTTCCAGCACCTCGGTTGCAGGGAGAATTTCCGTAAACTTCGGCGGTTTTCGGTGGATGGGAAGACGCTCGGCGCCTTCCACAGGGCCTTTCCCGTCAATGGGATCACCTACCACATTGAACATCCGCCCCAGGGTCTGCTCACCGACCGGGACCGTGATGGAGGATCCTGTGTCGGCAGCTTCCATTCCGCGTGAAATTCCATCCGTTGAGGAAAGCGCAATGCTGCGCACATCCCGGCCGCCCAGCTGCTGGACCACTTCCAGCACAATTCTGCGTTCGGGCAGCTGCACCTCGATGGCGTTATAGATTTCCGGAAGCTTTCCTTCCGGAAAATGGATATCCACAACAGGGCCAATCACCCGTTTTACGGTTCCTCTGTTCATTCGTTATCCTCCGGCCTGTGAATTCCGAAGCGCTTCGGCGCCGCTGGCAATCTCGGTGATCTCCGTGGTAATTGCAGCCTGACGTGCGTGATTGAGCTCCAGCGTCAGCTTGCTGATGAGCTCTTCCGTGTTATCCGATGCGGCCGTCATCGCCGTCATGCGGGCTGAGTGCTCGCCCGTTCTTGCCTCCAGCAGTACCGCATGGACCGTGTTCGTCAGGTACATGTCCAGCAGAGCATTGACGATGCTCTCCCGGTTCGGTTCAAAAATAAACTCCGTTTTGACGGGAACGGTCTCCGTTTCGCTGCCTGTCCGGCGCCCGCCTTCCTTATCCGCCCCGTCACCGCCGTTTTGTATCTGAAGCGGCAGCAGTGTTCTGCTCCCCGGCGACTGTGACAGGACAGACTGGTACTGCTGGTAAACCAGCACCACTTCGTCGGCTTCTCCGTCCCGGTATAGCTGCTTCAGCTTTTCGGTAAATGCCAGAGCCTCCTCCCGGCCGGGCGTATCGCCGATGTCCAGCGTCTCCCGCACCGGGATTCCGGAGGCAGCAATCTGGTCTTTGCCCCAGCGGCCGCATACAAGAAGACTGATCTCCGGCGTCTCCGCTGTGCCTTCGCTGCTTTCTGCCGCCCGGTCCGGTATCCTTTCAGAATCACTCCCGGAAGAAGGAACCGTCTTCTCCCCGGCTTCCGTCTCACTGCGGTCCACGGTGCGTTCTTTCACAAGCTTCTCGCAGTAACGCAGCAATGCCTGATTGTAGGTGCCGCAGAGTCCGCGGTTTCCGACCAGGAGCACATAACAGACCTTCCGCCTGCTGTTATGTTCCAGCAGATACGGGTTTTCAGCAGTCAGAGCATCCGCTGCGGAGGCTTCCCGCAGCAG
Organism: uncultured Oscillospiraceae bacterium; assembly: GCA_964495965.1. GTDB lineage: Bacteria > Bacillota > Clostridia > Oscillospirales > Oscillospiraceae > Limivicinus. The sequence goes on along the minus strand of CAZBXX010000059.1, from coordinate 4,993 downwards.
ACTGCCGCACTCTTCGGCAAACGCGCGCAGCGTGGCAAAAGCGCCCTGCGTCCTGCGCAGTTTGGCAGCCGCCACCATCTTCATGGATTTGGTGATCTGCCGGGTATTTTCTACACTTTTGATACGTGTGCGAATGGCACGCAGGCTTGTCATGCTCTCACCTCGCTCCCATACCGCAAGTCAGCTCTCAGGCAGAAAAGCCGTCTGTATAATTCCGGATCAGTTCCTTCAGCCTTGTCTGTTCTTCCTGGTCCAGCTTCCTGCCGGTGTTGACGCGGTCCTTGAATTCCGGCCAATGGCTGTTTACGAACGGAATCAGCCCCTGCTCGTACCGGGCGATCTCGGTCAACTCAATACCGTCGGCAAAGCCCTCGCTGACGGCGGTGATGGAAATCACCTGGTCCGAGGCTTCCATGGGGGCGTACTGCCCCTGCTTCAAAAGCTCCGTCATCCGGTCGCCCCGGTGAAGCGTAGCCTGGGTAGCGCGGTCCAGATCAGACCCGAACTGCGCAAAGGCGGCAAGCTCGCGGTACTGGGCCAGATCCATCCGGAGTCTTCCGGCCACCTGCTTCATGGCGCCCAGCTGGGCAGAGCCGCCGACACGGGATACCGAAAGGCCCACGTTAACCGCCGGCCGGACACCGGAGTTAAAGAGCTCGGTCTCCAGAAAGATCTGCCCGTCGGTGATGGAGATGACGTTGGTGGGAATATAAGCCGAGATGTCGCCTGCCTGGGTTTCGATAATCGGCAGGGCAGTCATACTGCCGCCGCCCTCCTCCTCACTCAGGCGCGCCGCACGCTCCAACAGTCTGGAATGGAGGTAGAAGACGTCTCCGGGGTAGGCTTCCCGCCCGGGCGGGCGGTGCAGCAGCAGGGAGATTTCCCGGTACGCCACGGCCTGCTTGGAAAGATCGTCGTATACAATCAGGACATCCCTGCCCTGATGCATGAAATATTCGCCTATGGCGGCGCCCGCATAGGGGGCGATATAGAGCATGGGGGCGGACTCCGAGGCGCCGGCGTTCACCACAACGGTGTAGTCCATGGCGCCATGTTCCCGAAGCTTCTGCACGCAGCCTGCCACGGTAGACTCTTTCTGGCCGACGGCAACATAGATGCAGAGCATGTCCTTGCCCTTCTGGTTGATGACAGTGTCAATGGCGATGGCCGTTTTGCCGGTCTGGCGGTCGCCGATAATCAGCTCCCGCTGGCCGCGCCCGATGGGCACCAGCGCATCGATGGCCTTGATGCCCGTCTGCATCGGCTGCGACACCGGCTGGCGCTGAATGACACCGGGGGCAAGGTTTTCAATGGGACGGGTATGGGATGCCCGGATCTCACCGAGGCCGTCAATGGGATTGCCGAGGGCATCCACCACGCGCCCGATGAGTTCTTCGCCCACGGGCACCTCGATGATCCTGCCGCTGCGGCGCACTTCATCGCCCTCCTGCAGGTTCGAGTAGTCCCCCAGCAGCACCACGCCCACGTTGTCCTTTTCCAGGTCCATCACCATGCCCCGCAGGCCGCCCTGAAATTCAATCAGCTCCCCGGCCATGGCATCCGACACGCCGGAAATGCGGCAGATGCCGTCGGTCACGCTGACAACGGTTCCTTTCTGGTAGACCTTCGGGCTGCGGTCGGCCTCCGAAAGCTCCGCCTTCAGCGCCCGGACAAGGTTCTTGTCGTCATGCTCCCGGATGCTGACTGTGTCGCGAATGCGGGAGAGCATTCCCTTCAGGCTGTTGTCGTAGACGGTGTCCCCGATGCGCAGGAGAAGGCCGCCCACCAGGGCCTGCTGGATGCTGACATCCAGACTGACACAGTCTTCCCTCACCTCGGCACCGGCAGCTTTCAGCGCGCGGAAAATCGCGCCCCGAAGCCGTTCAAGCTGCGCATCGGACAGCGGTTCCGCACTGATCAGTTCCGCCTCCAGCAGGCCTTTCTCCTCATATGCCGCGCGCTCTCCCTGGGTAATGTGCAGGTTTTCCTCGGTGCGGCATACCAGCTGCTCGGTCAGGCGCTGCCGGGCAGCCGCGAAGTCCCCTTGCATCATGCGCTCCGCCGCAAGTTTCACAACATCCTGCACCGCATCCCGGGCCAGGGCGTTGCGCAGTGTGAGGACCTGATGCATCACCTCGTCCTCGCTGTCCTGGTGCAGCTTTTCCGTCGCCCTACGGTCAGCGGCATCCGCCGCCTCATCTTCCCGGGCGGCGGTTTCCCGGGCTGCCTGCAGGATTTCCTCGCAGGCGGCTTTCCCGGCGGCGTTTTCTGCCTCCATGCCCCGGAGCACTTCCCCGGCCCGGGCAGGCGCCTCATCCGCCGCCTTCAGTTCCTCTTCAATCTGTTTCCGTCTGCCGCCGAAGACTTTTGGCAGCAGCTTCCGCCCCACCAGGCCGAGGCCGCCTGCCAGGATTGCAAAGTTTATCAGCCCGTACAGCAGGCTGTATTCATAGCTACCCATACCCGTCAGTCCTCGTCCAGCAGCCGTCTGGCAAGTATTTCCGCCAGTTCCGGCGCAGCCTCGCGCAGCCGTTCCTGTTCCTGCTCCCGTTTTTTCTCCAGCGCGGCTTCACCGGCTTTACGCGTCCGTTCCGCTTCCGTGCGGGCTTCCGCCAACGCCGCGGCATGGCGCGCGTCGCGCTCCCCGGCGGAGCGGCTCAGGATCTGCCGGGCCTCTTCGCGGGTCTCTTCCTTTTCAGCCTGAAGCCGGCCGCGGTTTTCCTCGGCCTGCGCCAGCGCGTCCTGCTCCACCCGGAGCTTTTCCTCCAGCCCGGCCCTGCGCCTGTCCAGCACCCTGAGAATCGGCCTGAACAGAAAACGCCGGAGCAGCAGCATCAGCAGCACGAAGTTGATGACGGTCCAGATGAGTTCCGAGACAAAAATGCGCGGATCTCCGATTAAGGCACCCATGGACGGTCTCCTTCCCGATTATTTGATGGTCTGCGGCGCGTGCCCAGATTGCGTGCACACGCGGAGTCCTTCATCCCCGATCCTGTCAGACCTTGGCCACCAGCATGAAGGCGACCAGCAGGCCGTAGATGGTCAGCGCCTCCATGAGGCCCATGGCGATGATCAGCGTGGAACGGATCTGCCCTGCAGCTTCAGGCTGACGGGCAATGGCCTCCATTGCGGCAGTGGCGGTCTTCGACTGGCCGAGGGCCGGGAAGATGGTGGAAAACGCGATGCAGAATGCGGCGGCAATGGCGATAATTGCGGATGATGTCATGGGTAGTTCCTCCAATTCATGATTCTTCTGAAATGTATTTCCGGAGTTATTCTTCTTCCACTGCTTCTCTTGTGTAAATGGAGAGCAGCATCGTAAAGACCATGGCCTGAATCAGGCCGAAAAGCAGGCTCAGGACCTGCATGATGAGAGGCATCAGGACCGGGAAAACGTGGTAAAGATTTTCCGAGACCATCTCCTCCCCATAAAGGTTGCCGTAGAGACGCAGCGCCAGCGAGAAGGGGCGCACCACCTGCTCGATGATGGCCAGGAAAAACAGCGGCAGTGACATGCTCGACAGCATGCCCAGCAGATACTTCCCGGTTCCGCGTTCCTTCGCGCCGATGATGTGGTTGGTAAAGAAGCCGCAGATGGCAAGCCCCGCCGTCACGCTGAGCCCCGCCGTCGGAACGCTCGCCCCGACCAGATGCCCCATCCCGGGCAGCAGGCTGGAATAGTTGCTGACAATGATAAAGATGAAGAAGGCGGCGAACACCGTGAAGTACTTCTCCGTCAGTTCCTCCCCCAGGCAGCCGTAAAAGTAGTCCCGAAGCTTGCTGACCGCCATCTCGGCGGCGTTCTGAAGCTTCCCCGGAACCTCCTTCAGGTTCCGCGTGGCGAGGGCGCTAAAAAGCGTCAGGATCAGGATGATCGCCCACATGGTCGTTACCCGTCCCGTCACGGCCAGCGGGCCGATATTAAAGAGAACCCCGCTTGCTTCTTCCATTCCTCAACCCCCTTTCAAATCTACGATCCCAAAAGACCGTAATTTTATTTATTATACCTTATTATTCTATGTTTGAAAAGACTTCCCGCAATCTTTTTCCGGACAGGCGAATGCCCCTGCCAGTCCGCGCAGGAACCGCAGGCCGCCGGGGCATTCCGAAACTGTTGATTCTTAAGCAGGGTTATGATGACGGAATCTCCCGCTCCGGATCCGCCTTCCGGACTTCAGACCCCGAAAAGCAGATCACCGTAGGTCGGGAAAGGCCAGTAATCCGCCGCCGTGACGGTTTCCGCCTCGTCACAGAGCTTTCGCAGCGCATCCATCCGGCCCAGCACCGTATCCCGGATATGGAAGGCCTGGGTCGTGGCGTCTCCCTTCATGTCGGCAACGCCGTGCTCCAGAATGTCGGCCGCCTCATCAATGCCGTCAATCAGGGCGGAGAGCCAGGTCACCAGTTTCGCCTCATAGCTGCATTTGACTTTTTCGGAGGCAGCTTTTTTGGCGTTCACAGTCTCTGCCAGTTCCCGGCTGTAGCGCACAACAGCAGGCAGGATTTCCTTGCGCGCCATCTCCACCATGGTCAGGGCCTCAATACGGACGGTGCGGACGTAGTTCTCCATGGAGATTTCATAGCGGGAGCGGATTTCCGCCTCCGAGAACACGCCGTGCCGCGTGAGAAGTTCGATGTTCTTCCCGAGCAGAACGGTCTGAAGAGCATCCGGCGTAGTGGACAGATTCAGAAGTCCCCGCACCTCGGTTGCCTCCCTGATCCAAGCCTCGTCATAACCGTTGCCGTTAAAGAGAATACGCTTGTGCTCCCGGACCGTCTCCCGGATCAGCTCGTGAAGGCAGGTGTCAAAGTCACCCTCGCAGTTTTCCAGCCGGTCGGCAAACAGCCGCAGGGACTCCGCCACGGCGGTATTGATGATGACGTTTGCGCCGGAGACGGAATCGCTGGAACCCACCATGCGGAACTCAAACTTATTACCCGTGAAGGCGAAGGGTGAAGTGCGGTTGCGATCGGTGGTGTCACGGTTGAAGCG
>CAZBXX010000058.1:0-14088 GCA_964495965.1 uncultured Oscillospiraceae bacterium | reverse complement strand
TGTCGAGGACTTCCTTTTTCAGCTCGCCGTTCTCATCCAGGCAGTTCTGGGTCGGCGTCTGGATGCCCTGCTCTTTCATTTCGAGGATGATGCTCGCCCAGAAGGCTAGCTTCTTGTTGGGGTTGCCGTCGAACTGGTAAGCCGCCTCATGCTCGTTGTCGCAGGTCGGGAACCAGACCAGCTTGACGCCGCCGCGTGCGGCCATCTCCACTGCCGTCGGGTTCAGCCCGCCGACCGCGCTGTTGAGGGTGATGGTGCCGACGGCATCGCAGCCGGGGTACAGACGGTTGATGAGCTTGGCTCTGCCCGCGGTAGAGGTCCAGTGGTTCTTGATGGCGTAGCCGGCGAGAGGGGAATCCGTGATCCGCTCCGCCATGTCGATGTCATCCATCTTGCGGGGGAGACAGTCGGGCGCGGAATGTACGTGCAGATCGTAGCCGCCTTTGAGAATTTCCTTGAGGTTCACAGTAATTGCTCCTTTCAATTTTCGCTCTTGTTTGACTGTCATGATTGTAGAACAATTTTGTATAACTGTCAACCCTCTTTTTCCGCTTTTCTGATAATTCGGCATGTCCTCCAATTTTTCAGTTCTGTTCTTGTATATTTTGCTCAATATTGTTGAACAATCTTCTCTGGACTCCCCTGTTTGCGGACATTGACAAACTGGAGGTCTCGTGATATATTGTCTTAGCAATGTTGTTCTACAATTTTCCCGCGATCGGAGGCGCCCGGCAATGGCAAAAATGAATCAGACGACAATGGTGTACGAGAAGCTCAAAGACAGGATCGAAAAGGGGTATTACTCCCCCTCTGAGAGCCTTCCGGAAGTAGAGCTTGCGACGGAATACAACGTCAGCCGCAACACCGTAAAAAAAGCTCTGCTCATGCTGGAAAACGATTCGTACGTCACCATCGAGCAGAACAAAGGGGCAAAGGTACGCAGTTATTCCAAAAAGGAAGTTCTGGACTACCTGGAGTTCCGTGTGGAGCTGGAGGGCTTTATCACGCGCCTCGCGGTCGAACACTTCACCAAAAAGGACCTGGAGAGGCTGGAAGCCATCTATGCCAAAATGGGCCAGCGCCGGGAGGAGAACGATCTGATGGGCTATTCCGCCCTGAACCAGCAGTTCCATGCCACGATCTACGCCGCCTGCCCCAACAAGATGGCCACCGATACGCTGGTCCATATGAAGAACCAGATGCGCAAGTACAACGCAAAGACAATTCTGGTCCCGGGACGTGACGCACATTCGTACGAAGAGCACGGGAAGATCCTTGCAGCGATCCGTGCCGGAGATGCGGAGGAAGCGGAGGCCTGCATCCGGCATCACGTTGAAAGCGTGAGAAAGATCTTTGAGGATTACTACTCTCTGCTGTTTTAATCATACCCCCATAATGTGACAGGGACTGCGTCGCCGGGTTCGGCGAGGCAGTCCCTGCTGGTTTTTATTTTTTTCTGTCTGTCTCGTGCTGAACCCCTGAAGTGCCCGCAGATAGAGGAAATCCCTCGATTTCAACATTTTTCCATTTCCTCTCGCCTTATCACGCTATTTATTGCAGATAAAGCGAGATGAACGAGCAAAAATACCTTTTCATCTCGCTTTAACCAACATTCTACGTTTTCTCCCGATCCCATTCAAAGAATTGTATCGGATAGCCCGTTTTTGTTCCATTTCTATAGAGCTGTGAAGGCGAGAAAATTTTCTCCGCTTTCACAGCTCTACTGTTCATTTACTCTTTTTCACTATGCAACAATACCGGAGCGGCGGGGGAATGACGGATCGGACTTTGTGATGGACAGCAGCCGGCAGGCTGCACCGGCAGGGTGGTTTTGTCCGGATTCCCATGCCTCAACTGTTTTCTTAGATACGCCCATGTATGCGGCAAATACTGCCTGCGTCATACCAACAGACGCTCGGATTTCTTTTATCTCTCCAGGGGCAAATTCAGAAACCGGCATAATGGTATACTTTGTGGTCTTCGCTGTTGTTAATTCCCCTTTTTCAAAGGCAATCGCCTCATTGAGGCCACGGGCAATTTTATCATAAAACTCACTCATTTTGGCGCCTCCATTCTAACTCTCAAGCAGTTTAACAAGTTTTTTGAGATTGTTTCTCTCCGCTTTGGTCAGGTTTGCCTGTACACTTTTTGCAAATGCTGCAAGCAGATAAATCCGTTCGCGTAGTTCAAAATCAATGTAGACAACTCGAATGCTACCGCTCTTGCCGCGATGTTCATACGCAAAACGCATTTTGCGGACGCCGCCGGTTTCTTGCATGATATCTCCGAGCTTCGGATTCATCAGCAACTCCGTTTGCAGACGCTTCAGATCCGAGTCTGTCATACCAAGTTCTTTCCAGTCGGAACGGAACCCGGGCAATTCAACAAATTCTCTTGTCATCTCTATTTTTCCTCTCTTCCCAATGCCAGTATATCCTATTTAATAGGGTAAGTCAAGATAATTCATTCCTTTTCATAACCGGATTAGCTCGTCTTTTTTAATATCCCACAAACATTTCCCGAACAACTTCAAAACACCCCTCCTGTATGCTTACACCATCATCAAAACAAGGAGGAACCAACACAATGAAAAACATCATGGGAAAAGCGTATGCGGGAACCGCACGGGTGGTCAGCGGGATGAAGACCGCAAACGCCAACTTCAAACAGGACGGCAAAGCCGCGGAAGCGGAGAAGACCATCTCCGTCATGACCCGGGAGATCGGGAATCTCACCGTGATCATGCTGGACGGGGACCGCAGCGTCGGCCCGGACATCAAGGAGCGCTATGCCGCGATCGTTGATGCCAGAAAGGTTATCGCGGAAGCCGAGGCCGGGAAGGTGCACACCAAAACGGTATGCCCGCACTGCGGGAAGAAGACAACCGCCGGCATGCACTACTGTGGCTGGTGCGGGGAGCTGCTTGACGTCCCGGCGGTATAAGCGCCGACTTCGGACAATACCATACCTAAAACTGTGCAGAGCTGTGAAAGCGGGAGAATACTCTCCTGTCTTCACAGCTCTGTTGTTGTTCATTTCTATAATCCGTCTTTCTGCGAAAGGCACCGATGGGGCTATAAAACATGGTGCCTTAGCTTTGCAATGTATATTCTTGACCCGCTCAAATCAGACGGCAAATAAGGATCAGCTCTCATTCATTGTTTGCTGCACTCAATGACATGTCGCGCTGGTCCAAAACTGCAATTCTTCTATCATATCTCGCTGGCATCAACATTCATCTTGATACATGGGTAAAAAATGGTATTGCTTCTGAGGACACAACTTCCCTCTCTTTCCCATTTTCCCGCCTCTCCGTCCGCCGCAGCTGTTCTTCGGTTTCCGCCGGCTTCGTTCTCCTGTTACAGCTGCCAATAATGGTATCCTGGCAGGTATGCTGATCGATGATATATGCCCTGATGAATCTCTTCGCATACTGGGGGTGTATCAGGCTTCTTGTCTGCCGCCGGAGCGGCCCATTCGTCCGTTTAATGTACTTTGTTTCCACAGCTTCCAGCGGCTCCAGAAACATATTCTGCTCCGGGTGGCAGTTTACGAACCAGAACTGCGTATCGATGTGCGGAGGGAAGAATTGTTTGAGGACTACGTCAGCCGCAAATACACCGAGCACCGCCTTAAATCGCTCAAGGATTACGAAGACTGGAAAGAGAGCTATGACGCGAAGTCCAAATCTCAATCCCAGTATGTCCGGGAACGCCTGATGCGCAACGTAGACATGCATTCCAACGGGGAAAGCGCCATGCGCTTCTTTGTTGAACACATTACGGAAAATGCCCTGTACCTGATGGACGAACCGGAAAACAGCCTTTCCGTGCCCCTGCAAAGGGACCTTGCAAAGTACATCGCGGACTCCGCAAGGCATTTCGGCTGTCAGTTTGTGATCGCCTCGCACTCCCCCATCCTGCTCTCCCTGCCCGGCGCAAAGATCTATGATCTGGATGAAGAACCGGTGACGGAAAAGACCTGGACCGAATTTGAAGACGTGAAGGCATACTACAGCTTCTTCAGCGAACACAGAGATGAATTCCAAACGGAATGAAAGGAGGATGCGGAACTGTGAAAAAAGCGCACTGGATCCATAAGACGCACCTCTTCCACTCTGACGAGTACATCTGCTCCGCCTGCGGTGCAGCGGCCAAAAGGCCTGAAAGCACCTGTCCCTCCTGCGGTTCGGTCATGGGCAGGACGAAATACGACCCCACCTGGGTGGGCGAGGCGGAAGGCCTTTCCGCCATAATGGATGATGACTGGTAAAAACGAACAGGAGGCAAAGAACATGAATTCTGTTGCACGCGTAAAAGAACTGGCGGAGGAACGGAACCTCACTCTTTACGCTCTCGCGGACAGGAGATCCCGGTGAAGGGTTTCTTTGCAACGGATGGAAGCGAATAGGCAAGTCATTTTTTGCGACACGCATCGGTTTAGGATAGAGCCAAAGATTCAGAGACTTTCAGGAAGGAGAACCATCATGAAGTATATTATCGCTCATAAGGAAGGCGGATATCTTTACCGCAGGAATAACAACGGCTGGTGCAGAACCAACAGCATTGAAAAAGCGGATCTTCTGGACTATGACAAGGCATTAAACGTGCTGAATAATTCCATCAGTTCCTCCATGCGCTCCTCCTGGGAAATCATCACCGAGGAAGAGGCCTATCTGGCACTCCACACCTGTGCCGGGCCCAAAACGATCCCGATCGGAGACTTCGATTGGGAGGCGATCACCTGCCGCCAACAGCTGCTCTACCAGGATCTCAAACGTTACGGCGTACAGCTGTCTGATGAGCTGAGCCAGGTCGACCTGGAAATCTGTGATATCCAGCATTATATCGAGTTTTTCAATCTGGATGCCGCCAGAGGATACAAGGCTTACCGTCTTTCCTTAAACCCCCCTTTGGGAAAAATTTCTTAAGAAAAATATCCTATAGAGAGGTTATGTTTTTGATCTGCTACGACCTGCACCCGCGCATCTTCTGATGAGAGGGGTGGATGGCGCCGGAGTGAGCCCGGGCCGGAAGCGGAGTGGAGAGAGGAATGCTATGACGGAAGCCGGGAAGCTTCCGTCAACTGTCCTGTGGCAGACAAAAGAGCATCTGCCGTACTGCTTTCGTCAGGTATACCCCTTTTTTCCAGACCAGATTGATCGGGAGTTCAGGAAGCTCCGGGAACTCGAACACTTTGACCGCATCGTCATTCTCCACGATTTCCCTTAACAGGAACCCGCCTGTTGCGGTGCAGTCTACCATCATCTTGAGGGAGCTGTAGCTGGACACCTCGGATACCGTACCGGTTGTAATATGCTGCTCTTCCAGCAGCTTGCGGATAATTGCATTATGGAGGTAACCCTTCCGGTACATGGCGATGGACACGCCCTCCAGATCCCTCAACTCAAGCCGGTCTCTGGATGCGAGCGGGTGCTTCCTGTTGACGGCAAACACCATGCGGCTCCGGAATATCTCCTTTTTTACCCCGTTATCATAATCAACTCCGTCGGGGATGATGATCAGGTCCAGGCGTTCCGCTTCCAGTTCCCGAATCAGTTCATAGCTCCCCTTTTCCAGGATTTCCAGTTCGATCTCAGGATACTCCTCGGAGAGTTTCCGGTAGATTTCCGGAAATACGACATAGCCTGACATGGGAGCCATGCCAAGCCGGACCCGTTTATTTCTTTCAACCGTCTCAGAAACCAGCTGTTTGGCCTGTTCGCACTGTGCCAGGATTCTGCATGCCTGCCCATAAAACGCGGCTCCCGCATCTGTCGCGATGAGACCCCTCCTGTGTCTAACGAAGAGAACGGCATCCAGTTCTTCTTCCAGATCACGGATTGCGGACGATATTGCCGGCTGAGACACATGGAGCTCCTCAGCCGCCTTGGTGATGTTCTGGCATTCATACACGCTTTGAAAGTATCTGATCTGATTCAAGTTCATAGTTTCACCATATCTCCCGGGATTGTTCCGGCAGAAGAAAGCGCCGGAATGATCTCCCTGAAGCCTGTCTCATAAAGCTATCCCGACTATATCAGATCGGTCCGCATGATACAAGCATTTTCAAAGAAGAACCATTCCGGCCTGTTTCAGCAAGAATACTTCAGGCGCTCAGTCTCAAACAGATTGTTGCCGCTGCTGTCAATAGCGACAATCAGGTTCAAATCCCGGATGATCAGCTTGCGCACGGCCTCCGGTCCGAGGTCTTCATACGCGACAATCTCCGCGGCTTCCACTGAACGGGCTATCAGGGCACCCGCACCGCCGTTTGCGGCGAGATACACCGCGCCGTGCTCTCTCATCGCATCGATGACGGCCTGCGAGCGCCGGCCTTTCCCGATCATGCAGTTCAGACCCAGGCCGAGAAGCGCCGGGGTATACGCATCCATCCTGCCGGATGTCGTCGGCCCGACAGAGCCGATCACACAGCCTTCTTTCGCATCGGTGGGCCCCGCATAATAGATGGCCTGGCCTTTGATGTCAAACGGGAGACTGCCTGAAGCCCTGTAATGCTCCAGCATTCGTCTGTGTGCGGCATCCCGCGCCATGAAGATCGTACCGGAAGCGGAAACGATTTCTCCGGCTTTCAAACCATGAACAGCCTGATCGCTCAGGGGCAGTATGATCTGTTTCATTTCTTTCTCCTGTCATATCTCACATTCCGCCCTGCGTGTCGAGTTGCAGCTGATATTCACAGCAACCGGCAGCGCCGCAATATGGGTGGGATATGTTTCGATGTGGATGGCAAAGGAAGTGAACCGGCCTCCGAGCCCCTGCGGTCCGATCCCGAGGCGGTTGATGCTCTCCAGCAGTTCCTTCTCCAGATCTGCCGCAAACGGATCCGGGGAGGGTTCCCCTACCGGCCTTAACAGCGCGTGCTTGGCGCTCAGTGCCGCCTTTTCAAAATCACCGCCGATACCGACGCCGATCACCGTCGGGGGGCACGGGAAACCGTCCGCCTGTTCCACCGCTTCCAGAATCACCCGCTTCACGCCTTCAATTCCATCCGACGGCTTCAGCATGTAGATTCTGCTCATGTTCTCGCCGCCGAAGCCTTTGGGCATCATCGAAAGATGAACCCGGTCTCCGGGGACAATCCGGTAGTGGATGATTGCCGGCGTATTATCCCCTGTGTTCCGTCTTGTAAACGGTCCGTCCAGCACGGATTTGCGGAGACAACCATCCCGGTAACCGGCCCGCACCCCTTCGTTGATCGCATCTTCCAGGGAGCCGCCTGTGAAATGAACGTCCTGCCCGATGTCGGCAAATATAACGGCCATTCCAGTATCCTGGCAGAGCGGAAGCAAGTTCTGCTTCGCGATCTCCGCATTCTCAAGCAGCTGCCTGAGAAGCTCCTTCCCCAGAGGGGATTCTTCCCTGTCCCGTGCATTCTCCAATGCAAGCAGAAGATCCGGTTTCAGGATACAGGACGATTCGATGCACAGTCTTCTGACGGCTTCCGTAATCAGTCCAACTTGTAATTCTCTCATTCTTCACATCCATGGTACTTTCGGCTTCAGCCGGGGCGCTCAGGGCCCGTATCCGATCGCAACCGCAATGACAAGCAGGATGCAGCAGGCAAGGCACTGAACCAGGAACAGCTTGAAGATATACTTCAGCCACCGGTCATACGGCACGCCGGCAATACCGATACCGGACATGGTAGCCGCAGACGTCGGGAGAATCGCATTGGAAAGGCCGTCGCCAAAGCCGAACGCCAGAACCGCGGTCTGCTGGCTCATCCCGAGAACCGAAGCAAGCGGTGAGAAGATCGGCATTACAACCGTGGCCTGACCTGAGCCGGAGAGGATGAAGAAGTTGATAATGGTGTTTGCGAAGAACATGACAATTGCCGATACGGCAACAGGCAGGGAGCTGGAGATATTCGAGAGGCCGTGAACAACCGTATGGATGATGTTGCCGTTGGTAAGCAGGATCGAAATACCGCCCGCAAAACCGCAGATGATACCGGTCGGGCTTGCGTCCTTGCAGCCTTTTACAAACAGGGACATGACTTTGTTCGGCGTAAAGCCGTAAACGAGACCGCAGACGATACCGGTCAGCACGAAGATCATGGGAATGTCAACCGTCGCGCTCCAGTTCTTGATACTGCCGTAGATCACAACTGCCATACCGACCAGGAAAACTGCCACTACCGCTTTCCTTTTCGGAGTCAGTTCCGGGACATCGACGTCTTTTTCTTCAATAATCGCCGTCTGAATCCCGTGGCAGACAGACTTTGTCGGGTCATTGCGGATCTTCTTAATGTAGCGGATGACATAGACGCTGTTAATTGCAGTCAGGACCAGCCAGCAGATGATGCGGTAGGTAGAGCCGGAGAACATCGGAATGCCGCAGATCGTCTGGGCAATTCCTGTGTTGGGCGCACTGAACGCCGCTGCCGCAAAGCCAGTATTCGCGGCTACGGTGACCAGCGTTACGCCGACGCAGGCATCACCGCCAAGGCACTTGGCAACCAGAATCCCCAAAGGAACCAGCGCCATCGAGGCGGTCAGCGCGCCGATCTGGCCGAAGAAACCGAATGCAAGCAGTGTGATCGGCACACAGACATAGAGCATATTCTGCAGAGAGAGCGCGATTTTGGAGATTGCGGCATCCAGGGCTCTTGTCCCGTTAACGATCTCAATGCCGCCGCCGATCAGAATCACCATGAAGATGATACTGGCCTGTTTCATCAGTCCGCCGGGGATGGAAGTGATAATACTCCAGATACCGACCGGGGTGGATTCCTCCAGATAGTGGAACGAATTCGGATCGATGACCTGCTTGCCGTCGACTTCCACATAGTCATAGACACCCGCAGGAATAATATACGTCAGAATACCCGCAAGGACTATCAGCATGATAATCAGCAGATACACATGGGGCATTGCCAGCTTGCTTTTTTTCATGATATCCTCCTATGTTATATTTTCCAAACTATGGAGCTTAACAAAGCGATTCTTGTGATGTACTGGTCGATGAAGATGTATTCATCCTTGGTATGAGCGCCGTCACCGATCGGGCCCATACTGTCAAGTGTCGGAATGCCGTAACTGGAAATATAGTTCCCGTCGCTGCCGCCGCCGACAAAACGGTTGGAAAAACTGAGACCGAGTTTCCGGCCGGATTCCTGCGCCAGATGAAACAGCGCCATGTTCTCCTCCGTCTCCATCATCGGCGGGCGTTCCGCCCAGAAGGAAACATTCCTGCCCGTACCCGCAACAGTTACCGGCATGGAGGCAAGAATATTCTTCACGCGATCATACTCGTCAACCGTCTTTACGCGGCAGTCAACTTTGAATTCCGCCGAATCCGGAACCACATTCACCTTGCTGCCGCCGCTGCAGAGACCGACATTGAGCGTTGTGCCTTTCTCATAATCTGTCAGCGAATGGATATACTGGATTTCTCTCGCCATCTCTTCGATCGCATTGCGGCCGTTCTGATGGTCGTTCCCTGCGTGAGCTGCCTTGCCGGCGATGGAAATCTCAGCCATAAACCCGCCTTTTCTGCCGGTCTTCAAATCGCCGTTTACGAGGCAGGGCTCACAGACAATCGCCGCTTTGGAACCGAGAACATGGTCTTTGATGATTTCCCTGGATTCCTCGCTGCCGGTTTCCTCGTCGCCGTTGAACAGGAACCGGAGCTGCTTCTGTTGCAGCAGTTTCATGTCCTGAAGTGCCTTCGCCGTCCAGATTGCCGAGATCAGGCCGCCTTTCATATCGTACACGCCGGGGCCGTACAGCCTGTTGCCTTCTCTGCGGATGGCAACGCTCCCTACCGGATGAACCGTGTCATAATGGCCGACAAGTGTGACTGTTTTGCCGGCATTGCCGATTTCAAAGGATACTACACTGTGACCCTGTTCCCCGCCCAGTTCGCATGCTGCGGCGCCGATTCTGTCCGTGATGATATCAGACAGGACGCGCCTCACGTTCTCCAGGGCTTCCGTGTCGGATGTGCTGGCCTCTGCTCTTACGAGCTTTTCAAGATCGGCAAAGATCTCATCCTCAAAGCGTCTGAAATAGTCCAGGAAGATTTGTTCCAACGTCGAATCCACTCCTTCCAATAAAACTGGTATAACAAATTGCAGCTGCCTTAAGCACATTTTATTTCAGAGAATGCGTTTTGTAAAATACGGGTTTTTTATTAGAAATAAATTTATCTTATGGCACAAATAACATGCCAAAACAAATTACCGGAGCAAGCATGGCTTTAACAAAAGAGCATTTTGGAGCAATGATACCTGAAAGAAACGTCTTGTAATATCTTTCCCTCTCTCCTGAGGCCCAGCAGCCTCCCCCGCCTGTTTGAAGAGTTTGAAACCGCAGCGGTTTTGAACGCTTTAAACAGTATAGGAATTCCGTTTCACAGGGAATGCGGAGCGCACGGAGTAAAGCTGCCGGCCATAAAGCCGGCAGGTGCAAGGACGGAAGCGGAGCAAAAAAAGCGCGAAGCGGAGCTGGCGCAACGGGGCAGACCGGGCTTTCCCGGAGCGGAGCTGCCAAAGGGCTCCCGGCAAAGCCCGGCGAAGCGGGTTTGACGGGACAGAGGACGAGCGGCGGAATGGAAGAGCTTTCGGCACGAACGCGACGGAAGCGATGGAGATGGAGCCCGCGGGGACGAAGCGGAGACGCAGCTGCGCCCCACGCGGAAACGGGACGTTGGAGCGCTCCGGCGCAGGGCGGCGCAGCGCAAGGGGGCCCGGCAAAACCCGTTTTGCCGGGAGGAGGACGAGCAGTGGAGCGACTGAGCTTTCCGAGGTAACGAGGGAAGCGAAAGGATGCGGAACTTGTGAGGACGAAGCGGAGCGCAGGGAAAGCCCGATCGGGTGGGCGGGAACAAATCGAGCCGGAGGTCGTTCCGGCGGAGCCTGCGGAGACGGGACGGCCGGAGGCGGAACAAACGCGAGCCTGCGCAGACCGGGCCGGAGGGGCGGAGTGAGCACGAAAGGGGTCCTGCCGGAGCCTGCGGAGGCAGTACCCCGAAGTGGCACGGAGCAGCCGGAGGCCCGTGACGGAAGCGGCGAGCGTTCCGCTGAAGCGGAGCGGACTGGAACGGAATCTGCCGGAGTGCAGCTCCGCCGGAGCCCGCGGAGGCGGTGCGGAACGGAGGCAGATTTCGCGTAAGGGAGCGGAGCGTACCGCTCTCCCCTGTACACCCGAAGGGTTTGAGGCGCGGCAGCGCCGGATATGGGATCCCGGCAAAGCGTGCTTTGACGGGAAGAGGACGAGCAGCGGAGCGACTGAGCTTTCCGAGCCTGCGAGGGAAGCGAACGGATGCGCAGCTTGTGAGGACGAAGCGGAGGTCGAAGCGGTCTCAAGGCGGAGAACCGCAGCGGGTACAGCGGAGGCGAGGAACGAGCCGGAGATGATTCCGCGGAGGGGCGGTGCCGAGAGACGCTGAGGTCGGAGCGACTACTGCAATATACCGGGTACTCAGAGAATCAGAAATCCTCTCTTGACTTCTGTATTAAATTACGCTATTATCCCTTTAGTTGCTAACTCGTGATTCACTAACTTATGATTCAGCAACTGGAGGTGTCTCATGTTTCTCTGCCGGGAAAATGAACTGAACAAACTGAACAGGCGCTATTTGAGCGAAAAGATGGAGTGCATTATCATCTACGGGCGCAGACGCGTCGGCAAAACTGCACTGATCAACGAGTTTTCAAAGGACAAGCCTACGATATTCTTTCCTGCATTGAAGAGCAGTGCGCGTGAGAATCTTGAAGCGCTCTCGAAGGCGATCTATTCATTCCTCAACCCCGGCGCCATTGAAGCCCCTGTATATGTCACGTTTGATGCAGCCTTTGCCGAGATCACTAGAATCGCAAAAACGCAGCGAGTCGTATTTGTGATCGACGAACTCCCTTACCTTGCGAAAGCGGATCCTTCCATCACGTCCCGTCTGCAGCATCTGCTCGATCATGACTGGAGCGATACCAAGCTGTATCTCATCCTTTGCGGGTCATCCATCAGTTTTATGGAGAAGAAGGTGCTGAGTGAGAAAAGCCCTCTGTTCGGCAGGCGTACCGCTCAGTTCAGGATCCTTCCCCTCACCTACCTGGATGCAGCACGCTTTCACCCAGAACTCTCACCGGCGGATAATGCCCTGATCTATGCGATCACAGGAGGAATTCCCCATTACATCAACAAACTCGATGTAAGAGGAAGTATCAAAGAAGCCCTGCTGGAAAACTTTTTTGACCCGTCGGCCTATCTGTTTGAAGAGCCGGAAAACCTGCTGAAACAGGAACTGCGGGAACCGGCGATCTACAACTCGATCATTGCCGCTATCGCCGGCGGCGCGACCAAGCTCAATCAGATCTCGGATAAAACCGGAAATGACACCGCTGTCTGCATTAAGTATATCAACAGCCTGACTGAACTCGGGATTGTACAGAAGAGGCAGCCTGTTATACAGAAAAGCTCCAGAAAAACAAGCTACTATATTGCGGATAACTTTTTCCGCTTCTGGTATCGCTTTGTTCCGGGAAACATGCTGGCTATCAGTTCCGGCAGTATGGAACGGATCTATGATGCCACGGTCGGAAGCTACCTGTCCTCCTATATGGGTCTCGTATTTGAGGACATTTGTAAACAATACCTGATCCACTATGCAGCAGATCTTCCCATACAGCTCCAGGAGATTGGAGAATGGTGGGGTCCGGAGCCGAAGCAGAAGAAAGAAGTACAGGTCGACATCGTTGCGCTGGGTGCCAAAGCGAATAATGCCGGTTCCGGCAGGAAGTTCCTGATCGGATCGTGCAAGTATCAGAACGAAGCGGTAGGCACCGACGAGCTGGACCTGATGAGGGAATACGCATCCCTCTTCACAACCGCCAATGACGAATGCTTCTACTACGTCTTTTCAAAGAGCGGATTTACCCGCGGACTATGGGAAAAGCAGGAGAAGGGCGAAGTCGTTCTGGTCTCAATTGATGACCTGTATCAGAAGACACCTGAGGCTGTCAGTGAGCCAGATACCGCGCCTGGTCGAGGATAATAAGACTGTGGTGGATATCACATTTTACAAAACCAGCAATTGATGCCCTTTTTCGATTTTGTGAAACAGGGCTTCTGAAACTATCTCTCTTTATGAGAGTCAGGCCAACCTTGCTGAGATTACCCTGACTGACCACGCCCAAATTATGCATTTTTTAAAACTGCGTGACGCAGGAGGAGCAAAAGCATCCATGGAAATCCACCTGTTAAATGCGATCAATAATATCAAATAACATGTGAAAAACGGACATGAGCGATATACTCTGAGATGACCGCAGCAGCCCCGCCTGTTTGAAGGGTTTGAAACCGGAGCGGTTTTGAACGCTTTGAACAGCGAAAAGACTCTTTTCGGAATGTGCATTCTGAAGAGAGTCTTTTTCTATGAGCAGCGAAGCGCCTGCCGGAACAAAGCAACAGTCGGAGTGCCCTGAGGAGCTGAGTGAAACAGGACGCGGCTCTTTCTGCGAACCTGCGAGCAGAAAGGGCGCGGACCTGTGAAATGAAGCGCAGCCGGGCGGGCGATAATTGAGCGGAGGCTGGAGTTGGATGCAAGGCTGCTGAGCACGCGTGCCAATCCTGCGCCTGTGAGGAGTTAGCGGAAACGAGCGGAGCCTGCGGAGGCGGTGCGGAACGAAGGCAGGTTTCGCGGAAGGGAGCGGAGCAATACAGCGCTCCCCTGCCGCCCGAAGGGTTTGAGGCGCGTCAGCGCCGGAGGATAAGGAGCGGAGGTCGAAGCGGTCTCGAGGCGGAGAACCGCAGCGGGTTCAGCGGGGGTGAGGAACGAGCCGGAGATGAATCCGCGGAGGGACGGAGCCGTGAGACGCTGAGGGCGGAGCGATCACCGCTTCCCATAAAGAAACAGCCCCGGTTCCCAGTTGGGAATCAGGACTGTGTTTTTGATGTAAATGACGGATTAGGCGTCATGCTCAGGGAGGATAGCAAGGATATATGAGCGGACTGTTCCGTAAACATCCTCAAAAGCCGGTTTGTTTACCCCGCCGGTGAACCTAAACTTATCGTAGGGTCTACTGAAAAACAAAGTTCTGAACAAAATAGTTCTTAATAATGTGTAA
>CAZBXX010000057.1:0-14169 GCA_964495965.1 uncultured Oscillospiraceae bacterium | reverse complement strand
TGTCGATCTGCATGGTGACATTATCCTTGGTAATGACCGGCTGCGGCGGGAAGTCCGCAACCTGCTCTTTTAACGTAACGATCTTTGCCACACGCTCAATGAAGGGCACCTTGAAGTGGATGCCCACGTTCCACGTGGTCTTGTAGGCGCCCAGGCGTTCCACCACGTAGGCCCTCGCCTGCTGCACGATGCGGATATTCCGCACCAGAATGACAATTACAATTACCAGTAAAACCAGAAATACGTACATGTTAGTCTCCTTTCCTGTCAGACGCCGCCATCTTCAGCCTTACACGGAGGGCGGCAGTTTTTCCACAATCAGCTTAACGCCTTCAATGCGCAAAACTCGTACGGTCTCGCCTTCCGCAGCCGTAGCGCCCTCCGGAGAAAGCCGGGCCGTCCAGACCTTGCCGTCCAGCATCACGGTACCTTTGGCGTGAAGATTGTCAATCGCCTCGGTGACAACGGCTTCCTTACCAAGCACCATGTCCGCGTTAGTCGGTGTGACCCTGCTGTTCACGTACTTCTTCACAAATGGACGCGTGAGAACCAGGGTCAGAATGGACACAGCGAAAAACCAGACCAGCTGCAGCCAGAGCGGTGCATGAAAGAGTGCCGAAATCAGCGCGGCCAGAGCCCCGATCGCAAACCAGATGGAGATCAACCCCGGCACAACGGCCTCCACAATCAGCAGCGCCACCATGGCAGCCAGCCACAGGACAGACATGGAACCTGCCCCACCGAATACCATCGCACATCCCTTCCTTTCGCTGTTGTACAAAATAGTTTTAACAACTCTAAAGATACCATAGGAACCCCTGAAAAGCAAGGGAAAACTCCCGCCGGGCCGGAAAGGTCGACGGGAGTTCTGAAGTTCTTATAATATTACCAAACAGCCTGTAAAAGTAATTCGATATTAAACAGGCGGGTTTACTTGGTGACAAAGGTCACGCTGATGCTGACCGGCGCAGCCGGCATCACAAAGGTATTATTTGTAACCGTAACTGCTGCATTGGTATCGGTGCGGGTGACGGTAACGGTGCCGACCTTATAGCCGTCCTGCGGCTGCGGGACGATGGTAACCGTCTGGCCGCTGGTGGCAGTCTGCACTTCCTTGCCGCCGACCGTCAGCGTAAAGGTTCCGTGCGCTGCCGGATTTACCTTCAGGCTGCTGGTAGTCGTGGTGGTGGGCGTTGTGCTGGAGGATGAGTCGGAGGAACCGGAACCGGAAGAACCGGAGCCGGAGCTCGGCGTCACCGCTGTGCCGGTAACCGGCAGATAGAAGGTCTGCCCCACACGGATCACGTTCAGGTTGTCCGTGTTATTCAGGGCCTTCAGCTGGTTGACTTTCTGCCCGTAATTCACGCCGTAGGAGTTGCAGATGCTGGTGACGGTTTCGCCGCCGTTCACCTTATGCGCAACGATTGCCGTATAGGTGCTGCCGGCAGGTGCTGTGTTGCTGGGGATCACAACCACTTTACCCACGGGAACCCGGTACCAGTTTGTGATGCCGGAAAGGGCCTTGATCGTATCAGCATTGGCGCCAAAATTGACACCCAAATTTGCACAGACCTGCGCCACCGTCTCTCCTGCAGCCATTGTGTGATTCACCAGGAAACTCACAACACTGTCACCGGCATGCAGACCGGAAATCGTAGCAGTGGTAGAGGCAGCAGGGGTAGTGGTAATAGCCGCCGTAGTCGTAGCGGCAGTGGTAGCTGTGGCAGTCCCGGCGCTGGCCAGAGCCTTGTTTGCGCGGGTCGGATCCGCAACGGTGTCAAACAACGGCAAAACCAGAACTTTGCCTACGGCAATCTGGTTGATATTGTTAATCTTGTTGGCAGAGGTAATCCACGCCTGGTTCCGGTAGAAATTTACCCCGAGACTATTGCATATGTTCAGTAGAGTATCCCCGCTCTTGACGGTATACTTCACGGTATCATCCGCAAATGCAGTAATACCAAGGCAGCTGATCATCATGGCAATGATGCAGACGCTCAACAGTATCCGGGTTAAAGTCTTTTTCCTCTTCATCTTGGTATCCTCCCGATACGGAAAGCATTCTAATTGTTCGTGGTTACAATTCTATTACAATTAGAAACAAAATGCAAGAGCAAAAATGAAATTTTAAGAAAAATTCAGAAAAATTTTTTTCTGATGACAGAAAACAGACTGCCTTCCCCGCGGAAATGCCAAATGAGTTGGCAATTCGGAGGAAGGCAGACGTATTTCATGGTGCTTCGAGACAGCTGTGAACACTCTTCGGGCAGTACACCCTAAAAAAAGATTACACGCTCAGCAGAGCTGGGCACCTACCGGGACAGCATCATCCACAATCATCAGGTGAAGAACCTCTTTGCCGTCCACTTCCTTTGTGGCGCTCAGCAGCATACCGTTGCTGTCAAAACCCATCATCTTGCGAGGGGGCAGATTCAGGATGGCCACGACTTTTTTGCCGACCAGGTCTTCCGGCTCGTAGAACTTGTGGATTCCGGAGAGAATCTGCCGCTCCCTGCCGCTGCCGTCATCCAGAGTGAACTTCAAAAGCTTTTCCGACTTTTTGACGGCTTCGCAGGTCAGGATCTTACAGACCCGCATATCACACCTGGCAAAGTCATCAATGCTCACGTCAGGCAGTACGGGCTTTGCGGCAGGGGCAGCCGGCTTGTTCATGGCGTTCAGCTCTTCCAGCATTTTGGCAGAATCAATACGCGGGAACAGCGTCTCCCCTTTCCGCACCGAGACTTCCGCCGGCAGCACGCCGTACACGCAGGCATTCTCCCAGCTGCGGGCGGAGGCGTCCTCCGCACCGATCTGCAGGAAGCCCTTATCACAGCTTTCGGGTATAAACGGCGTCAGCATAATCAGGGAAACGCGCAGCGCCTCCAGCAGATTATAGAGCACTGCAGCCAGACGGGGCTTCTTGTCCCCGTCCTTCGCCAGAATCCAGGGAGTCGTCTCGTCAATATACTTATTGGCGCGGCCGATCAGGCGGAACACTTCCTCCAGCCCCAGGTGAAGCTGGAAGGCATCCATCTGCTTCTGATACTTTGCAGCGGTTTCACGGATCATCGAAATCAGCTCATCATCAATTGCATCCGCCTCGCGGTCTGCCGGAAGAGTGCCGCCGAAGTACTTCTCCACCATGGCCGTAGTACGGGAGACCAGGTTGCCGAGGGAGTTGGCAAGATCGCTGTTGATGGTGCTGATCAGCAGCTCGTTGGTAAAGTTGCCGTCCGACCCAAAGGGGAAAGTACGCAGCAGGAAGAAGCGCAGCGCATCGACGCCGAACTTCTCCGCCAGCACATACGGATCCACCACATTGCCCTTGGATTTGGACATCTTGCCGCCGTCGATAATCAGCCAGCCGTGGCCGTAAACTTTCCTGGGGATGGGTTCGCCGACGCTCATCAGCATTGCGGGCCAGATGATGGAATGGAAACGGACAATTTCCTTGCCGACAATGTTGTGCGGAGGCCAGTACCTGTCATAATCGTCATAGCGGTCATTCATATAGCCGAGGGCCGTGGCGTAGTTAAAGAGCGCATCCACCCACACGTAGACCACATGCCCCGGGTCAAAATCAACCGGAATCCCCCACTTGAAGCTGGTACGGGAGACACAGAGGTCTTCCAGGCCGGGCTTAATGAAGTTGTTGATCATCTCATTGACACGGGTCGCCGGCTCAAGGAAGGTGCCGCTCTCCAGCAGTTCCTGCACCGGTTTGGCATACTTGGAAAGACGGAAGAAGTAGGCTTCCTCCTCAGCATCATGCACGGGGCGGCCGCAGTCCGGGCAGCAGCCGTTCACCAGCTGGCTCTCCGTCCAGAAGCTTTCGCAGGGGGTGCAGTACTTGCCCTTGTAGGCGCCCTTGTAAATGTCGCCATTGTCGTACATCTTGCGGAAAATGCGCTGCACGGCCGCCACATGATAATCATCGGTGGTACGGATGAAGCGGTCGTTGGAGATATTCATCAGCTTCCACAGATCCAGAATTCCGCCCTGCCCGGTGACGATACGGTCAACAAATTCCTGGGGTGTAACGCCGGCTTCCTTCGCCTTCTCTTCAATCTTCTGGCCATGCTCGTCCGTCCCGGTCAGGAACATAACGTCATAGCCAGTGAGGCGCTTATAGCGGGCAATTGCGTCCGCAGCGACGGTGCAGTAAGTGTGGCCGATATGCAGCTTATCCGAAGGATAGTAAATCGGCGTGGTTACATAAAAGGTGGGTTTGGACATGGGCAGGTCTCCTTTCGGTCTTCTCTGATCTCTTGCTGTTCTCTCTGTTCTCAATTAACAATTTAGCATATTATAGCAGACTCTGCAAACTTTGCAATAAAGAAACGTACGATTCTGCGGGCTCTGAATCCTTCAGCCCGTCAGGGTAAGGATGACTTCGGAAGCATCCTTCAGGAGCTTTTCCTCCGGCCAGGCGATATCCTGGTCATGAAGGTGATAGAGGCCTGTGGGTTCCGTGACACGGTCAATCACCTGGTCGTTTGCATCCAGAATCCTGCGGACGACCGTGACGCTGTATCCCACCAGCACTTCCGGGTATTCCTCATCAAAAACCTCAACGGTCTCGGTATAGGGGCTGACGTGGCTGCCGTCAGTATTCGTACCCCAGAACTCTATGGTAATGCTGTTTTCGTCATAGTAGCAAACCAGCTTCACGGGGTAATCCCGGTCATTCCGGAACCGGTAGTCCGGCTGCCGCCAACTGACGGTGGCGTCATAACCCATGCCGAGGTAGCCAACCTGAAAGTAATGGCTGGTCCGGCTGACCGTCGTCATCTGGGCATACATGGCGGCACAGTAAAGTGTGGAAGAGACCTGGCAGATGCCGCCGCCGATTTCTTCGGTTACTTCTCCGTCAGCATACGCCCCGGCCATCAGGAAACCGGCATCCGGTGTGCGCTGGCCGACCGCCTCGTTATAAGAGAACATATCACCCGGGCAGAGCGTGATACCGTCCAGTTTGTCAGCTGCCAGGTGAATGTTGTTTACCCGGTTCACCGTGCTGCCGCCGTAATAAGTCGTCATAAAGCAGAGGCGGTCCCGGTACAGCAGCGCTTCCAGATCCGTCGCAGTTACTTCCGGCCGGGTAATCTCCAGTGGGATGGAAAGCTCTATGCCAAGCGGAGTCTCCTGCCAGATGCGTTCCGCTTCCTTTACATCAAAACTGCAGCCAACAACTTCGGGGATAACGGCAAAGCGATCGTTAAATTCCGCGTTCTTCGGTTCCACGGCGAGTTCCGCGTAGATCTGCTCAAAATCCGGGGGCGTGACATCCCCGCTGATTTCCTCCCAGTCCAGTGATGCTTCCCCCGCACGCAGCGCGGCACTGACTGCGGCATAGATGCGGTCTTCATCCAGGTCGATGACAGAACCGCCCTTGATCATGGTGAGCGTCGCCGCATCCACGTCCGTATGCAGATCGCCATCATCAGTCTTTCTGCGGAACTGTTCACACGCGGCATGGATATTTGCCCGGATATAGTTCTCGTTCAGCGGTTCGGGCTCGAGATCCACGTCCAGGCTATAGGAAAATCTGGCCTTCAGATACTGGGAGAAATTTTCAAACCAGTTCTCACCATGACCCAGGGAAAAAATCCGGCGGGCAGTGTCTTCTGCTGTGCGGTTGGCCCCTGCCTGCACGCGGTCCAGCGTGAAGGAGCCTGAAAGCGGCAGCGAAACCTCAAAAGGCTGTTCATTCCGAAGATCCCAGCCCGCCTGCCGCAGAGTCTGCACGGTCTCCGTCTCCGTAAGCCCGCCGACGGCTATGCCGTTCACCCTCAGGTTCGGCAGGTTCACCCGGCTGTAAGTCACGCGGTATCCGCCGTAGGCCATACCTCCCACCAGCAGCAGGAAAAGTATCGCAGCCGTCCATAGGCCGATCAGAAGGCGCTGTCCGAAGCGGGAACGTGGTTTCTTTTTCTGGTTTGTTTGCCTCATTCGTACAACTTATGCATCAAATCACGGCTCAGGCTGCCGCTCAGAAACGGGTGCGGTCCAGCACCATTTCCGTGAAGAGTTCTTCCTCTCCTTTTGGCAGTTCCAGTTCGCCGTCCTCGCGTTCCGGACGGTACATCCAGGGCGTAGTGTCCAACCGTGCGCCGGCCTGCGCTTCAAGGAGAATGCCAATCAGGGTGTTGGAGATCAGAAAGCCCGAAACCGTAAAGTGCCACCGGCCGTCCTCTTCTTCCACCGCCCAGCCTTTCTCTTTAAAGGCCTGCAGAACCCGGTGAACGGGCTTCCAGTCACTCTGGCATCGAACCCGATATTCCTGTTCCTCCACACCGCGGTTGGTGCGCATACCCAGCATCAGGTATTCCACGGAGCGTTCCAACGGGTCTATTTCCTCATATTCATCAATAATGCTGATTTTCCGGCTGACACCGTAGGTGTAGCGCTTCAAGTCCTTCACGAAGCTGTAGCGCAGATTCCCAACGCTGGAGTGTGCGCCGGGGCCGAAACCCATATAGTCCTCCAGGCGCCAGTACTTCAAGTTGTGGCGGGACTCAAAGCCGGGGGCGGCAAAGTTGGAGATTTCGTACTGTTTGTAGCCATAGCGATCCAGCATCTGGGCCGCATAGGAATACATATCCGCCTGCTCGTCGTCATCCGGAATGACGGGCGAGTTCCGGTATGCCGAGGCCATGGGTGTTCCGTCTTCCAGCTTCAGGGCATAGCACGAGATATGCTCCGGATGCAGCTCCACCACCTGAGCCAGGCTCTCCGCCCAGTCCCTCTTGTTCTGCGTCGGCAGGCCGTACATCAGGTCCAGACTGACGTTGTCGAAACCTGCCCGGCGGGCTGTTGCATAGGCAGCCTGCGCCTGAGGCCAGGTATGCCGCCGCTCCAGCAGGCGCAGCAGGTCGTCCTGCACCGCCTGTACCCCGATGGAAAGGCGGTTCACACCCTCTTCCCGGAGACTCAGCAGATCCTTAAAGTTCATGCTGTCGGGGTTGCACTCCACTGTGACCTCGGTGTCGGTACGGACATTGCCGTTCAGCTTCAGCACGTCAAACAGCTCCAGTATCCGCTCGGCCCCGTAAAAACTGGGTGTGCCCCCGCCGAAGTAGATGCTGTCCACTTCGTAGTTGCGGATGCTGGCGGAGGATTCCACCAGATGGTCAATCAGCGCCTTCTGATAGACGGGCATCTGATCCTCGCATCCGGCGAGGGAATAGAAATCACAGTACCCGCACTTGCTGGCACAGAAGGGTATGTGAATATAGATTCCGAGACGAGGTTTCGGCATCAGAAGAGTTCCGCTACGATGTCCGCAAATTCTGCCGGGTTCTCCACCTCGTCCCCGACGGCCAGAGCCGCCAGAGTGGACAGAATTTTGGAAAGCTTCGCCGCTTTATCCCTGTCACCGGCCGTAAAGGTGTCCTTCAGCACTTCAAATGCCCGGTGAGCGGGGTTCAGTTCCAGCACGCGCGTGGCACGCACATCCCGCATATTCTCGGCAGGTCCGTAACGGAAGTAGCGCTCCATCTCCAGCGAGATGCCGCCCTCGGTTGTCAGCGCGCAGGGCCGGTCGGAAAGCCGGTCGGAAAGCTTGACCTTCGCGATCCGCTCGCCGACGGACTCTTTCACGAAGTCCAGCAGTTCCCTGTTCTCCAGGTCGCGCTCTTCGGCGGCCTTCTTTTCCTCATCGGTTTCGAAGCCCAGGTCGTCGGTCACCACGTTGCAGAAGGTCTTGCCGTCCTGCTCACGCAGATAATCCGTCAGCACAACCTCGTCCAGTGGGTTGGTGAGGTACAGCAGCTCGTACCCGCGCCTGCGCACTTCCTCGCACTGGGGCAAGCTGATGGCCCGCTTCAGGGTATCCGCCGTGGCGTAGTAGATGCGGGTCTGACTCTCAGGCATGTTCTCCACGTATTCCTTCAGCGTAATCTGTCTGTCCTCCGCAGTCCAGAAGATCAGCAGGTCCTTCAGAAAGTCCTTATAACGGCCGTATTCATCGCAGACACCGGCCTTCAGGCTGACGCCGAAGTTCTTGAAGAACTCCTCATACTTGGGGCGGTCTTCCCGCAGGAGCTTTTCCAGCTCGCCTTTGATGCGCTTCTCCAGGTTCTGGCCGATGATGCGCAGCTGCCGGTCATGCTGAAGCAGCTCGCGGGAAATGTTCAGAGAAAGGTCCGGGGAATCCACCACACCCTTCACAAAGTCAAAGTACTCATGCACCAGCTTGTCACACTTTTCCATGATCATGACGCCGTTGGAATAAAGCGTGATGCCGCCCTTGTTATCGCCGGTAAAGACATTTTCGTTCTGCTCGCCGGGCACGAAGAGCATGGCCTTGTAGCTGACGGCGCCTTCGGCGTTCACGCGCACCAGAGCGCACGGGTCCTTGCGGTCCCGGTTCTTTTCCTTGTACCAGGCAATGCAGTCGTCATCGGTGACCTCGCTCTTGCTGCGCTGCCAGATGGGCACCATGCTGTTAACGGTCTCGTTTTCCGTGACCATTTTGTATTCATACTTCGGAGAGCCGTCGTCATTCTGTTCCCCGGTCTCAAAGCGCTCCTGGTGCTCAATATCCATTTTGATGGGCCAGCGCACATAGTCGGAGTATTTCTTCACCAGGGCCTTCAGCTTCCAGACCTCAAGATAGGTGCCGTAGATCTCGTCCTCGGTGTCTTCCTTGATATGCATAATGACATCGGTACCCACGGATTCCTTTTCGCAGGCAGCCACGGTATATCCGTCAGCACCCTTGCTGTTCCAGCACACGCCCTCGGCTTCACCCTGCTTGCGGGTAATGACGGTAACCTCATCCGAAACCATAAAAGCGGAATAGAAGCCCACACCGAACTGCCCGATGATGGAGAGGTCTTCCTTCTCGCCGGTATCACTGTCCATCTCGCTTTTGAACTGGTAGGAGCCGCTTTTTGCGATCACGCCCAGGTTCTGCTCCGCTTCCGCCATCGTCATGCCGATGCCGTTGTCGCGCACGGTGATGGTGCGGGCGGTTTTGTCCGGAATGATGTCAATATGGAAATCCTCACGGCTCAGGCCGACGCTGTCGTCCGTCAGGGAGAGATAGCAGAGCTTGTCGATAGCGTCAGACGCATTGGAAATGATCTCCCGGAGAAAAATCTCCTTGTTGGTGTAGATGGAGTTGATCATCAGGTCCAGCAGACGTTTGGATTCCGCCTTGAACTGTTTTTTTGCCATAGTAAAAATATGCCTCTTTTCTTTATTTAAAAAATTACTCCGATTATTATAGTCGTTTCGCTGCTGAGATGCAAGATTTAATTCCTCCGGCCGGAAAGCTTTACAGAACGCTCATGAATTCTCCCGGGATTCACAAACTGTTTATAGAAAACTGAAAGAAAACTATGGAAAAATCCCGTCAGATGCTGTATAATTCCGTCAGAATCCCCAGGCAACAAAGAAAGATGGAGGTATAAAATGAATCTGTTAAGCGTGTTACTGAAAGTCCTTCTGGCCGAAAAAGCCATCAGCGCGCTCTCCGCCAAGACCGGTCTTTCCTCAAGCAGCCTGAAGAAGCTGCTGCCCCTGGCCATTCCCCTGCTCCTACGTTACATGACGAACAATGCCTCTTCCCAGAGCGGCGCCCTTTCCCTGCTGAATGCTCTGACCCAGCACAGCAATGCCCGCAATGCGGAAGAGATGCTGAAAGAAGCCGATGAAGAAGACGGCGGCAAGATTGTGAAGCACATCCTGGGCGATGATGAAACCCGCGCCGTGGAAACCCTGGCTGCCGAAGCCGATATGCCCTCCGGCGACGTAACCCGCGCGCTGAACGGTCTGGCCCCTGTTCTGCTGGCAGTGCTGGCTTCAGCCATGCTTTCGGCGAACAACCAGTCCTCCTCTTCCCAGCAGAGCGGCGGCAGCCTTGACCTCAGCAGCCTGCTGAACGTCTTCGGCGGCTCCTCTACCGCTACCTCCTCTTCCCAACAGAGCAGCGGCAGCCTGCTCGGTTCGCTTCTGGGCGGTAGCTCTTCTTCCGCAAGCTCCGCTGCAGGCAACAGCCTGCTGAATGCCCTGCTCGGCGGCGGTACCACCGTTGCACAGCAGCCGGCACAGCAGCAGAGCGTCAGCGGCAGCCTGCTGAATGCCCTGCTTGGCGGTGGCGCCACCGCGGCACAGCAGCAGGTACAGCAGCCCACTGTCCAGCCTCTGACTTCCGCTTCGGCCCAGTCCGCCGGTGCCGGCAGCAGCCTGCTGAACGCCCTGCTTGGCGTAAGCTCCGCTCCTGCGGCATCCCAGGCTTCACAGCAAGCCGTACAGCAGAGCGCCAACAATGCAAACGGCAACACCCTGATGAATCTTCTTCTCGGCGCTCTCAAGTAAGCTTCGAACAGGAATTCATCTGACGGCAGAACAGAAATACCGCAGCCGGCCCTCACGGGCCGGCTGCTTTGGTTTTGCCTGTTTATGTACAGTACGACAGGAATTCGATTACTTCTCCAGCATGTGCACATTCACATGCGCATAGCTCATCTTTACTCCCATTTCGGTAAAGCTCTCGCGTACATTCTCATTCAGGTTGAAGTAAACATCCCAGTAGTCCGCTCCCTTGCACCAGACGCGCGTTACATATTCCACGGTGCTCTCCTTGTATGCCAGGAGGCGCACAAACG
Source organism: uncultured Oscillospiraceae bacterium (assembly GCA_964495965.1). Taxonomy (GTDB): domain Bacteria; phylum Bacillota; class Clostridia; order Oscillospirales; family Oscillospiraceae; genus Limivicinus. The sequence continues at coordinate 3,550 of CAZBXX010000057.1, read as the reverse complement.
GAGCCGGATCCTGAAGAATCTTCTCATCCTTGCTGATGGCATCCAGGATGGCGGCCTTCACCTCATCGGTGCTGCAATCATAGGAGGCATTGAAAGTCAGATCCACACGGCGCAGCGGTTCGCTGCTGTAGTTGTTGACGGAAGAACCGGTAATATCACTGTTGGGAATGCTGATGGCAACGTTGTCCAGGGTGTCCATCTGGGTGTAGAAGAGGCCGACCGTCTTCACAATGCCTGCTTTCCCGGCCACTTCCACATAGTCACCCGCCTTGAAGGGCTTGGTAACCAGAAGAGTCAGTCCGGAGAAAAGATTCGCAAGAATGTTCTGCACAGAAAGGGAAAGTGCCAGGCCGACGATGCTGATCAGGGCGACCATGGAAGAAGTCGGGATGCCGAGGGCGCCTGCCACAATGACAGCCAGTATAATCCAGAGCAGAATATTGGCCGCCGAGCGGATAAAGCCCTTCAGGGTGCCATCCAGTTTGTTTGCCTTGCCAAGGAGCCGGTCCACAAGCTTCAAGATCAGCTTCATTGCCACGAAGCAGATGACGAAAGTCAGAATTGCGCCAAGCAGGGTGGGACCGCCGGATGCGATAGCGGATGTGCTGAGATTTTCCATTTAAAAGAACCCCCTTATATAAGTATTATTTCTATAACTGCATATTCAGACTGCCGCGGCCTTACGGCAGTGAACCGAGATAACCCTCCAGAATGAGACTCGCCGCTACGGCATCCACAGTACGGCGGTGCTTCTTCTCCCGCCTGCCGTTGGCATGCAGGATCTGATGCGCCTCAATGCTGCTTCGGCGCTCGTCCCAGAACTGTACGGGGAGATCTGTCTTCAACGCCAGCAGTTCCCGAAAGGCGCGGGATTTCTCCGCCCTGACGCCCTCCGTACCGTCCATGTTCTTCGGCAGGCCCAGTATCAGCAGGCCGACGTCGCGGGCTTCCGCTGCCTCGACAATGGTTTGACTGAGGCGTTCCATATTCCATTCTTCCACTGTCCAGGCCTCGCCGCAAATCATACCCAGCGGATCGGAGACCGCAAGGCCGGTCCGGGCGTCACCCAGGTCAATCGCCATGATACGCTTCTGCATTGCCATCCTCAACGAAACGGTTTATTCAACCAATCAGTTTCATCCGTATCGACGTTGCCGTCCCTTAAGCATCCACGTAAACCGTGAGCACGACAATGGCAATGGTGATTTCCGATTCAGGGTCACCTTCAAAGGCAATTCCTCTCGGATTCGCGCCGCCCTGATGCACTTCGGCATCCACCGGCCACCAGTTCAGATATTCCGTCACGACCGAAGGATCAGCCAGCTCAGGATGCGGGACATAGATGTCCGCATGGACTCTGGTCTGCGTCATACGGTCCTGAATCTCAAAGATTTCTGAGATACCGGCCATGCAGCAATGATGAACAGCATCCTGAACAGCCTTCCGAACTGCATTATTCTGATCTCCACCATGCATGTCAACTCCCTGCCCGAATTCAATCAGCAGCCTTTTAAACGCCATTCTGATTCCTCCCCTGCTCAGATTTGCAGTTGCCTGCTTTCAATTAAAACTTATTATTGCAGCAAATATATTGTAACACGGGAACGGGATCAGAGCAAGAAAAAATCTGACTGAACTGCAGGTAGGATGTCATCAGGCGTCTTGAGCAGTCGGCCTCTTCTAACGGCTAAAGCCAGCCGGGCCGGCATAAACGTAGTTCTGTGACGGTCTAAAACAGTGCTTTTCTTTGTAGTTTTTTCAGCTATATGGGAAAAGTAAAGGGACAGAGTGACAGCGTGGTTCATACTATACATGAAGCTGTTAACCATAAGGCCAAAAAATAAAAAACAGCCAGAACTGATTACAATTCTGACTGTTTCGAGTGGAGAAGAACGCCAATAATACAAAGTTCGGACATTTTCGGGGTCACCCCCTCTGAAGTCGGGGTCATCTCCAATAATGCGGGGTCACATTTATTTACTTAGGAGATGATTCGTATGCCAACGCGCCTGAGGGTAGAAAACTACTGGATAGATTTACCCAAGGCATACGCCTGCTGCAGTTCTGGCTTTCCTTCGATATCGCCTGGTTGCGTCACCCAGCCGCACAGAACTTTCCCGAGGCTCTTCCAGCCGATGTGCTTCTCCAGATGGTCATACCAGTGTTCGCTCTCTTCAAAACCTGCGCCCTCGGCGGCCATGATCAGCACGCTTTCCTTTTTCGGGTTGCGATAGTTGGAATCGCACTCCACAATGGCGAAGAGGCGGTCAAAGGCATTCTTTAGATGCCCGGAAATGAACCAGTAGTACAGAGGCGAGGCCAACACGACCACATCGGCTTCCCGGTAAACAGGGTAAATCTTCTCCATATCATCCCGCTGGACACAGGGATGAGCAGAGTCTTTCCCGCCATGCCAACAGCCGAGACAGCCTCCGATCTTCATTTTGGAAAGCTGAAATTCTGTGACCTCGTTTCCTGCCTCCTCTGCGCCCTTTTTAAACTGCGCGACCAGAGCGGAGGTGTTTCCGTTCGCGCGGGGGCTGCCGTTGAGGATAATGATTTTCTTAGCCATGTTTTTCTCAGAACTTGTCCGCCAGCACTGCAGCCTGGGCGATGCCGTCGGTCTTATCAATGTCTCCGACGGAGAACACGCCGGGCACAAGAACTTCGCCCACAACCGTCCACTTGTTCAGAGCAGCAGTGCGCTCAAAGGGGATGCGGACACCATCTAGAATGGCCGGATCCTCTTCCTCGCAGCAGCAGATCAGAGCAGTCTCTTTGCTGAAGAACTGATCCGCCTTGCCGCCGATCACGAAACTGAACATCTTGTCAATCACAGCCTTGATCTGTGACGGAACGGAATACCAGTAGACCGGGGTCGAGAATACAAGTGCGTCCGCGGCGAGGATGTCATCCGCAATCGTGTTGAAATCATCGTCGAAGGAGCAGGGCTTACCGGTCTTGTAGCAGGTCTGGCAGCCATGACAGAAGTTCAGCTTCAGCTTGGTGGTGTCGATGACCTTCACTTCATTTCCCTTGGCCTCTGCCGCCTCGGCGAAAGCATGTGCCATGCGGTTGCTGTTGCCGTCTTTTCTGGCGCTTCCTGTGAGAACAAGAATCTTTTTACCCATTGAGAAATCCTCCTGTGGTGTATATTTGAAATTGACTTCTTGCCAAACACATGGTATCATATAGTCAAACGATAAGCAAGTACTGGCAAAAAGGTTAGGTACTATCTCTGAGGTAAGTATATGGCGGAAAGAAAGATCGCTGGGGCAAATTTCGAAGACACCGGCTACAGCTATACGCTGTCCCTGATTGCCGGGAAATACAAACCCATCGTGCTTTACTGCCTGATGGAGTATGAACCGGTGCGCTTTAATGAGATGCGTCGATATGTGGGCAGTGTAGCGGACAAAACACTTAGCCAAACGCTAAAGGAGTTGGAAAGCGACGGGTTGATTCACCGTGAGATGTTCCCGGAAATCCCGCCGAAAGTGGAGTATACTCTGACAGAACGCGGCCACTCGCTCGTGAAGGTGCTGGATCA
>CAZBXX010000056.1:0-14350 GCA_964495965.1 uncultured Oscillospiraceae bacterium | reverse complement strand
AGGCCATCCGCGAGGTCAAGGCCCTGACCGACAAACCCTTCGGCGTGAACATCACCCTGATGAAGAGCTTCCGCATCACGGAGGAGACCTTTATGGACTTCTTCCGGGTCTGCGCGGAGGAAAAGGTCGCGAACATTGAGGTTTCCGGCCTCTTCGCCACGGACTTTATCCCCATGCTGCACGCTGCCGGGGTGAAAATCACTCACAAGGTCGGCGCGGTGCGCCATGCCATGAAGATCGAGCGCCTCGGCTACGACGCGGTGATCGTTGCCGGTGTGGAAGAGGGCGGCCACCCGCTTTCCGACAACGTGGCGACGTCCGTTCTGCTGCCTAAGGTGGCGGAAAGCGTGAAGATCCCCATCCTCGCCACCGGCGGCATGGTGGACGGCAAGTCCATGGCGGCGGCGCTCTGCCTCGGCGCGGACGGCATCATGATGGCCACACGCTTCCTTGCCTCCGAAGAATGCTGGGTGCACGACAACATCAAGAACTGGATCGTCCAGCTCAATGAGACGGACACCGACCTCTTCTGCCACACCACGCTGCAGGCCCGCGGCGTGAAGAACAGCGTTCTTGCCAAAGTCAATGAACTGGAAAAGAACGGCGCCGAACCGTCGGAGATTGTCCGCGCCGTCTCCGGCAAGAAGCTTCTTGCCGCTCTCCGAGAGGGCGATACCGAGGGCGCGGCCTTCCTCTTCGGCCAGAGCATCGGCCGCATTCACGACATCAAGTCCTGCAGGGCCATCATCGACGAAACCATGGCCGTCTGCGAGGAGACCCTGCGCGCCAAGGCCGCGCTCTTCTGAGGGAACGCCATGGACGAAAAAGAACGCACCCCGCTGTACCGGGCGGAAAACGGTGTGGCAACCCTTACGCTGAACCGCCCGGAGACGCTCAATTCCTTCACCACCGACTTTGTTCATGAGATCAACGACGCCATCACCCGCGCCGATACCGACGATGCGGTCCGGGTTCTGCTGCTGACCGGGGAAGGCAGGGGCTTCACCTCCGGCGGAAATCTGCAGGAGCTCGCCGCGATGAATCTTGACCGGAAGCGCGCCATCTACGATGTCGACTCCACTGCCGACATGGTCCGCCTGCTGTATAATGTCAAGAAGCCGGTCATCGCCGCCGTGAACGGCCCCGCCTTCGGCGCTGGGATTGCGCTGGCCATGGCCTGCGACCTCCTCATCGCCTCCGACCGCGCGCAGTTCGGCTTCTCCTTTACCGGGCTCGGCTTCTGCCCCGACAGCGGCACCACCTGGTTCCTCACGCAGCGCGTGGGGTATTACAAAGCCTGTGAGATTCTCTTCTCCGCCAAAACGCTCGGCGCCGATGAACTGCTGTCCCTCGGCCTTGTCAATATGGTGGTTCCCCATGACGAGCTTCTGCCGACGGCAGCAAAAACAGCTTCCCGCATTGCGAAGGGTCCCGCCCTCGCCCTGATGCTGCAGAAGCGGGTCCTGCGCAATGCCGTCACGACCACCTTTGAGCAGAACCGGGATTATGAGGCAATCAGCCAGATTTTCGCATCCCAGACCGATGACTGCCGTGAGGGCCTGACCGCGGCCCTTGAGCGGCGCAGGCCGGATTTTCAGGGCAAATAATCGTTTCAGCCCGGGGCCGTGCAGGCTCCGGGCTTCGGAGGTTACCGTTTTGAACTGGAAAGAAGAATATGAATCGAAATTCAAAACTGCTGAGGAGGCCGTCTCCGTTGTAAAAGATGGTGACTCTGTGGCATACGGCGAATTCGTGATGGCTTCGATGTTCCTGGACGCCGCCTTCGCATCACGCGTGCCGCAGCTGCGGAATATCATCCTGCGCTCCACCACATGCCCCTTCCCGCCGAAGGCGGTCCTGGCGGATCCGAAGCTGGAGCATGTCATGTATAATGACTGGCATTTTTCCCCGGCCAGCCGCAAACTCTGTGATGCCGGCCTCTGCCGCTACGTGCCCATGAACTACCACGCGGGCCCCGAGACCATCCGCCGCGGCCTTATCGACACCATCGATGTCGCCATGCTGATGGTTTCCCCGCCGGACGGGGAGGGCTATGTCAGCCTCGGCACCTCTTCGTCCATTACGCCGACCTATATTCAAAACGCGCGCCATATCATTGCCGAGGTCAACGAAAGCGTCCCGCGTACCTTCTGCGATGCGGCGAGCAGGGTCCACGTTTCGCAGATCGACTGTTTTGTGCAGGGCCCGAACCGCCCGCTGATCGAGGCGCCGACACCGCCGCCAACTGAAGTGGATGAGAAAATTGCTGAACTCGTTGTGAGTCTTGTTTCAGACGGTTCCTGCATCCAGCTCGGCATCGGCAGCATGCCGAACGCAGTGGGGGAGCTGATCGCGCAGTCCGGGCTGAAGGATCTCGGCGTCCATACCGAGATGCTCTGCGACGCCTATGTCGCCATGGCCGAGGCGGGCTGCATCACCGGCCGGTACAAGACCACCGATCCGGGGAAGATCGTCTACACCTTCGCCATGGGCACCAGAAAGCTCTATGATTTTCTGGACGGGAACCCCGACTGCCTTCTGGCTCCGGTCGATTACACCAACGATCCCTATATCATTTCAAAGAACGACAACATGGTCTGCCTCAATAACGCCATCGAGGTGGATCTCTACGGCCAGGTGGCGTCTGAGACTTCCGGCCCGCGCCAGATCTCCGGTACCGGCGGCCAGCTGGACTTTATCCAGGCCGCTGCGCGCTCAAAGGGCGGCAAAGGGCTCATCTGCCTGTCCTCAACCTATACGGAAAAGGACGGTACGGTGCATTCGCGCATTCTGCCGCATCTCGGCCCCTGTCAGATCGTGACCGTTCCGCGCAGCTTCAACCAGTTCGTCATTACGGAGTACGGCATTGCCGACCTCCGCGCCAAAACCACCTGGGAGCGGGCGGAGGCGCTGATCTCCGTTGCGCACCCGGATTTCCGGCAGGACCTGATCCGTCAGGCGGAGGCGCAGGGGCTGCGGATCCGTAACATCAGAGAGTGAGGGAAGAACATGAACAGAAAGCTGAACACCCGCATTACCGAGATGCTCGGTATCGAGCGCCCGATTCTCTCCGGCGCCATGCAGTGGCTCGCCAAAGCGGAGCTGGTGGCCGCCGTATCCAATGCGGGCGGCCTCGGAGTCATGTCCTCGGCAACCTTCCCGAACGCGGAAGAACTCCGGGCCGAGATCCGCAAATGCAGGGCCCTGACCGACAGACCCTTTGCCGTGAACCTGACGCTGATGCCCTCCCTGGCTCCGCCGGATTACCCCGCTTACGTTAAGGTCTGTATCGAAGAGGGCATTAAAATCATGGAGACCTCCGGCCGGGCCCCGGAAGCCTTTATGCCGTATTTCAAGTCTGCCGGCATGACGGTGATCCACAAGTGCACCATCGTAAAGCACGCGCTCAAGGCGCAGGCCATCGGCTGTGACGCCGTCATTATGGACGGCACGGAGGCGGCCGGCCATGTGGGGGAGAATGACATCGGTTCCATTGTGCTCTGGCCTGCGGCGGTTGACGCGCTGGATATTCCGGTCATTGCCTGCGGCGGCGTAGGAGATGGGAGGGGCCTTGCGGCGGCGCTGATGCTGGGCTGCGAAGGCGCCACGGTCGGCACCCGCTTCTTCCTCTCCGAGGAGGCGCCCGCGCTGCGCGCCGGGAAGGAAGCCGTGGCCCTCGGGGCGGATGAAATGAGTACCACGCTGGTTCTGCGCCGCTTTACCAACACCACCCGCGTCCTGAACAACGGCCTTGCCGTCAGGGTGAAGGAACTCGAGGAAAACGGCGCCCCCTTTGAGGAGATTGCGCCCCTTGCTTCCGGCCGCCACCTCAAGGCCGCCTTTGAGACCGGGAATCTGGATGACGGCGTTCTGACCATCGGTCAGGTCAACGGCATCCTGCATGACATCCGTCCGGTGCAGGAGATTATGGACACTATGATGGAAGAGTGCTTTGCCTGTCTGGACCGGTACCGCACATAAGAAAGTCCTGAATATGCCGCTTTGAAGCATTCAAAAGCAATTTGCCGGGAGTGATGGGAATATCACCTCCGGCCTGATATCAAACTGAACGATGCTGCTTCAGCTCTCCCGCTGGAGGATGAGACCTGGCGCAGTGTGACCCTTGGGGAGGGCATGACACCCCTGGTGCGCTACGACGAAGATCTTCTTATGAAGATGGATTACTTCATGCCGACCATTTCCTTCAAAGACCGCGGAGCCGCTGTGCTCATCTCGCACTGCAGATCCATCGGCGTTGAGTCCGTTGTTCAGGATTCCAGCGGGAACGCCGGCAACAGTGTGGCGGCATATTGCGGCCGCTGCGGCATTTCCTGTGAGATTTTCGTTCCCGAGGGCACCTCGCCAAAGAAAATCGATATGATCCGGGCTCATGGGGCAATAGCGAACGTCGTGCCCGGGAACCGTGATCATTGTGCGGATGTCTGCAGGGGGAAGGTGGAAAAGGAGGGCGTGTTCTATGCCAACCACGTATACAATCCCTTTTTCTACCAGGGAACCAAGACCTACATCTATGAAGTCTATGAGTAGCTGCACCGCATACCGCAGAACATTTTTGTCCCGCTTGGCAATGCCCTGTTCCTTGGCGTGATCTTTGGGCTTGAACATCTGCTCGAAAGCGGCGTTATTGACAGAATGCCAAATGTGATTGCTGTTCAGAGTGAACGCTGTGCGCCGTTTGCAGAGGCGGTGCGGGGGGGCCTGAATGAACCCGCGCAGGTTGCCCCGGTACCGACTCTGGCGGAAGGGATTTCCATCGGAAAGCCGATGCGCGGGAAGGAGATCATGGAAATAATTAACCGCTACGGAATCCGTGTTGTTGAAATACCGGAGCAGGACATTCTTCCTGCCCGGGTGGAACTGGCCCGGCGCGGTATTTACTGTGAGCATACCACTGCGGGCAATCTTGCCGCCTACTGGAAATACTGTGAGCTCTACGGGAAAACCCCGGACAGTCTCATTACCATGTGCGGCGCAGGGCTCAAGTCCGATCACTGAAAGACCTGCTGTCCATCAATTCCATATATGCAGAAAGACGCCCGGTGGCTCGCTGTATTCAGCGGCCCTCCGGGCGTTGAATGATACGATTCCCTGCGCAGCGGGGACTTGTCAAAAGAATCGGTTTTTGCTATATTGAATATAGAGAATGTGTTTGGGCAGAAATGGCTTTTTGTATGATCCGGAAAATACGAAGTTTGACTGTCCCGGTTTTTTGAATCGGTCCTGGGGGGATGTTCCGTGTACGAACTGATACAGGTATCTGAGAGAAACTACTATATTCAAAGCCCCGCCAAAATCGGGCTGGTCAGGCTGAATGACCGGGATGTCTGCCTGATTGACAGCGGCAATGACAAGGACGCCGGCAGAAAAGTCCGTCAGCTTCTGGATGCCAACGGCTGGCGCCTGACGGCCATCTACAACACCCATTCCAATGCCGACCACATCGGCGGGAACCAGTATCTGCAGCGGCAGACCGGATGTAAAGTCTATGCGCCGGGGATTGAATGCGACTTTACCCGTCACCCTCTCCTGGAGCCCTCCTTTCTGTACGGCGGCTTTCCCGCCCGCGAGCTGCGCCACAAGTTCCTCATGGCGCAGCCGAGTGATGCGCAGGAACTGACATCGGAGGTGCTTCCCGAGGGCTTTCAGATGATTCCGCTTCCCGGCCATTTCTTCGAGATGGTAGGCTTCCGCACGCCGGACGACGTGGTGTATCTCGCGGACTGCCTGTCCAGCCGGGAAACACTTGACAAGTATCAGATCGGCTTTATTTACGATGTCGCCGCCTATCTGAACACCCTTGAAACGGTGAAAACCATGCAGGCCCGGATGTTTGTCCCGGCCCATGCCGCGGCCTGTGAGGAAGTCTCCGCCCTGGCGCAGTACAACATCGACAAGGTGACGGAAATTGCAGAGAGGATTGTCGGCATCTGCGACAGGCCCATCTCCTTTGAAAGAATTCTGCAGAGGCTCTTCACCGACTACGGTCTGACCATGATCTTTGAACAGTACGCCCTGGTGGGGAGCACCGTCCGCTCCTATCTCTCCTGGCTGAAGGATACCGGGAGAATCGCGGTTCTCTTTGAGGACAGCATGCTCCTCTGGCAGCGCCTGTAGCGGTGACCCTTCTTCGGCGTCAATAAAGATATATTCACATACGTATAATAATATAAGGAATAAATACTGAAGAATGCGGAGGTACACATCATGATCCATCTTTCCTACGATCAGGAAATCACCCTCATCAAGCGCCTGGTCATGTCGCAGGGCGTCCCGGAGAGCGACGCCGCCTCGCTGGCCGCCGTTGTGACCCATTCCGATTTTACCGGCACCTATTCCCATGGCCTGTCCCGCCTTTGCATCTACCTGCGGCAGTACATGGCCGGCGCGCTGGTGGCGCAGCCCGAGTTCCGCTGCGTCAAGGACGCGGACGCCTCTCTCGCCTATGACTGCGGCGGTGGTTCCGGCATTGTGGCGGTGAACCGCGTTTATGATGCGGTGCTGGAGCGTGCCCGCAAGTTTGGCGTTGCCGCGGGCGTGGGCCGCAACAGCGCGAACATCGGCTGCGGCGGCTATTACGGCCACCGCATGGCCGAGGATAACGTGATCGGCATTGTTGTCAGCAACACCTATCCCTGCCAGGCTCCCTTCGGCGGCGCGGACCGCCTCATCGGTACCAACCCCATTATCATGGGCTGCCCCACGACTAATCCGAATCGTCCGATCGTCATCGATATCTCCACCAGCGGTGTCGCCATCGGCAAGGTTCAGGCTTACCGCCGCGAGAACAAGCAGATGCCGCCCGACTGGGCCAACGATTACGACGGCAACCCGACCACCGACCCTCATGTTGCCTACTGCGTGCGGCCCATGGGCGGCCATAAGGGTTACGGCCTCGCCGTCTTTGTCGACATGTTCGGCGGGGTCCTGTCCGACGCGCTTACCAGCCCGGAGATTCCGTTTGTGGAGGACATGAGGCCCGAGGAAACCGGCTTTGCCGTGATTCTGCTGGATATCGCGCACTTCCTGAATGTGGACCGCTTTAAGGAGCACGCTGCAGCCTATGCGGATATGATCAAAAACAGCCGCACCGCCACCGGCGTGAAGGAGATCTTCATGCCGGGCGAGATTGAGGCCCGCCTGATCGAGGAGCGCAAGGTCACCGGCCTTGATTTCTCCGACGCCCTTGAGGCCGAGCTTACCGATCTCGGCCGGCAGTGCGGCGCCCTCGGAGCGGAGCAGACTCTTGCGGATCTGCTCGCCTGACCATACCGCCTTGTACCGGTCAGGTACAGTTCACCTGACCGGTTCAGAATCATTCCCGAAGACGGTCAAAGCAGAAATACGAATTCTGGAGGCGCATAATGGCAGAATATAACAGGATAACACCGGCGATTTGCGAACAGTTGAAGGCTGTCGTCGGAGAAAAGCGGTTCTACGCGGGCGCGGACATCGATCCCAACTACTCCCATGACGAGATGCCCATCTACGGCAAATATATGCCCGACGTGGCAGTGGATGTCGAAACCACAGAGGAAGTTTCCGGGATCATGAAGATCTGCTCCGCAAACAGAATCCCTGTGACCTGCCGTGGCGCGGGGACCGGGCTGGTCGGCGGCTGTGTGCCGCTGGCGGGCGGTGTGCTGCTCTGCACCCGGCGCATGAACAGGATTCTGCACTATGACATGGACAACCTTGTGGTCCGCATCCAGCCGGGCGTTCTGCTGAAGGACCTGGCTGCCGATGCGCTTGCCCACGGCCTCATGTATCCGCCCGATCCGGGTGAAAAGACCGCCACCGTCGGCGGTAACATCGCCACCAACGCCGGCGGAATGCGCGCTGTGAAGTACGGCGTCACACGGGACTACGTCCTGGCGCTGACGGTGGTGCTGGCAGACGGCCGCATCATCGAGCTCGGCAAAACGGTCACCAAGACCAGTTCCGGCTACAGCCTGCTGCATCTGATGATCGGCTCGGAGGGTACCCTCGGTATCATCACCGAGATGACCATGAAGCTCATCCCGAATCCCATCTGTGACGTTTCCTGTCTGGTGCCCTTCCGGGATGTGGAGAGCTGCATTTCGGCTGTCCCGAAAATCAAACTGGCGAATCTCGACCCTCAGTCCATTGAGTTCATGGACGCGGACATCGTGACTTCGTCCGCCGCCTTTACGGGCAATCCTATTTTCCCGCAGACGGTCAGGAATGAGGAGGTTGGCGCGTCGCTGCTGGTCACGTTTGTCGGCAGCGATGAGGATGAACTCGATCAGAAGATGGTAAAGCTCGGTGACATTGCCAGAGAGGCCGGTGCCCTGGACGTTCTGGTTGTGGCCACTTCCTCAAATAAAAAGGCTGCCTGGTCGGCGCGCTCCAGCTTCCTGACCGCCATTGAGGCGGATACCCGCCTTATTGACGAGATGGATGTGGTCGTTCCCGTGGACAGGATTCCCGCTTTCCTCATCTACATCCGCGGGCTCGGAGAAGAGCAGGGGATCCGGATCCGCAACTTCGGCCATGCCGGCGACGGCAACCTCCATATCTACTGCTGCTCCAACGATCTGGAAGTCGAAGAGTTTAAGCGCCGTGTCAGGATTATTATGGATCATGCCTACCGCAAGTGCGCCGAGCTTCAGGGCCAGGTTTCCGGCGAGCACGCCATCGGCCACGCCAAGATGCAGTACCTGCGCGAGTCGGTGGGGGAGGATGTGTTCCGGCTGATGGGCGAGATCAAGAAGGTCTTTGATCCAGATTACATTCTCAATCCGGGCAAGGTCTGCGACGCTTCGCTCCGGCGCTGAAAGAGGGGGTGAGTCTGATGCTGAATATTCTGGTTTGTGTCAAGCAGATTCCGGATGTGGACCTCGTCAGAATGGATCCGGAAACCGGGAATCTGATCCGCACCGGGGTCCCCACGCTCACGAACCCGCTCGACCTCAACGCACTTGAGGCCGCTGTGCAGGTTAAGGAGCGTTACGGTGGTAAAATCACCCTCATCACCATGGGGCCGCCCATGGCGGAAAGCACCCTCCGCGAATGCCTCGCGGTCGGCGGTGACGAGGCCGTCCTGATTACCGGCCGTTCCTTCGGCGGGGCGGACACGCTTTCCACCAGCTACTCGATCGTTAAGGCCGCGGACATGAGAGGCAGGTTCGACCTCATCTTCTGCGGCAAGGAATCTCTCGACGGCGCCACGGGCCAGATGGCCTCGCAGCTGGCGGAGCGCTTTAACGCGTCACAGATCTCCTGCTGCTTCAGTGTGGACGACATTTCCGGCGGCAGGGTGCGCGCCACCCGCACGCTGGAGACCGGTAAGGAAGTTGTCGAGGCGACCATGCCCTGCCTCATCACCGTGGAGAAGGACAACTTCTACGGGCGGCTCCCGAATCTGGAGGCCTACCTCGGCGCCAAAACCGCTCCCGTCACGGTGTATTCTGAGACCGATATTGACGGCCTGGATCTGCAGAAGATCGGTGTTCCCGGCTCCGGCACCATCGTGCCGAAGATCTATCCTCCGGAACTCCCGGAACCGGGGCAGATCATTCACACCGGCAGCCCGAAAAGCGATGTCAGCCGCCTTCTGGAACTGCTGACGGAAAAAGGCTCGATTTAAGGAGGGCGGTACGATGCGGAAATCTGATTATAAGAACATGTGGGTCTATATCGAACACGACGGCACCACCGCCGCCCCCGTCGGTCTGGAACTCTGTTGCGAAGTCCGGAAGCTCTGCGACACGACCGGCGACAGGCTCTATGCCGTGATTCTGGGCGCGCTTCCCTCATCCGAGGCGGACCGCATCCGGGACTGCGGCGTTGACGGCATTGTTTACGTCAGCGGCACAGGGTATGACTACTTCAACACCGACGCCTATGCCAACGCCTTCACGGTTCTCGCCCGCAAATATCATCCCTCCGCCATCTTTGTGGGCGGCACCATCAACGGCCGCGACTTCGCGCCCCGCTTCGCCGTCCAGCTGGATACCGGCTGCACCTCTGATGCCATGCAGCTGGAGTATGACCCGGAGACCGGGGACATTCAGTTCATTGAGCCTGCCGTCGGCGGGAAGATCATGGCTGTGATCACGGTCCCGGTGCTGCGCCCCCAGGTGGGTACCATCCGACCAGGAACCTTCAAATATGCCCCGGCCGGCCGGAAGAGCGTCGTGGAGGAGATTCAGGAAGAAATCTCCTTTGACCCCGATGCCATCCGCTGCAGGCACCTCGACTTTATCCCTGACGACATGGATCCCGAGCTTGATATTGCCAATGCCGACTGCATCGTCTGTGTCGGCAACGGCCTGAAAGATTCCGAACATCTGGAGCGCTACCGCACCCTGGCCAGGCTTCTCGGCGGCAAGATCGGCTGCACCCGCCCGCTGTATGACCGCGGCATCCTGCCTTACAGGCTGCAGATCGGCCAGTCCGGCGTCATGGTGAAGACAAAGCTTTATATCAGCTTCGGCGTATCCGGCGCTGTGAACCACACGGCCGGCGTGGATGCCGATGTCTTCATTGCGGTGGACAAAAACCCGGATGCCCAGATCTTTAACTACTGTGACTACGGTATTGTGGGCGACATGGACGAGGTCTGCGACGAGATGATCGAGCAGCTCCGGGCCCGGGTCTCTTAAAGTCATTCCCGAATTTGCGGAGAAAGGATATCGGATACCATGAAACTGATCTGGCACGGTCACGCATGTTTTGAAGTCATCACAAAAGAGGGTTCCCTTGTGCTGGACCCGTATTCTGACGGTTCGGTTCCGGGGCTTGCTCCGCTTTCGCTTTCCGCGGATGCCGTGCTCTGCAGTCACGGGCACAGGGACCACAATTACAGGGACGGGGTTCACCTTTCCGGGAAGCCCTGCGGCATTGCGGTCTCGCACCTTGATACCTGGCACGACGATGTGCAGGGGGCAATGCGGGGTCCGAACCGCATCCACATCCTGAAGGCGGAAGGCCTGACTGCCGTCCACCTCGGCGATCTCGGCTGCGCCCTGACGCCCGCCGAGCTTGCACAGCTGAAGAACCCCGATGTCCTCATGATTCCCATCGGCGGCCACTATACCATTGATTCTGCCCAGGCAGCCGGTATCATTGAACAGCTGGAGCCCCGGGTGGTGATCCCCATGCATTACAGAGGCAAAGCGGCGGATGGCCGCATCTTCGGCTATGATGTGATCTCCACAGCTGAGATGTTCCGGAAAGCCTGCCGGAATCCTGTGGATTATGAAGGAAATGAGCTGGATGTGGACGGGGATACCGTCCGGCAGACCGCTTTTCTGAGCGTGCTTTGAGTGTGATATGAAGAAACTGACAGGAAGAGAGTATGGCGAGCGGTTCTCGGAACCGGTGGATGAGCAGCTTCTGTCTTATCCCGTCACGCTGGCGGAGGCGTCGGACTTTCTGCTCCCAAAACGGAAAGCCAGAAGCCATAAATACAGCTATGGCAGGGCGCTAATCATCGGCGGCTCGTCCGAATACTCCGGCGCTCCGGTGCTTGCAGCCAATGCGTGTGAGAGAAGCGGCGCGGGCCTGACCCGCCTGATGGTGCCGGAGAGCATACACACGGTTGCCGCGGTGAAGGCGGACGGTGCGGTGGTAACGCCCCTGAAGGCGACGGAACACGGCGCCATCGACGAGGCTGCCATTCCTGTCATCCTGGAGCATCTGAAGCATGCAAGCGCCTGTGTGCTCGGCCCCGGCCTTGGCCTGTCCGAGTCGGTGCACACCGTGGTGGAATCCGTGATCTTCGAGGCGGAGTGTCCGCTGGTGATCGATGCGGATGCTCTGACCATCAGCGGCAGAAACATGGAGCTGCTGGCGTCCCGGAGATTCCCGACCGTTCTGACCCCGCATGCCGGTGAATTCCGGAGGCTGGGCGGCAGCTTGATCCGCGGCCGTCTTGATGCCGTGGCGTCCTTTACCCAGGCCTATCCCAACATGATCCTGATCCTGAAGGGCTACGGAACCCTGATCGGGTACCAGACTGAGATCACCGTGAACCCGACCGGCTCACCTGCCATGGCGAAGGGCGGATCTGGGGATGTGCTGAGCGGGATTCTCTGCGGCCTGCTTGCGCAGGGTTTCGCTCCGCTTTATGCGGCAAAGTGCGCGGTCTATCTGCACGGCCTGGCGGGCGACCTGGCAGGGCAGGAGTTTGGGGAGTATTCCGTTACGCCTTCGGATCTGATCCGGGCGCTTCCTGCGGCATGCAGAAGCATCACGGAAAGCACGTGACGTTGATTCATGGTATTGGGTTCCGGCCTTTGTGCCGGGCGGATAGTAATTGGAAAGGAGTGATTGGATGGATGTTTTTCAGCTGATACCGCTGCTGGCGCTTACGGCATACTTTTTCTATCTGACCTACTATTACGCCGCTCCCATGTTCTGGCTGAAGGTGATGCTGTTCTTTGCGCATCTCAGATACCCCGGCTGTGACATCCGGTTTACGGGCGGTACGGTTACGGTTCGTTTGCAGAAAGACGGAGTGGAGCAGGTCGTGGAATGCCCGCTGGAAGTGGATCCTTCCTCACGCTTCCTGGCTATCACAACATGCTCCGTATTTCGCGGAATGCTGCGGCAGATCCGGAAGGGAAATGCTGCGGAATCAGATATCAGTTTACAGGGAGGCGATCATCATGGATTATCGGCAGGTGAAGGAACGGGTCGAACGGGAAGACAGGGAGCTGAAGAAGATCGTGGTTGAAACCGGCATCGGAATGCTGCTTGCCGTTCTGGCCGCCGCCTTTCTGTTCCGGTAAAGGGAAAGCGCGCCGGGTGTCTCCCGGGAAAAAGCAATCGGCAGCCCCGCCCACAGTGGCGGAGCTGCCGATGCACGTTCCGGATGCATTACGGATTCCAGATGTTCTCCCGCATATACTGGAACCACGCCCTGGTGTCAGGGTTGTCCGATTCAAAGGACAGAAGCCGGTCCACGTATCCCTGCTTCCGCGCAATGTCCCGGCTCACCGGATACACCAGCTCGAATACCAGGCACAGGTGGGCGACGGGGAAGTCGATAGCGGTTTTCTTCAGGCTGCGCAGCACGGCCGTGCGCTTCAGAAAGCAGGCCTTAACCTCTTCACTCACTTTTGAGGTCTTCAGATCTTCCGTGCTGACGTTATAGATCTCCTCCGGCGGGGTGTCGCAGTTGACGCGGAAAATGTCAATCTTGTCCGCATCCCGCAGAACGTTGCACATTGCGGCTTCGTACCCGGAGAGCCCCTCCGGAATCCGGTACAGGTTGTGGCTTCGGATGCTGAGTTCCAGAATCCGGCGTTCCTCTTCCGGGAGCCCGGGGACGAAGCGTTCCAGCAGGCCTTCGCGGAAGAGAAGATCCGCTCCGAACTGCGCATGGTCAACCGATACGGAATCGACAAAGGTGTTGTAACGCCGGATCTGTTCGAAGCGGCCGATGTCGTGCAGCATGCCGCAGAGCCAGATAAGGTCGCTGTTTTCCATCCCGGCAGCCTGCCCGATCTGCTCGCACAGGGCTGCCACCCGGTAGGTGTGGTTGATCTTCAGCCGGATTTTCAGGTCATCGCTGTTGTAGGCGGCGACGTAATCGTCAAAAGCCGCGGTCACGTGCTTGCGGTCTGTCAGGGCTGTTTCCTCCCCTCATATACAGGATATGGGATCATCAGTATTATATCGGCAGATTCCGCATAAATCAACAGGGCGGCGCCCGGTTTACCGTTGAATTGAGACTATACAGATTGCACAAATTTTCGTGTGAAATTTCTACGTTTTGCACGAAAATTTTTCTTGACTTTTGCGTACCCGACTGGTATATTAATTGAGCGTGTGCGCTGGCATGTGCATACGTATGCGTTGAAGCGGGAGATTGCTCGTGAAGCGAGGTAACTTCCGTGGAGTATGTCCGGTACCGGGTTTCCCGGTATGCAATCGGGCGGCTGAAGTCCTTTGTTTGCACGCGTATATCGCGCGCTGCGGAGATCAGACCGGCTCATGGCCGGTTTGTTTTTCGGACGTGGTCTGATACGCACGGCTGTGTGTATGAAGGGTTTCAAGCGTACGCATTCTTTATTATAACAGGCGGTGCCCAATGCCGCCGGAAGAACGTACGAAAAGGAGCAAACATTTATGGCAACCACCAGCAAGAACATGATCCGCATCCGTCTCAAAGCTTATGACCATCAGCTCATCGACAAGGCTGCCGAAACCATCGTCGAGGCCGCCAAGCGCACGGACGCCAAGGTCTCCGGGCCGATTCCTCTGCCCACCAAGACGGAGATCGTCACCATCCTCCGCGCCGTCCACAAGTATAAGGACAGCCGTGAGCAGTTTGAGCGCCGCACCCACAAGCGCCTGATTG
>CAZBXX010000055.1:0-14721 GCA_964495965.1 uncultured Oscillospiraceae bacterium | reverse complement strand
GCTCTCTTCGGGGCGGCTGAACATTTTGACCACCCCGTGTGGTTTACCATTTACGTTTTTACTTTGAACCACAAAGTCTGCCGTTTGTGCAGTAGACACTAATTATTCTGACTTTTCATGATACGAACAAGATACGAAATCCCCCTGCGAACAGAGAACGCAGGGGGATTTCGTATCTTATATCATTCAGGATGGCGGATACTCCTTATTCTTCCGCTTCTCCTGCAAAGTCATCAGCGTTACCGCTGGCCTCTCCTTCTGCGGAGACTTCATAAACGAGTGCGTCATTGCCGTCAACTTCGGCTTCAGCAGCTTCAGCACTTCTGGCAGCAGCTTTCGCCTCATTCAGAAGAGCTCTGATGGAAAGCGAAATCTTGTGCTTCTCGTCATCAATGGCTGTGATTTTCGCTTCAACAACGTCACCGACCCGCAGCACATCTTCAGGCTTCTCAATGCGGTGATCCGCAATCTGGCTGATGTGAATCAGCCCGTCAACACCGGGCAGGACTTCCGCAAAAGCGCCGAAGCTCATCAGCTTTACAATGCGGACTTCCGCCGTATCACCGACCGAATAACGATTGGTAAACATCGTCCAGGGATTGGCTTCCGGATCTTTGTATCCAAGCGAAATCTTCCGCTTCTCGCGATCAAAGCTGATCACATAAACATCCAGCTCATCACCAACTGACACAACTTCGGAAGGCTGATGAATCCGCCCCCAGCTGAGCTCGCTGACATGAACCATACCGTCCACACCGCCAATATCCACAAAGGCGCCATAACTGGTAAGGGATTTCACAACACCGTGATACTTTTTACCGGTTTCCATCTCGTTCCAAAGCTTTTCGATACGCTCGCGGCGCTCAGCCTGTGCCACACGACGGATGGACCCGACAACACGCTTTCTCGCACGGTTCACTTCCGTGATGCGAAGACGGACCTGCTTATGAAGAAGCTGGGAAAGCTCCGCCTCTCTGGGAAGATCTGTCTGGCTGGCAGGAACAAAGACACGAACGCCATTAACATTGACAACTACGCCGCCCTTATTCTCTTCCACGACGGTACCTTCGAGAACGGCATTGCTGTCGACCGCCTCTTCCACATCCAGCCAGGCTTTTGCCGCATCCAAACGACGCTTGGAGAGCATGGCGGTTCCTTCAACATCATTGACACGGACAACAATTGCGTCAATCGTGTCGCCAACCTTGACGACATCCTCCACTTTGACGCCGGCATCCGTGAACTCAGCAGTGGGAATAAAGCCCGAATACTTTGCGCCAAGATCCACACTGACTTCTGTTCCGGTGATGGAAACAACCGTTCCGCTGACCTTTTCGCCATTATATATATTCTTCAGGGTTTCCTCCAGCATTTCATCAAAGCTGAGTTCCTTGTCCGCTTCGGTCGGCAGCGGCTCCGCCTCAACAACAGGAACCTCCGCCGGAGCCGCTTCGGCTTCCGCCGCTTCCACGGCAACTTCAGCCGCCGGAACTTCTTCCTGAACGATTTCCTCTCTGATCTCGTCACTCATTTTACTACTTACCTCCTTAATGATCCACGCAGGCGTTGACGCTCCCGCAGTGAGCCCGACAACCGGGGAATTGATTAATTTGGAAAAATCCAGTTCGTCCGGTCTTTCAATGAACTGAACATTTTCACAGCTCTGTCGGCAAATCTCTGCAAGGTGCTGACTGTTCGCACTGTGCCGCCCACCGATCACAACCATCGCATCACAGATTCGGGATAAAGCAGCCGCTTCTTCCTGTCTTTCTGATGTTGCAAAGCATATTGTATCAGAAAACTCCGCGTTTGTACATCTTTTTTTTATTTCATTTGCGCATTCGTCGTAATTATTTTTTGTCTGGGTCGTCTGAACCACAACCGTTATCGGAGAGTGCCAGTATTCCGTGTGAGTTTTCAGCCAGGTTTTCGTTTCAGCGGCATTCTCAACAACCGCATAGTCTTTGCACCGGGATCTGATCGCCTCAACTTCCGGGTGGTCGCGCATGCCGATAATCAGCACAAAACGGCCTTCCCCGCTTGCCTTTTCGACAATGTGGTGAATCACCTGCACTTTGGGACAGGTGGCATCGGTGATCAAAGCCCGCTTTTCTTCCAAAGCACGGACTGTTTCAGGCGGAACCCCGTGTGCCCGGATCAGCACCCGTTCCCCTTCCTGTACTTCGCCGACAGTCTGGACCATTCGCAGCCCGAGGACGGCAAGCCTGTTCAGCTCGTCTTCATTGTGTATCAGCATGCCGAAGCACACACAGGGGCCGTCACGAAGCATCGTCTCCGCCATCCTGACGGAGCGGCTTACGCCAAAGCAGAATCCGGCACTCTTTGCAATCAGCAGTTTTTCCATAAAACTCAGGATCCTGAAACCGATTCCAGAAGCCAGCGGCGCTCCAGAATCAACTGGCTGAGAGCCGAAAAGCTTTCTTCAAAGCTCAGGTCCGTTGTATCGACCAGGACCGCATCCGGAGCCCTCCGAAGCGGTGCAGCCGCACGGGTACTGTCCTGCTCATCGCGGTATCGGATATCTGCCAGCACCGTATCAAAATCCGTCTCCACGCCCTTTTCCCGCAGTTCCTTGAACCGCCGTTGAGCACGGACCTCCACACTTGCCGTCAGAAAAATCTTCAAATCCGCGTTTGGAAGGACCACCGTCCCAATGTCCCGTCCGTCCATTATCACATCGTTTGTTCTGGCGAATTTCCGCTGCATTTCCATCAGGAAGCTGCGCACCTCGGGAAGGGCGGAAACATCTGACGCGTAGATAGAAACTTCCGATGTACGGATGGCTTCTGAGACATCTTCTCCGTTCAGCAGCATTCTTTGCTCTCCGTCTTCGCGATAACGCACGTCGATGTCAACCCCCGAAAGAAGCCTGATCATCTCGGCAGCGTTTCTGCGGTCAGTTCCGGCACGCCCGGCAGCAAGACCGGCAACACGGTATATTGCGCCTGTGTCCACATACAGAAAATGAAAGGCTTCCGCGCAGCGTCTTGCAAGAGTACTCTTCCCCGCGCCGGCAGGGCCATCAATGGCAACAGAAAAATAATGATTCATCCTTAAAAACCTGTTTCTTTTGATTTCTTTCCGGCCGCAGTACCGGCCATTTTTCCGGTTGACCAGGCGATCTGAAGATTAAAACCGCCCGTATATGCATCCAAATTCAGGACCTCGCCTGCAAAAAAGAGGCCTGAAACCAACTTGGACTCCATGGTACGCGGATTGACTTCATCCGTGCTCACACCGCCGGCTGTCACAATTGCCTCTGCCCATGGCCTTGTTCCGGACAGCGGAACCGGGAAACCCTTCAAAGTATTCACAAGCTGTCTCCGCATCTCACGCGTAACGGAGTTTGCCTGAAGCTCAGGCGGGATACCGGCTGTCCGCAGGACTTCCGGAATCATGGAATGCGGCAGCAGCTCTTCCAGTGCATGAACTGCCGTTCGATTCCTGTTTTTTGACAGGTCCCGCAGGATCCGCTCATTAAGGGTTTTCTCATCCAAGGCCGGCTTCATGTCGATCTCCAGCCGGTAGGATGAACTGTCCCAATGTGTCATTCTGGCTGAAGCCGTCAGCACAAGCGGACCGGAAACGCCAAAATGAGTAAACAGCAGTTCTCCGCGTTCCCTGCTCAGGAGCCTGTCATCCTCAAATGCCCGTAATTCCACATTTTTCAGACTCAGCCCCTGCATGCGGCCGCAGCAGGGATCCGGGCTTACCAGCGGCACCAGCGAAGGCCGCAGAGACGTAACCGTGTGGCCTAATTGTTCAGCGAAGTGATAACCGTCACCGGTTGAGCCGGTAAGCGGATAGGAGAGTCCCCCCGTGCAAACAATGCAGCAGCCGCAGGCCAGCAGCCCCCTCTCTGTCTTCACACCGATCACTCGCCCGTCTTTTACCTGTATTCCGACAGCGCGGTCCCTGCACACGGTGACGCCCGCATCCAGACAAAGCTTCTCCAGCAGATCCGCGACATCATCCGCACGGTCTGACACCGGGAACACTCTGTTCCCGCGCTCGGTTTTTAAAGGGAGACCATTTGACTCAAAAAAACGAATGGTATCCTGAGGGGAAAAGCTGCTCAGTGCGCTGTAGAGAAAACGTCCGTCTTCCGGCATATGCCGCAGCACATCGGGGATCTCACAGTTGTTTGTCAGGTTACAGCGGCCTTTACCGGTTATGCGAAGCTTTCTGCCGAGCTTACTGTTCTTTTCCAGCAAAAGCACTTCTGCTCCCTGACAGGCAGCATGCATCGCTGACATCAGCCCGGCAGCACCGCCGCCAATTACAATCACATCCGCTCTCATTACGCTTCTTCTCCCAGAACAGATATCATATCCGCTTCCGTCAGTTCACGAAATGAGCCGGATGAGAGGCCGCCAAGATTTAACCCGCCAACCGAAATGCGTACCAGGCGGTCAACGTGAAGTCCGGCCTCCTCACACATCCGCCGGATTTCGCGGTTCCGGCCTTCCCCGACCGTAATATCAACCGCAGCATGCATATGCGTCTGTTTCAGGATCCGGATCTCCAGAGCCTGCACAGGGACTCCGTCCAGCAGAAACGGCTCATGAAGGCGGGAAAGCCCCGGAATGACGCGTTCACCCGATACAAAGGTGCGGTAAGTCTTCGGAATACCATGTGACGGATGCGTACAGCGCAGGGCAAATTCCCCGTCATTGGTCATAAGGAGCAGACCCTCGCTCATCAGGTCCAGCCTCCCAACCGGGTAGATCCTTCCGGCATCATCCGGCAGCAGCTCGCGAACGGAAGGCCTCCCCTTTTCATCCTTTAAAGAGCAGACATATCCGCGCGGTTTGTTCAACATGAATGTCCGCTTCCGTTCTTCAGACGGGAGCGGACGCCCATCCAGACAGACGAGATCTCCGGATTCTGCCCGGTCACCAAGTGCGGCAACAAACCCGTTTACCGTTACCCGCCCGGCTGCAATGGCCTCTTCTGCAGCGCGACGTGACATCAGCCCGGAGGCCGCGATGATTTTCTGAAGACGCTCACCCATCAGGTGGCATTCTTCTGTTTTTCGATAAAGCTGTCCACTTTATCCATGACCTGCGGCACGAGATCAATAAGACGGTCTACGGTATTACTGGCAGGAGGCGTAACATTAATCATCCTGACAACGCCTTCCTTGATAATCAGAAAGCCGATGGGCTCGATTTTTACCCCCGTTGCGTTGCCGCCGCCGTATGGACGCTCACCGCCGATTTTTTTTGCCGTAAACTCGACACCGCCGCCGCCGAAGCCTACGCTGATCTTCGAAATCGGAACCAGCGTAATGCCGTCAGGGGTATAAATCGGGTCCCCTACAACGGTGTCGACTTTCAGGATATTCCTGACGTTATCCATCGTGGCCTGCATCAGATTACCGATCGGGTTGTTGTTCTCCATCTCTCAAATTCCTTTCTGATAAGCAAAATTCAACTATCTTCAAATGATATTTTCGTTCTTCTCTGTTAAAAGATCTAAGCCGCTTCATCCGCTGGCGCAGCAGCTTCCGGGTGCTCCTTTCGCCAGGCCTTCAAAGCTCTGGCTTCCTCTCTGGCCTCCTGCTTTACGCGGCGTTTGCTACTAAACAGAATCTTCAGCACTCCAAATCCGATGCTCAGCCCCGTGGCAATAATCTGGCCAATCCGGATGGTAAATGTCAGGCCAAATTCCAGGAACATTTCATCCCGGACGAAATCGATATCCGTCCAGACGCTGCTGTCCCTGCATTGAAACCGTTCCGAACAGATCGGGGCCAGCTGGGACAGGGCTGAATTAACAATGGAGAAGGTCCGTGCGGTGGTATAAGGTTCCCATCCTGCAGCGATCCAATGCAGTACAAAGCGACTGACTTTAAATTTCCTGCCGAATCGTCCGAAGCCTTTCAGCACGGTTTTCAGCAAATCCAGAATCTCATCAAAATTCAGCTGGATGGAACGACGTTTTTTTCCGGATTTCTCCGATGGCTTCTCATCTTTTGCCGGCTTTTCTTTTTTCTTTTTTTCCTTTTTCGGCTTTTCAGCCTGTTCGGCCTGTTTACTCTTTCTGGGTTTCGGAATCAGCTGGAGCTTCATGCCTGCCGCTTTTGCGGACAGACGAACCACACCTTCCTCATAGCGGATGTCCGCCCCAATCGGAATCAGCATCAGTGCCGTAATAAGCCCAACAAGCACGGCGAGAATAATCCAGCCTACCATCTCATTGTGCCTCCTCAACCACTGCATCCGCAAACAGATCCGTCTGGACGTCCTGCGGTGCACTCAGTTTTGCAATCGCCTGACGGAGTTTTGCGGTTCCTTCGCTTCCCTTTTCTTCCGGGAGCGGAGGAAGATCCTGGAGAGTCTCGATACCCATCACACGCAGGAAAGCATCGGTCGTTGCAAAAAGAGTCGGGCGGCCGGGCACCTCAAGCCTGCCGCAGGGCGTGATCAGACCGCGCTCCTGCAAAACCGATACCGTATAGCTGCTTTCCACACCGCGCATTTTTTCGATCAAAGCGCGGGTCGCCGGCTGATAATAAGCAACAATCGCAAGGGTTTCCAGCGCCGCCGGAGAAAGACTCGGCGCACGTCGCTGTTCCAGCGTTTTAATAATGAGCGAAGAATACTCCGGCGCAGAACACAGCTGAAGCCGGTCATCCATACGCAGAAGACGGATTCCACGTTCTCCGTGTTCATATTCCGCTGCCAGCTCTTCGGCAGCCCGGAGTATATCCCCTTCGTCAACAGAAAGCGCCAAAGACAGGCGCCCGGCAGGAACCGGTTCTCCCGCTGCAAACAGGATTGCCTCCACAGCGTGTTTTAATTCCATCTCACTCATTCTTCATCCTCGATGCTGCCCAGCGCAGCTTCAATTGCTTCTTCATCTCCCGAGAGCAAAAGGAGAATCTCCTCGCCATGCTGTTCCAGTTTCAGGCTGCCGGCACCGCAGAGCTCCAGAATTGCAATGAAGGTTGCGACCAGCTCGGAGTCAGACCTGCAGCTTCCGTAAAGAGATGACAGCGTTTCCGCTCCCTTTTTCAGTCTGCCGATGATTTCCATACTTTTGTCCCGGAGGCTGAACACCGTTTTTCTCGGAACAGCAGCAAGAAATCTCTCCTCGAGTAACGGCCCGGTATCACTGTCACGCGTCCAGACGGAAAGCATAGCCTGCAGCAGCTCAACCGGCTGATGCCGGTAGCTGTATTCCTGTTTTTCCGGATGCAGCGGCTCCGGCATCTTTGTGAAATACCGCAGTCCTTTTTCCGAAGACCGTTTCATCCAGGGGATGAGCGTACTCAGGGCAGCAAACCGATCCCTGGCCTGCAGCTGTTCCAAAGACTGCATCAGCAATTCCAGTTCACTGACTTCCTCTTCTACTGTCAGCAGTTCCCTTGTCTTCAGGTACAGCAGATGGGAGGCCATTTGAACAAACTCGCTGGAAACCTCAAGATCCATGTTTTGCATCCGGTCCAGATAAGCGAGATACTGGTCTAAAATGTCTGATACCCGGAGATCCCGAATCTCAATTTTATTTTTCTGGAGGAGCATCAGGATAAGGCTCAACGGGCCCTCAAAGTCCTGCATACTGTTCTTTTCCTTAACGATGCTCTCCAGATGAAAACGAAGATTTTCCATATTAAACTCTATCCGTTAACAAGATGGAACGCAGCCTGTGCAATCGGCAATAACCCCGTAAACGCCCTGCTGATCAGCTTTCCGAGCGGTCTTCCCAGCACACCGGACCAGACAAGGAGGAGCAGTAAAATGGAACCGTAACGCTCGTAGCGCATAAGCTTCCAGTAAGCCGAATTCGGAAGCAGGCTGAAAAGCACTTTCGAACCATCCAGAGGCGGAATCACGATCAGATTGAACAGGCACAGGCCAAGGCTGATGTATGCGGTAAGTTCTATGCCTTCCAGAAGAACTTCTCCCGCTTCGCTGTGCGACAGCGGAACCAGAAGCAGCCCGTAAAGAAACAGGAAGACTACGGTTATCAGCAGGTTGCAGGCCGGCCCGGCCAGAGCCGTAAGCGCCATATCACGCTTTGGATTTTGAAACTTCATCATATTAACCGGAACCGGCTTTGCCCACCCGAAGTGAAAGACCAGCATCATCAGCAAGCCTATCGGATCCAGGTGACGTACGGGATTCAGAGTGAGTCTGCCTGCGTTCTTTGCAGTATCATCGCCCAGACGGTAAGCAACGAAGCCGTGCGCCAGTTCATGCAGCGTAATGCAAAGAAGGGACGGAATCACACCAAGAAGAATATTCAGCAGAAAACGAAAGTCAAATCCTTCCCAGATGGTCTGCAGGGTGCTGATGCCGATCCCTCCCTATCTTCAATCATCAGAATTTACCGCTGTGACCGGAAAAACCACCCGAATTAACGGTTGTACCTCCTCGGCCGCCACCGCCCGAACTGCGGTTTTCTGTCCTTATGACGGTACGCGTAACACTGCGATTCAGAAAGACATCCCGCTTCAGGCTCAAGTCCACTCCGCCGGGAACAATATACTCATCTGCCCGGGACTGTCTGCTAACCGGCTTCATACCGTGCTTCATGATTTCACAGGCAAGAACAGCGATAACCAGCGGGATACCAATTACCATGATCAGGTAAACTCCGGTACTCCGCCGGGTCTGGCTGCCGTACCCGGTATCCAGCGGATTTCCTTCTTCCGCACGGAAGAGCAGCTCATTACAGCAGTTCAGGTAATCCAAAAATCCGCCATACCAGTCATTCTTGCGGAAATTATCCAGAAACTCAGAGGCCAGTACCTGCTGTCCATAATCCGTAAAAGCGTAATGCGTGTTGCTTCCAAATGTGACAAGGCTGTAATCGCGGTCCGCCATACTCAACAGCAGCAGGACTCCGGATTTGGAATCTCCGACGCCAAGACGGTAGCGTCTGTAAAAGTTCTGAGCAAAGGAAAAAATGTCCGCATTACTGTCGTAATCCCTGTAGTCTGAAAGCGTTACAATGTAAACCCCACAGGAATAACGGGAAGAAATCTGTTCTGCCAACTGCTCCAGTTCCTGCTGCTCGCTGCCGCTTAGGATGCCGGCAACATCTGAAACATAATAAGGCAGCGTCTCAGGGGCCTGATCGGCCGCCGCGGATGCCTGCGTCTCAGGAAACATCAGGAAGATTACGATGAGCAGGGCTGCAAAGAACTGTTTTCTCATTCCGCACCGCCTGTTCATCGAAGCAGAAACGCCAGCAGCGCTGCAAGCGGCGCTGCAATCCCTGCCAGCCATGCAAAATACCGCCCCATGGAAACCGGCAGATCCCCAATGAATTTCCCGGTCTGGCCGTTCATTGCAAAAATATAGTTTTTTCCGTTCCACTGCGTGCTCAGCATCCACACAGGCAAAAGCGCATACGCTGTTTTTTCCCGGTACATCTGAACCTGTTTTCTTGTGGGTGTGACTGACGAATATCCCGTTACGCTGGAGTCAAAGATCTCCTCAGCCGAATGGGTGCCGCGGAAACGCGCCCGTTCAAAACTCTCCCTATCGTCCACATCATAAATATCCGCATAAAAACCGGGCATATAAGCAGTTGAAAATGGCTTCAGATCCTTATAATCGAAGGGTTCGATAGAATCCATCAGATCGTCCGGCATTTTTTGTGAACCGTCTGCGGGGATGCGGGTAAAGCGAACAGAACCTGCTCTGCGAACGTCATAATAATCCGTAGTAGTGACCAGCACATCCCCGTGCCGGGCAGACATCACCCGGGTTGCACGGTAGTGCATGTCGGCAACAGCCTTACCGTCGAACAGCCAGAACGGAACATACATCCCCTTGACTTCTTCCAGATGATTCTCATTTGAAAAATGCCTGGAAAGCAGTGGTTTGCCTTTATAATACTTTTTCAGTGCCGAAACAGCCTCTTCCCTGGAAACAGCAAACGGGAGAATATAATCCGGGCGGAGCATTCCGTGAAACTTGCCGGGAAGGACGGAAGGGTTTCCGCAGTACAGGCAGCTGGTTGCAGCTGTTGTGGCATCGCAAATCAACTGCGCCCCGCAGGACGGGCACTGATAGAGTCTCATTCCCTCCTGCTCTCCATCCCAGTATTCCTCGTCCGTGATCTCCGGTTCCGATTCAGCCGCCGCTGCAGCCGCTTCCTGGGCAAGAGAATCTATTGCTGCCTGTTCCGAGTGTTGAAGCTGCTGGTAATAATACTGTTCAATTTCTTCCGGCAAGTGCGCCTTCCCGCAGTAATCACACTGCAGTTTCCCGCTCTTGCTGTCATAACGCAGTGGCGCCATACAATCGGGGCACTGATAATTTGTCACCTTTTCCGGCATAGCACTCTCCGATCTGCTTGCTGTGTTAAGATGCACGCTCTTCCTCGAGCTCCTGCCAGGGAATCCTGTCGGGCATTGGCTTATCGTCCCGAATCAGAGGCAGATACCAGTCTTCATAATAAAATGGCAGCTGCTCCTCCGAAAGATCGTCCCATCCCGCTCCCCAGGGCCGCAGATAAAGGCTGTAAGAAAAAGTCAGGCCATTTCCTTCGTGACGGCGGGCCTCCAGGAACAACTCGCTCTCCGGGACAGGAAAACTCCATTCCCCGGCTTCAACCGCATCATACAGAAAATAACCGCTGATGGAAAAAAGATCCCCGTCATCTTTATATTCAAAAAGAATTTCTGCAAGAGGATCTTCCCGGCTGCCGTCTTCATCCCAGATCACCAAAAGCACTGTGCCGTCATCGTTTTGGGCAAACGATGCGCAGCAGTCATACCAGGTAACCGGCATCACGCCTTCCACCTGCTCGGTTTTCCACCAGCCGTACCAGTCTTCTTTGAACACAGCAGCTTTATCCCCGTCATCATGCCCTTGCGTTCCAAACGCTGAAGAGTCTTCCACCGCAAAACGAAGAATTTCCGAAGAATTCAAAGGCTGGAGCACAAGATCTGTGCCTTCAAGAAAGCCGGACATAGTGGCCGTGCCGAGCCGGACGGTAAGACGGTCACCCACCACATTCCAACTGAGTGAGCCTTCTTCTTCACCGCGCACAGCGGTCCCTTGACCCCCGGGTTCAAGCCTGAGATGCAGATTCATTGCCCTGACCTGATCGGCAGGCAGCAGTGTCCCCGCATCCTCTACCGATATCAGCACATAGCTACCGGAGAGGCCGCTGGTATCCGCAGCCTCCCCGCAAGCGCTGATCATAAAGACAAGGAACAGGATCAGTACCCAAAGTACATGATGAAAGTAACGTTTTTTAGATGCCGAAAGCATGCCAGAGCTCAGCTGACGATATCGTCTTCCGTAAACGGGTCACCGCATTCAGGGCAGAATTTCGGAGGATTCAGCGGATCCTCCGGCTCCCAACCGCATTTGTCACACCGATAAAGCGGTGCGCCCTCCGGTTTTCTGGCTCCGCATTCCACACAGAATTTCCCCCGGTTGACCGTACCGCAATGACCGCAGGTCCAGCCAACCGAAACAACCGTTTCCGGTTTTCTGGTTCCGCACTCAGTGCAGAATTTCCCCTGAGCAGTCTTTCCGCAGCCGGGGCAGACCCAGCTGGAATCTGAGTCATGATCCGTTTGTTGTGCCCCCATCTGAAACAGAGCCTGAGCATTGAGCCCACCGGCATTCTGGGCCATATTCATCCCGACAAAGCCCATGGCAGCTCCCGCATTTTCATTCGATGCGGCCGCCTGCATGGCGGCTGCCTGTGCCCCGACAAGGTGAGCCGCTGCCATATTGGGATTCTTCAGGGCAGCCGTACGCTGCAACTCCTTGATCAGCTTTTCATCCTCTTCGTTTGCCTTGACACTGGAAACGCCGACGGAAACAATCTCCAGACCGCGTACTTCACTCCATTTTGCAGACAGCTCTTCATTCAGGGCTTCCGCAAGCTCTCTGGTGTGTCCGGGCAGCGCTGAATAACGGATTCCAAGCTCGGAAATCCTGGAAAACGCCGGCTGAAGGGCAGTTAAAAGCTCCGTGCGCATCTGACCGCTAAGCTGATCAACGGTATAATCACCGGAGATGTTCCCACAGACATTGGTATAAAACAGCAGCGGATTTACCATCCTGAAGCTGTACTCTCCGAAACAGCGAACGGAAATGTCGATATCAATCCCGGCGTTCCTGTCCACTACCCGGAAGGGAACCGGTGATGGCGTGCCGTATTTATTGCCGACGATTTCTTTTGTATTGAAATAATAGATTCTCTGATCCTTCGGCGGCTCACCGCCAAACGTGAAGCGTTTGCAGAGGACCTTGAAGACCTCCGCTACGCTCTCTTCCAGATTCCCGAAGAAAACAGAAGGCTCCGTTGACGCGTCATACTGATACTCGCCAGGTTCCGCACAGACATCAACAATTTTCCCCTGCTCCACAATTACCATGCACTGACCGTCTGCGACTGCGATAACCGAACCGCTGGTAATGATATTGTCATTACCATAATTACCGCTTCGCGAAGATTTACGTCTTCTGCCTTTGGATGCCAAAACATGATTCGGTAACGCTTCACAATAGAAATAGTCTTTCCACTGGTCAGCAAAGATGCCGCTGGCCGTACCAAGCGCCGCATGAACAAGCCCCATAAACTGTTCCTCCTTCAAATGAAATGCCCATGTATCGTAATGATTGTGTCCTGTAATATCGGCTTAATAATAAAAGAACAGCGAGGAAAAATCAAGTTCTCTTTTTCAAAAACGGTGTCTTTTCAAAACAGATCACGATATACGGCAATTATTCATTCGATTTATTGATAATCCAGGAAAAACCTCTTGAATTTCCAAATTTGATATGATATAGTATGCAAGCTTTAATATGATTTTGTTTTTAAATTGAAAGGAAGCTTTTTTTATGTCCACCGCTACCATTGTCATTGCCGTTCTGCAGTTGTTGGCCGGTCTCGCATTAACGATTATTGTTTTAATGCAGAGTGGCAAGAGCGCAGGGCTTTCCGGAGCAATATCCGGCGGCGCCGAAACTTTTATGTCAAAGGGTAAAGCAAAAACCCTGGATGCCAAACTTGCCAAGGCTACCAAGTGGTTTGCGCTTGCATTTGTTCTTCTCACTTTGATTTTAAACCTTGTCGGCTGACTTTCTGTTTTATTTTGATCTATACCCGGAGACTTCATTTTGAGGCTCTCCGGGTTTTTTTGCCCACCAGGGGGGCAGCCAGGACATCCGTCGTGATGCGGCAAGTCAATATTTGATGAAAGGGGCATGAGCCATGAGCCTTTTCAAAGCAATGATAAAGACTTATTTCGGTGGTAAAGCTGATCTCACTAAAATCGAACAGATTCAGCAACGTAAGCTCATTAAGCTCGTCCGCCATGCCAAAGCAAACAGCCCCTATTACGGACGGCTGTATTCAGGAATTGGAGACGACTTCCGGTTGGAAGATTTACCGGCGACAAGCAAGCCGGACATGATGGCACATTTTGACGACGTGCTGACAGATAGAAGCATTACGATGCAGAGAGTTTGCGAGTTCACGACAGATATCGGGAACGTAGGGCGAATGTTGGATGGCAAGTACCTGGTTTTCAAAACGTCGGGCTCAACGGGCAATCCCGCCGTGGTTTTATATGATAAGCAGAATATCGGTGTGTCTTCAGCTGTCGCAGCGTTCCGAACTTTTGCCCGTCGCGAGGATTACAAGGCGTTTATGAGAAACGGCAAAAAGACTGCAGGAGTTTTTGCAAATTATGGTTTTTATCTGGCCTGCGGCATGTTACGCTATCTTCAATTAAAGATGCCGCGAAGAAAGACAAAGATTACGGTGGATGTCAATGCGCCAGAGGAAGAGATCATCCGGCAGCTGAATGCTTTCCAGCCATCCATGCTGAGTGGCTATCCGTCAAATCTGTCGTTGCTTGCCGGATATGATGAACTGAGAATCCACCCCGATGTGGTCATCACGGGCGGTGAGTTGCTGAGCGACGAGATTCGGAGAAAGCTCACAGATAAGTTTGGCTGTTATGTGCAGACGCATTACTCCTGTACGGAGGCAGGAGAAATCGCCTGCGAGTGTTCTGAAGGGCATCTTCACATCAATGAGGACTGGGTTATCGTTGAACCTGTAAACAAAGACAACCAGCCTGTCGGTTTCGGCGTACGCTCAGACAAAGTCCTGATTACCAATTTGGCCAACTACATCCAGCCTTTTATACGCTATGAACTGACGGATCGTATCATCGTACATGATGAGCCATGCCGCTGTGGGAAGGGCACGCACTGGATTGAAATCGAGGGCCGGACAGATGACATCCTGACTTTTGAACACGGGATTCAGATCGCACCGATGTCCCTCTATAAGATATTGGAAGAAGTTAAGCTGATTCGCAGATTCCAGCTTGTTCAGAGATCTGTCGACAAGCTTGAACTGCGTATGATTGCTGAGGACAGAGAACGGGCATTTGACGACGCAAAGCGTGAACTCAGGGCTTTCCTGGAAAGCAAAGGGCTGACCGGGGTTAAAATCCAGTTATCTGATATTCCACCGCAGGCTGATCAGACAAGCGGCAAATTCAAGCACATTTATCGGGAGTTTGATTAACCAGATTCCAGTTCATCTAACCTGTACTTTCCTTCACCCGACGGTAGTAACACACCCCGATTTTACTGCCATTTGACTGCCACTGACGGCATTGACTTGCCGCATTTTGCTTTCTTCACAGCAAAATCACAGAAAGCCGTCTAATCACAAAACCCAGATGGCACTCTGCGAGCT
>CAZBXX010000054.1:0-15088 GCA_964495965.1 uncultured Oscillospiraceae bacterium | reverse complement strand
CTGCTCTTCTGTTTCTGACGAGCTGCATGCGCATCTGTCGGCTTCTTCCGACAGGGGCCTTTCCGGACATGATCAAGAGAGGAGAGAAGATCACCTTGCGTAAGAGAAAACGGGACGGAAGCGTGGTCAACAGCGCGCTGATCCGCCGCCCCATCCAGCGCTGGTTCCCGCTGTTTGTCCTGCCTACCTTCCTTTGCTTTATTATTGGCTTTATCTGGCCTTTCCTGCAGGGTATTTATTTAAGCTTCTGCAACTTCAACACCCCCAGAGATGCCGAATGGGTAGGCATTGCAAACTATGTGAAGGCCTTCCGGGATGCGGGCTTCCAACACGCGTTCTGGAATACAGCTGCCTTTGCAGTGGTGTCGATTGTCCTCATCAATGTGCTGGCGTTCTTTATCGCCTACGCTCTGACACAGAAGATCCGTGGAGCCAATCTGTTCCGCACGGTCTTCTTCATGCCGAACCTGATTGGCGGTGTGGTACTGGGCTATATCTGGTCGATGATTTTCGATGCCATTCTGAAAAGCTATAACACTTATCTGACCGCCAATGCCACCTATGGCTTCTGGGGGTTGGTGATCCTGGTTGCCTGGCAGCAGATAGGCTATATGATGATTATTTATATCGCCGGTCTGCAGGCGGTTCCCGGAGATATGCTGGAAGCGGCCAAAATTGACGGCGCCACCGGCTGGCAGACACTGACCAGGGTCATCATTCCAAATGTGATGCCGTCTATTACCATCTGCACATTTCTGACGCTGACCAACTCCTTCAAACTCTTTGACCAGAACCTGGCGCTGACCGGCGGTGCGCCTTCGGTCATGCTGAACGGTGCCAAGGTCAACATGACTGAGTTGCTGGCACTGAATATTTATTCTACCTATAATATTAACCGGAACTGGCACGGTGCCGCGCAGGCGAAAGCTGTGGTGTTCTTCGTCCTCGTGGCAGCCCTTGCCATTGCGCAGCAGGCGGCCACGCGTAGCAGGGAGGTGCAGCAATGAAAAAAGCGAAGCAGCAGCAATACACACCACTCAGCAAGGTTGTGTCAGTGCTCATCGGGCTTCTGAGCCTGCTTTGGATCATCCCGATTCTGGAAGTGCTGTTCAATTCCTTCAAGTCCAACTCCTCCATTAACCTCAATGCTTTTTCGCTGCCCAACGAGGACAGCTTTGTGGGGCTTGCCAACTATGCAAAAGGTATGACCTTTGGCAACTACCCGTTTCTAAAATCGGTGGGTTACAGCCTGTTCATTACGGTGGCATCGGTGCTTCTGATTCTGCTGTTTACCTCCATGAGCGCCTGGTATATCGCCCGGGTAAACTCCAGAGGTGCCAAAATCTTCTACTATCTCTGCCTGTTCAGTATGATCGTGCCTTTTCAGATGGTTATGTTTACGCTGACCTTTACAGCCGATCAGCTTAAGCTCAATACTCCCTGGACGATCCCCGTGGTGTATCTGGGTTTCGGCGCGGGGCTTGCCATCTTTATGTTTGTCGGCTTTGTCAAAGGGCTGCCGCTGGCACTGGAGGAAGCTGCCGCTATTGACGGATGCGGTCCAATTCGCACTTTTTTCCTGGTGGTGCTGCCCATGCTCAAGCCGACGATGATTTCTGTCGGTATTCTGGAAACCATGTGGGTCTGGAACGACTACCTGCTGCCGTATCTGGTGCTGGACCGCACAAAATATATGACAATCCCCATTCATGTTCAGTACCTGAAAGGCAGCTACGGCTCTGTTGACTTGGGTGCCACGATGGCGGTCATCATGCTGTCCATCATCCCCATTATTGTCCTCTACCTGTTCTGCCAGAAATACATCATCAAGGGCGTCGCTGCAGGTGCGGTAAAGGGCTGACCGATTCCCTCGCGGAAAATTAAACGCCATCCAATCAAAACAGCGCTGCCGGGCATCATCTGAGGCAGCGCTGTAATGGTTTTCCATGGAGCACCGACACCGGATGCGGAACGGAAGAGAAATCGGGATGAAGGCGCAGGCCAGTCCGGGAATGCTTGAAGAATCATTTCTTTTGTGGTAATCTACCGGGGAAAACGGGAAACCGGAGGAACAGCTATGCCGATTGTTGTAGTAGGGAATGTGTTTGTGGACTTTAAGGGCTTTCCGGAGGGGGCCTTTATTCCGGCCGGGCGCAATGCCGGCCGGGTGGAGATTGTCCACGGCGGTGTCGGACGGAATGTGGCGGAGGACATTGCCAATGTGGAGCTGCGGCCCCGTTTTGTCAGCATGGTGGACAACACCGCCCAGGGGGCGGAAGTGCTCCGAAAGCTGCAGCGGCACAAGGTGGACACCAAGTACATTGCGGTGGTACCTGACGGTATGGGCATCTGGCTGGCCGTGATGGATAACACCGGCGACGTGGTGGCCTCCATCTCAAAACGGCCAAACATGGACGCCATGCTGCGCCTGATTGAAGAGCAGGGAGACCAGATTTTCGGCGATGCTGCCAGCATTGTGCTGGAGATCGACATGGACCACAGCGTCTCCAAAGCGGTAATGCGCTATGCGGAACAGTACGGGGTGCCGGTCTATGCGCTGGTGGCGAACATGAGCATCGCACTGCAGCGGAGGGATTTGATCCGGAAAACAGCATGCTTTATCTGCAACGTACAGGAAGCGGGGATCTTTTTTGCCGATGATTTCTCGACGCTGAGTATGGCGGAGATGGCCGATGTCCTGTCAGAACGGGTTCTGGCCGGCGGGCTGCAGGCGATGGTGGTAACCATGGGGGCGCAGGGCGCGGTTTATGCGGCTGCCGACGGAACAAAAGGCGTCTGCCCCGCGGTTCCGGTTCAGGTCTGTGACACCTCGGGTGCGGGAGACGCCTTCTGTGCCGGGGTCAGCATCGGGCTGAGTTACGGGAAAACGCTGGGGGAAGCATGTGAGATCGGAACCCGTCTCGCTTCGGCGACGATTACCGTACCGGAAAGTGTCTGCCCGCGCTTCCAGCCGGAAGAACTCGGCCTGGACAGAAATGCCACGGGCCAGCTCAGCCTGTTCTGAACAAACCGTTATTCCGCGCCGACACCGGCGTAAATTCATAATAATTCAGAAAGAAGAAACACGACAATGATCGAACGGTCCAGCGGCGTATTGATGCCGATGAGCTCCCTGCCGTCTCCCTGCGGGATCGGCACTATGGGAAAGGAAGCCTTCCGCTTTGTGGATTTTCTGGTTGCAGCTGCCCAGAAGTACTGGCAGCTGCTTCCTCTGGGCCCCACAGGCTATGGAGACAGCCCCTATTCCTCCATTTCCAGCTTTGCCGGCAACCCCTATTTTATCGACCTTCCGCTTCTGGTGGAGGAAGGGATGCTGCTTGAAGAAGAGGTGGAGTCCGTTGACTGGGGCCGGAACCCGGAAGAGGTTGATTACGGCAGGCTTTATGAAAACCGCAGCCCGCTGCTGAGAAAGGCCTTTGAACGGGGCCGTACCCCGCTTCGGAAAGAATTCGAGGCCTTTTGCGGTGAAAACCGCGGCTGGCTGGAAAACTATACGCTGTACTCTGCGCTGAAAAAACACTTTGAAATGCAGAGCTGGCCGGACTGGCCGGATGAGGAAATCCGGATGCACCGGCCCGATGCCGTGAAGAAATACAGCGAGCTCTTGAAAGAAGAGATGGAATTTCAGGCCTTTGTGCAGTTTCTCTTTTTCCGGCAGTGGAGAGCGCTGAAGGCCTATGCGACAGAAAAAGGCATTCAGTTTATCGGCGATGTGCCGATCTATGTGGCAATGGATTCGGCGGACGTCTGGGCGGAACCGCAGTATTTCCAGCTGGATGCACAGTGCAGGCCGAAGATGGTCGCAGGTGTGCCCCCGGATGCCTTTACTGCCGACGGGCAGCTGTGGGGGAATCCCCTCTATGACTGGGCGCGCATGAAGGCGGACGGCTACGGCTGGTGGATCCGCCGCATCGAGGGCGCGACCAGACTCTTTGACGTGCTTCGCATTGACCACTTCCGGGGGATGGAGAGTTACTGGGCGGTTCCCGCAGGAGAAGCCACAGCAAGAAACGGCAAATGGCTGAAAGGACCGGGAATGGGTCTGGTGGGCGTTCTGACCCAGTGGTTCCACGAAACCGAGTTTATTGCGGAAGACCTGGGTTACCTGACGCCGGATGTAAGGAAGCTGCTGAAGGATTCCGGCCTGCCGGGAATGAAGATCATGGAGTTTGCCTTTGATGCCCACGGAGATTCGGATTATCTTCCTCACTGCTGCGGGGAAAACAGTGTATGCTACCTCGGCACCCATGACAACAACACCGTCCACGGCTGGCTGGAAACAATAACGGCAGGTGACCGTAACTTTGCCCGCCGCTACATGCACATTACCCCGGGCGAAGGCTGGTGCTGGGGGATGATTCGCAGCGGCATGGCCACCATGTCGCGTCTGTTTGTGGTGCAGATGCAGGACCTCCTTGAACTGGACGGCAGCGCCCGCATGAACACCCCGGGCCTTGACTCCGGCAACTGGCGCTGGCGGATGTTGCCGGGGGCCGCATCGGAAGAGCTCGCCGCCCGACTGCGCAAGTACACCTTTACATATCGGCGCGCCGAAACGTGCCGGTTAAAGGAAGAAGCGGAAAAGGCAAAAAAGAAAAAGAATCATTCCGTCATTGCGGACGTGACCGGGGAAGAGACCGGCCGGTAACCGCGGTGGAAGCCGGATCAGAATAACATGGGGCAGCCTTGGGCTGCTCTGACATAGTAAGTCGGTCCGCAGGCCGGCGTGACAATCCGCACTGTTCAAAAGAACATCCGGACGATCACGCTGTCAGCCTGCGGACCGGCTTGTTATTATTGTGAAGATTACAGGCATGCAGCGGCAGTCAGACGTCGCCGGCCGCAGAGCCTGCAGAAGTCTTATGCCGGCGTGTCGGGCCGCGCATAGCCGAACTGCAGCCAGACAGTGTTGTCGCGTTTGAACATTTTGTTCAGCCCGTAGCTTCGGTATTCGTACTCGGCGTCGAACAGGTAGAGTTCTCCGTCAATTTCAATCTCAACCCAGGCATGAGGCGTGCTTCTTTCACCGGCATACACCACATTTCCGTCATAATCCCGGAAGTCGTACTGCTCACCGGAGACGCGGCCGCTGTAGAGAACGGCATCATAGCCGACAAAACGGGCAAGTTCATAGAACAGCGCCGCATAACAGTAGCAGTTGCCTCCGTGATCGGTGAGCATCCGCCAGGCCTCTTTTTCGGCCCAGCCCCCGGCGCCAAAAGCGTACATGTGACCGTAAATGTAGGAAAAGTTCTGAACGACATAATCATAGACCGCCCGCAGCATCTCTTCCCGGGTCATGCTTTCGGGGCTGATGGTGTTTTCCAGAATCTCCCACAGCCGGGCGTCCAGCGCCGGATCACCGGTTGTGATCTCGCCGTTGAGGTTGAACATCAGGCCGCCCTGCGCATCCCCAACAACCGGGCTTCCGTCCTCTGCAATACAGTGAAGCCGGACACCGGAAAAGAAGAATCCCGGTTCGTGCACGGGCAGGGGCTCGCTGTCCGTCCAGATTTCCTCCTGACCTTCCATGCGGTATTCATGCGGGATGGCAGCTTCCACCAGATCGTCGTAGTATTCGCCGCCGGGAACAACATCCAGCATGGTGCCGGTCTGCTCGGGCAGCAGATGACGCACACCGTCCCGGTGGAGGACCCGGTTCATGATGCGGGTAAACTCTCCGCGGGTAAGCGGTTCATCCGTCCGTGCGCGGACCAGCGATCCGCTGGTAATCCAGCCGTTGGCGGCTGCGGTGCAGTAACAGGGGTAAAGAGGGCTCCCGGCGTCCAGATCCTGAAACAGAAAGGCTCCTTCCCGCTGGGGGTAAAAGGCGCACAGCAGCTTCAGAAACTCTCCGTTGGTGATACGCTCATCCGGATGCAGGCGCTTTCCGGTCAGCACCCCGATGTCTTTCAGGTATGCCGCTGCCTCGTAACAGGGGTCCTCCTCCGGCACATCTGTGAAGCGGCCGCTGCCGCTGCTGTCGGTGTTCAGCAGACGGTAGAATGCCAGCACCAGATCCCGCATGCTGACGCTGCCGCCGGGATTAAGGAGGCCGTTCTCCCCGGTGTCAAGATAGGTGATGTGCGCCTCTGTCTCGAAGGCAGGCAGAAAGCGCGCGGTCAGCGTCCGGCTGAAGTAGAGGGGGAAAGTCTCCCGGGCTTCTGTCCGGCCGCGGCTGTCTTCCCAGCAGAGAAAGGTCTGCCCCGGAACCGAAACTGTGGGCCGAAGCGCAACAGATTCTCCGTAGAGAACGGTCTGTTCCTCGGTCAGCTCCGGCCTGCCGGGCACCAGCCAGGTGACCGTCAGGGTGGCGTTCTTTCTGCCGCGGTAGAGCAGAAGACCCAGAACGGCCAGCAGACACAGTAGACCTGCCTGCAGCAGCCAGAAGCGCCGGCTGCGCCGAACCGGATTGCGGGCTGCCCGGGGAACGGCAGGGGAAGCGCCGGCATTGGCTGCGGGCAGCTCCCTTGAAGAGACCTCCGCAGGCGCAGCCGGTTCTGCGGCTGCGGACCCCACAGAGAAGGGGTCTTCTACCGCCGGGGAGGGCAGCGTCCGATACCCGGTGCCGCGCTGTGGCCGCGCCGGTATCTTCTCCCGGGGCTCATGCCGGTTCCGCAGGGCTTTGCCGCGGATGCTGTACCGTACCGGCGGGTCAGGCTTCCTCACTTGTAGCTGCCTTTGAGAACATCCTTAACGGTTTCCATATCGCCGTCTTTCAGGGTGGAGACAAAAAAACCGTCATACTGATGCATACCGTCCTCAGCGCCCTGTACCAGACAGCTGGGACCGTATTCGGAAGCGGACGGCTCCCCGAGAACGGCAAGCAGGTCCTCCAGGGGCCGGTCAATGTATTCCTGTGCAATCTCGTAGGGCGTCGGCTCACCCGCAGGCTCCAGATTCGCATCCGGGAGTGTGGCAGTGGGGGCAGGGCTCACGGCAACGGGTTTAGCGGTTTGCGCTGTTTCAGCCGGCGCTGCAGCGCTCCCGCAGCCGATGAGCAGCAGGGCGCAAATGAGACATAATACAGAGATGATCAGGTTTTGCTTTGTAAAATTCAACATGGTGGGGTTGCTTCCTTCCGTTAAAAGTTGCTGCGGTAACCCTTCTGCCAGCGTACCGGATCATAGAAGCGGAAAAACGAGCGGGTGCCGTCATAGCGCACTTCCATTTCCGGGTCATAAAGGTAGAAGAGTCCGTCCGCCCGGATTTCCACCCAGGCGTGGGGAGTATAGGCATGGGGAAGACGGACTTCCGTCCCGTCCTCCGCAATAAACAGCGTCTGCTGGCCGTAAACAGCGCCGCTGATGAGCCGGGGCTGCCAGCCGGTGAAAACGGCAAGCTCATAAAAAAGGGCGGCAAAACCGTGGGAGCTGCCATCCCCGTCTTTCAGAAGCTGCAGGGCGGCATCGGCTGCCCAGTCTTGGGCGCCGGGGGGATAAAAGGCCTGCGAATGCCGGGTAAAGTTCCTGACCACGTATTGATAGACCGCCCGGAGCATCTCTTCCTCCGACATGGAGGAAGGGTCTACGGTGTTCTCAAGAATCTCCCAGAGCCTCCGGTCCAGTTCCCCGTTGCCGCTGGTCAGCTCGCCGCACTCGTTGTAGCTGCGGCCGTCGACCGTCGTGTTGACGGCGGCTTTGCCGTCTTCGCCGATGTAATGCAGACGGACTCCCAAAAAGAACAGTCCCGGCTCGTGGGACGGGAGCGGACTGCTGTCGGTCCAGCGTTCAAAGCCTTCCCCGTCTGTATAATCGTGGACGATCACGGCTTCTGCCACGTCAGCATAATACGGATGAGTCGGCGGCACATCCAGAATGGTTCCGACCGCTTCTTCAGGTTGCAGGTAGAGAGGGGAGCGCCCGAGTACCCGGTTCAGAATCCGGGCAAGCTCTCCGCGGGTAACAGTCTCGGCAGGAGCGGCTTCCCCTTCCTCAATCCAGCCGCGCTCCCGGGCCAGGCAGAATGCCGGCCAGGCATCGTCGCCCGGCTCCAGATCCGGGAAAGAGAAGGATGCGTCCGTTTCCGGATAAAAGCGGCTCAGCAGTTCCAGAAGATCCGCCCGGGTAATCCGGTCATCGGGATAGAGCCAGTCGCCGCGCAGAATGCCGAGATCCTTCAGGGTGGCGGCGGCGGTATGACAGGCGTCATCGGGATCCACGTCCTGAAATTCGCCTTTTCCCACCCGGTCCAGGTTCAGCAGGCGGTGCAGGGCAAGCACCAGCTCCCGCATGGTGACCGGTTCATTGACGCCAAAGACCCCATCTTCATCCACCGTGAGATACGCAGGGTGCTTATCCGTCGGAAAGGCGAGGGCATAGCGGGCGGTATAAACCGTATCCTGCTCAGGGAGCACCTCGCTCTCCGTTTCGGGCGTGCCGTCCGGGCGCTCCCAGTACAGAAAGGTGTAGCCCTCCAGGTCCACACCCGGGCGCAGAGGGGCGGTTTCACCTGCGGATACCCTGTCAACCAGGTCCTCCTGACCCGGAACGAGGTATCGCAGGGTAAACGAGACAGGCTGTGTCTGCCGGTACAGCGCAAGCAGGCCGCGGACGGCGGCAGTCAGCAACAGCAGCTCAACCGCCAGCAGCAGAAGCTTTGTCAGCACGGCCGACAGTCTCCGTCGTTTTGCTCTGCGGGCGGCTTTGACAGCGGCTTTCTCCGCCATTTCCTTTTCTGCCGCGGGGTCCGCTGCAAACCCGGAGACAGGGGGAATACCCGCTGTGCCTGTGCCGGGAGTTTCTTCATCCGGGACATCGGCGGGAACTTCCCGTGCAGTTCTGCGCGGCTGACGGAAGCGAAGCGCTCTGGCCTGACGTTCTCTGTGCCGGCGGAGCTCTGCTTCAGACCGTGATGCGGCCGGACCGCTGCCGCCGGAGAAAGAATTCTGCCTGCTCATGCGGCGTCACCCGCTGCCGGAAGCAGCTGCGGCAGGTTCCGTTCAACGATTTCCAGAATGACCGTGTCGGCCTCCAGTTCCTCAAACGCATCCAGGGAATAGTCCGCAGTCCTGGAAAACTCCGCCCTGGCGAAAGCCTCGGCCAGGTAGGGATAGAGCGCAATGCCGAAGGAGTCGCGCAGGCAGTACAGGCTCCCGCTTCCCGCTGATGAGGTGCTGCGGATGGTGATGGCGTTACCATCCCGCGGATCGGCTTCGGTTTCATAAACAAAACCGGGAGCATAGACGGTTTCCGCTTCCCGGCCCTTGCCGGTGGGATACAGCATCTGATACAGATCCCCGATGTGCCTTCCCTGCTGCACAAAAGGTCCGGATGAAAAGGCGGAATCCCGGCCGACGGACTGCAGCAGCGCATCGGCAGCCACTGCGGCCCCTTCTGCCGTCCAGTGCGAATCCGTCCGGTAATAGAGATCCGCCCGGCCGGAAAGCACGCTGTGAAGATCTACGGTGTGCACCCCGGCTTCCTGCAGCAGCGGAAGCAGCCTCCGGTAATTGGAAGCTTCCAGATTCTCCGGGAAGCGCCCGGGCATGGCATCCGGAATCAGGGAATTCTTGTTCGGCGCTACGGCAAAGGCAAAAACCTTCCCCTGCGCTTCAAGTCCGTCCTGAATCTTCTTCAGGTGTGCGGCAATCTGCCGGAGCTGCGCATCCGAAAGTCCGATGCCGCTGTAATCGTTCAGCGTGGAAGTGTAAAACAGCTCTCCTCCGCGGCCCAGTATCACCTGCGGCTCTGCCGAGCTCTGCAGAAGTTTTTCATACAGGTAAGAACGGGCAGAAACCAGCCAGGGCCGGAAGGCGAAGCGGGTTTCCACATAGTCCGCCGTATCGGACAGGACCTCTCTGTTGAAGCTCCCGTCCCGGTTCCGCAGTGCGGGAGTGCGCGGAGCGCTCTCATTTGCCAGCAGGGGAGAGGGCCCCAGTACCGCAAGCCCCAGCGCCGGCAGCAGACACAGAACAAGAAAGAGCGCCGTATATACAATGAATAGAGAATGCTTTTTCATAGGCATCAGAACTGAAAATAGATAAAAGGATGGAATCCGCTCTGCGCCAGCGCCATCACGCTCAGCAGCAGAAGCAGCAGACAGCAAAACGCCGGCAGCAGGCTGTGTTCGCTGTCCCCGGTCAGAAATGCATGGACGCGCGCACCCGCCCTTCCTGCCAGCAGCAGGGCGGCGAGCAGCGTGACCGCACAGGCGGGGTCCAGCAGCCGCGCCAGCAGGGCGGAGGCTTCCGGAGCGGTCCGGAAAGAGAACATGGCAGCCATCATGCTAAAGCCCTGCGTTACGGTGTCAGCCCGGAACAGCACAAACAGCAGGCAGACCGCAAGCATGGTATAGACCCGGCAGAACGCCCGGCCTGCAGGGGTCTTCTCCAGCCGGCTAACCGGGATCAGGCCGCTGCCCTCCAGACTGGATAACAGTCCGTGCCCCAAACCCCACAGCACAAAGGTCCAGTTGGCCCCGTGCCAGAGTCCGGTGCAGAAAAAGACCAGCAGGCGGTTCAGTGCCGCGCGCCCCCGGCTTACCCGGCTGCCTCCGAGAGGAAAGTACAGATACTCCCGGAACCAGGTGGAAAGCGAAATATGCCAGCGGCGCCAGAAATCCCGGATGGAAGCTGCCGTGTAGGGAAAGAGAAAGTTCTCCCGGATGGAAAAACCGAACAGCTTCCCCATGCCGATGGCCATGTCACTGTAACCGGAAAAATCAAAGTAAATCTGCAGCGTGTAACACACGGCGCCCAGCCAGGCGGCCCGGAAGTCGCCGGTGCCGGAAGAGAACACCGCGTCCGCAACCACCGCGGCAGCATCCGCCAGCAGAAGTTTTTTGCTGAGACCCACGATGAACCGGCGGACGCCGGCCCAGGTCAGCTCAGGCGTGCAGCTG
This sequence comes from uncultured Oscillospiraceae bacterium, assembly GCA_964495965.1. GTDB lineage: Bacteria > Bacillota > Clostridia > Oscillospirales > Oscillospiraceae > Limivicinus. The sequence continues at coordinate 4,225 of CAZBXX010000054.1, read as the reverse complement.
CGGCTTTGAATCTGTTCGGCGATGTCACCCCAGCGTACAATCGGCCCGGCAATCAGCTGCGGAAAGAAGGAGATATACAGCAGCACGTCCGGGAAACTGCGGCTGCCGCTTTCCGGGCGGCGGTACGTGTCAATGACGTAACTCATCCCCTGAAAAGTGAAGAACGAAATGCCGATGGGCAGCACAAGGCCCACGGGCTTCAGGCTTACCCCGGGTATCAGGCTGAGGTTCTGCAGCAGGAAGTCCGTGTACTTGTACACGCAGAGAATGCCGAGATTCAGCGCCACACTGGCAGCCAGAATCCCCCGGCTGCGCTGAAAGCGGCCCGACAGCAGCAGGCCCGCCAGATAATTCAGCAGGACGGAGACGAGAAACAGCGGCACATAGCGCAGATTCCCGAAAGCGTAGAAGATGAGGCTGGCCGCCGCCAGCAGCAGATTCTGCCAGCGTCTGCCGAGAGGCAGGCGGGAAAGAAGAAAGACCGGCGGCAGAAAGCAGAACAGAAAAATTGCCGAACTGAAAACCAAGGCCGCTCACCCTCCCTTCACTGCCAAAAAGCGGCAAATATTATAGCACTATCCGGCAGGTTTGACAAGGTCCGGAGATGCCTCGTTCGGCTCCTGTTCAGCCGTGTTTTCATCAGCGGGGGAACTCGCCTCCGGATCCGGCTTTCCTTCCTCCCCAAAATAGCGCAGTGCCATCATGGTGATATCATCTCCCTGCGGTACATCCCCGGCAAAGACGCCGATAGCATCGCGCACATGGTCTACCAGCTGTGCGGTGGGCGCCTCCGGATCCCTGTTCAGGGCATCCACCAGCCTCTCAGTGCCGAATTCTTCCCGTTCTGCATTGACGGTTTCCGTAACCCCGTCGGTATAGAGAAACAGGGTGTCCCCGGGTACCAGCTGGATGTCATAGCTGCGGTATTCGGTCTTATCCAATACGCCGAGCACCAGCCCGTGCGGGTCTTTCAGCAGGCGGAAGGGCTGTTCTTTGTGCTTCAGGCACGGATATTCATGACCGGCGTTTGCCGCTGAAAGCAGACCGGTAGAGATCTCAAGGATCCCAAGCCAGAGTGTTACAAACATGTCGGCGTGGTTGTTTGCCCCAATCTGCCGGTTCACTGCCCGGAGAATTTTTGCGGGATCGTGGCTGCGGTTTTTGGCAAGATTCTGGATGATGATTTTGGATGCCATCATGAACATGGCGGCGGGAATACCCTTGCCGGCCACATCCGCAATGATCAGGGCCAGATGATCTTTATCGATCATCTGGAAATCAAAAAAGTCACCACCCAGTTCTTTGGCCGGCTCCATGCGCGCATACACGTCAAACTCCTTCCGCTCCGGAAAGGCGGGGTAGATGTTTGGCAGCATATTATTCTGGATGTTCTTGGCAAGTTCAAGCTCCATACTCAGGCGTTCCACGTTTTTCGCCGCGGCCTTCCGTTCCTGAATGGCAGCCTGGCCGCTGCGCGCAAGCTGCAGACAGAAAACGGCAGCAATGAGAAACAGGAAAAACACGGGAATCAGGATGCCGCTCAGACTTCCGCGGCTTACCGGCAGAGCGCCTGTCAGGAGCAGAAGAAGGAAAAGCAGATCCAAAGCTGCACCGGCAAACAGAACGGCGGAAACCAGCCGGGTCGCCCGGACTTCGGCTTCCCGTTTTTTCAGTTTTTCTGTAAGCGCCTGCTCCGGATTCTCCACGTCGGTGTCCACGGGAGAAACCTGTTTTTTATCGGCGGTATCTGACATGGCGGTAAACCTGCCTTTCCGTTGCTTCTGGTTTAAAATTGCGTTTTTCGTATTGTACGACAAAGCCCGGGATGTTTCAAGGTTTTTCCTTGACAGTATTCCGGGTTGGTGCTAAATTGAACGGGCAAAACAAAAATGCCGGCGTGGTGGAATGGTAGACACCAGGGACTTAAAATCCCTTGCAGGAAACTGCGTACCCGTTCGAGTCGGGCCGCCGGCACCACATGATTGAAGGCGTTGTCTCAAAACAGCAAAACGAGCTGAATTGAGGCAGCGCCTCACCTTATTGGCAATGATTGTTCAAAACAAGTGAATTTTTTGGATATTTGCCGGATGATGATTCACATTCACACAGCATGTTGCCTGTGCGGCCGTAGTTTTCATGTAGGCAAAAGCATTTGCCTATTGACAAGCATGATACCGCGCAAATAGAATGATAGCAATGCCGCTGTGGGATTCCCCCGCACGGCAGAGAACCCGATTCTCTGACGGTCTGAGGCAGAAAAACCATGGCTTATGATTTCCGAGTGCGAACCAAACAGGATCTGATTGATGCGGTTCGGGAGTACGGCATCGTCCCGTATTTTTCCACGTCCATTCCGGGCTTCTCGCTGGAGGAGCACTGTTCACCGTCTGTCCTCTTTTCCGACGGCGATGACGACACCTGGGCGTGGAAGGGTCCCGTTATTCAGGAGATCGGCTGCGCCTACGGGAAGTTCTTTGAAAAGAAAGCGGCCTATGTCAGCAGGGAAGTTTTTCTGGACCTGGCAAACTACCGGCGGGACGGATACGACTTTGACTCCCGCTACGACGACGGGCTTGCCAGGTTTCAGGACAAGCAGCTTTATGACCTGATCGACCTGAACGCACCGGTTCTCTCCAGAGTGCTCCGGGAGAAGGGCGGCTACGCCTACAGCGGGCGCTGGCAGAAGACCGAAGGGAAGAAAGGCTTTGACACCTCTGTGGTTCGCCTGCAGGAACAGTGCTATGTGCTGATCAGCGATTTTGTCTACACGCTGGACAAAAAGGGCTGCAAACGCGGCTGGGGCGTGGCGGAATACAGTACGCCGGAGAAAACCATGGGAGAATTCTTTACGGAGAACGTCTACCGGAGAACGCCGGAAGAGTCGTATGAGAGGCTCCTGGAGCACCTCGTAAAGCTGTTCCCCGGTGCGCGGGAAAAGGACCTGAGGAAGTTTTTGAAATAGGCGGAAGCGGTATGGGCGGAGCAGGTGATTACGCCCGCAGCCACGCCGGGAACCGCTTTTCCGACAGCATCAACGGCGAAAAGAACGGTATCTTCTACGGCAGACAACAAGTCCCCTTGATGCAGGAAAAAAGGAATACTGCATCACGTAAAACCACTAGCCTATCATAGAAGGAGCAGAACAATGATCGTACTCAATGTCAGCTACAAGTGCAAACCCGGCATGCGGGATGAATTCCTGGAAGCCATCATGACCGAAGGCATCGATGAAGCCAGCCGCGCGGAGGCCGGAAACATCCAATATGACTATTATTATCCGGCAAACGGCGGGGATGAGCTGTTTCTCCTTGAGAAGTGGAGTGATGCCGATGCGGTGGCCGAACACAGCCGGCAGCCGCATTTTGCCAGGCTCGGGCAGCTGAAGCCGGAATACGTGCTCGACACCGCCATCGAGAAATTCGAACTCTGAATCGCTTTGCCGGATCGGGAAAAAGGAGTATGATTTGCATGCGAATCATGTTCCTTTTTCAGGGATAAATGAGATGTGCGCTGAGCGTAGTAGAGGAGGAGCTTACCGAATATGTGCTGAAGTATGCACGTCTGGATGAGTTCGGGCGCCGTGCCGTACAGGCGATCATCCGGGAAGAAGAAGCACGTTGTCGCTCTGAGGAAACGCTGCATCCGGCGAAGGTATTTAGCGGCTGGATCCGCATCAGCAGAACTGAAGTGACGGATTGATCCACAGCAGAAACACACCGATTCTTTCAGGTGTGATCCTGTCGCAATCGGTGATTTGCGGTCCGGGATTATATAAAAATGGCCTTGCGGGGAAAATAAAAGGATGGTACAATTTTTAATCATGAATGACAGGGGGCCACAAATATGAATGCCGACCAAAACGGTCTCCCTACAAGAGCATCTGTCAACGAAGCGGCAGCTTCTCTGGAGATGGAGGGCTTCCATGTGGATCGGGAAGCCATGCGCTGGTGCGAACAGGTTCTTCAGAACAAGATGACCAAAGAGGAATACCTGAAGCGCGTTTTAGCGAAAGCCGGAGTCGCAGCATAATGAGTTACAGCATTGACTCAATCAGCGCGGATTGCTACCCGAATTCAACGTGCCTGATCAACAAGTTTGATATCCGGGACGAAACAACGCTTGCCAGGGTGGAAGCAGATATTGTGCTGCTCAAGTCCTCCGAGCTGTTGTCCCAGCCACCCGAGGGTGCTTTTGATTTTGCGCAATACAGGGCAATTCACAGATA
>CAZBXX010000053.1:0-15268 GCA_964495965.1 uncultured Oscillospiraceae bacterium | reverse complement strand
CCACCTCCGGCCTTGAAATGAGCCAGAACTCCATCCGCATGAGCTGGAGCTTCGAGGAAGTGGACGAGAAGCTGCAGGGCATCATGAAGAACATCTACAAGGCCTGCTATGACGCCTCCGTGGAGTGCGGAAAACCGGGCGACCTGATGGTGGGTGCCAACGTCGCCGGCTTCCTGAAGGTTGCCGAGGCCATGATGGCCCAGGGCGTGGTCTGAGGCTCCGGTCCGCTGCGTCACGCAGCAGGCAGCCCGCATCCCTGTCTGAAAGAATCCCGGAACCCTCTGCCGCTGCGGCGGCAGAGGGTTTTTCCTTTCCGTCTGTAAAAAATGCGTGCATTACGGCAGCTGCTGTGGTATACTGTGCTTCGTGTGTGCGGGCTTCCCGGCCGTGCCGGCTGCCGCACCGATTCAGGCCGCTGCGGAGCAGAAGCTTCCGCGGCAGGCAAAGACCAAACCCGGGGGCGTCCTCCTATGAATCTAGTTGTTTTGGATCTGGAGTGGAACCAGGCCATGAGCTCCAAATCCGAAGTGTTTAACCACCTGCCCATCCACCTGCGCGGCGAGATCATCGAGATCGGCGCCGTCAAGCTGAACGACGACCTGAGCCTCGGCGAGGAGTTTACCGTCGATGTGAAGCCGGTGTACTTCCGCCGGATGCATTATAAGGTCAAGAAGATCACCGGTTTTGATAAGGACCGGCTTGCCCGCGGGCTTTCGTTTCCGGAAGCCATGGAAGCCCTGCGCCGCTGGTGCGGGGACGATGTCACCTTCCTGACCTGGGGTTGGGACGATCAGGGCATCTTTGAACAGAACATCATCATCCACGATCTGGACTGGGACTGGATCGCCGGATGGGTAAACCTGCAGATGATCTACAACCTGCAGACCGGCGGGGACAAAAACCAGAAGTCCCTGGCGGCGGCCATGGAGCACTTTGAGATTGAGCAGACCCGCGTCGCGCACGATGCGCTGGGTGATGCTTTTAATACGGCACTCGTCACCACGCACCTGGATATGGAAGAGGGCCTGCGCCTGTATCCGGAGGCGGAGGAGATTCTGGCAAAGCGGATGCCGAACTACAAGCCGCCGGCAGATCCCGTCCCTGCCCAGGAGGCCCTGCTGCACGACAGCTTTTCGTGCTTTGAAGCCAAGGCCGACGCCTTTTCCGATGCCAAGGAACATGCCCTGACCTGCCCCGTATGCGGGCAGCTGTACGCGGGCGGGCGGTGGATCAGCCAGAGCGACGGCCGTTATATGAATCTTTTCACCTGTGAGGAGCACGGGGCGTTTCTGTCCCGTATCCGGCTCAAAAAGGACCCGGACAACGAGCTCTGGACGGCAAGCCGCCTGATTTACGCCGCGGATGAAGAGATGCAGGCCTTTTACCGCAGCAAGGTGGCTCAGGCGCGCCGCCGCGGGCGCGGACGCAGCCCCAGGAAAAACCGGCCGGCATAAGAAACAGACCGGCGCACGGAGCGGGTACCCCCCTCTGTGCGCCGGTCTTTCATTTGTCTCCGGCAAAACGCAGTGAAAGAACAGCCATCATGACAAAGCACAGCATTGCGCCCGCCGGCCGAGTTCGCTCGCGGCCGGCGGGCGTATTCATGCGTGCTGCGCATCCTCTGCCGGGCGGACGGCGAGGAAGGCTTCGGCATAGCGGCAGGCGGAGTCGTACCTTGCCAGCTGCGCGCCGCGAAAGCGGTTGAGCGCCGTGATCATCTCCTCATGCCTGATCTGATCGGCGTGGCAGCGGACCAGCGCAAGCTTCCGGTCGATGAGTGCGGTAAGGTCCGCATAATGGGAAGGGCTGTGAAACGGCGCAAAAATCTCATAGGCAAAGCACTCCGCCGCGGCCTTCTGCGCCAGAATTTCCGCTTGGCACATCGCCGCGGCTGCGCGGTGGTCGGGATGCAGGCTGTCCGCCTGCGGGAGGAAGATCTTTGTATACGGCCGGAAGTCAATCCGCTGCGCTGCCTCCGGATAGTCAGCGAGCCTTGTGTCCTCATACCCGAACCAGTACCAGGCCCGGGGCCTGACCAGATCCATTTCCGCTTCCAGCTGCCGCTTCCGGACCTGCGCCTCCTCCGGGATGCTTCTCGTTCTGCTGCCATGACTGCCGTCTGTCAGCACAAAGATATCGGTCCGGTCCGGGGCCAGAAGCAGCACGGAAGAAGCGCCGAGGCATTCGTCGTCCGGATGCGGCGCGATAACCGCAATCCGGTCGTCTTCGCGGAATTTGATTTCCTCAGGAACCATGACGATTATCCCCTTTGCCGCTAGCTGTCTGAACCGGCAGTCCTACAGGTTGTAGCGGGCAAACTGCGCCTGCATCCGCTCATAGAACTTCGGGTTCTCGCTGCCGTACTCCTTCAGCGTGCCTTTGAGGATCTCATTGATATTCTCCTGCGTCATGTACCCGACCGCAGCCGGATTCACACCGTAGAGAGAGGGAGTGGAACTCAGGACAATTCTGCTGTCCATGGACATCAGGAACAGGTACTGCACGCCGGAGCGCTGCGCGATATCGGCAAAAACCGCGGAGCGTGTTTCCGCGTCCGCATCCGCAAGCGTCCCGTACATGCCGCCGGAGAGCAGCTGAATCAGGTCCCCTACAATATCCTGATTGCCGTCGTGGAAGATCCGTGTGAAATCTTCGGCATCCTCCTCGTTTTCCTCCAGCATGCTGACCGCCTCCGTCAGGGCAAGCCGGCTGTTTTCCTCCTGCTTGACCATGGCGGTCCGCGTCTGCATCTGGCGCAGGAACAGGGAGATGACCACCGCGCCCAGCACGATCAGGAAAAGGTTGAACACAACCTTTCCGAAAAAGTAGATGTTTGCTTTTCGGCGGATCTTCTCCCGCCTGCTTTTGGCTTCTTCCGGCATCTGCGATACCCTCCGGGGAATGATTCAGTACAGGCCTGCACGCAACTTCTTTCGTATGCTTCATTATAACAGAATCTCCGCGCATTTCAAGAATATCGTGCGCCGGAGACCGCGGCAAACCATGTCCCGGATGCGGGGTAAACATACCCAAAAATCCGCCCAAGTAAGAGCAGCAGCCCACTCCCGGAACACGGGGTCGGCTGCTGCTTTTCCGTTATGATCTAAACCGTTATGCTGTGTCCCTTACCCGCTTACGCGGTGTAGACGCAGGCCCCGCCCAGATAACAGGCGTGTACGGCAATGCTGTGGATCTCGTTCGGGGCGACAGCAAAGGGGCTGCGGTCCAGCACCGTGAAGTCGGCCACATAGCCCGGGGCGATTCTCCCCTTCCAGGCCTCTTCAAAGCTGCCCTCGGCACTGCGGACTGTGAAGCTGTCCAGCGCCTCACGCACGGTAAAGGCCTCCTCCGGGAGATAGGGCCCGGTGCCGTCCATCGAGGTGCGGGTGACGGCGCATTCCATGCCGCGCATCACGTCCGGCAGTTCCACAGGGCAGTCCGACCCGTTGGAGACGGAAACTCCGCTCTCCATCAGGGTCTTCCAGCAGTAGCTGGTGGCGGCAAGCTCCGGCCCGACGCGGTTTTCCACAATGTGGTTGTCATAGTCCAGGAAGATAGACTGGGCGTATACATGCATGTCCAGCTCGCGGATCCTGCGGAGCTGGTCTGCGCGGGAAATCTGGCAGTGCACCACGCCGTGACGGTGATCCTCGCGCGGATTCTCCCGCAGGGCGTTCTCCACGGCGTCCAGCACCTCGTCCAGACAGGCGTCGCCGATGGCGTGGATTGCAACCTGCATGCCGTTGGCGTTGGCGTAGGAGACCATTTCCTTCATATGCTCCGGGGTGAAGAGCGAGAATCCGCGGGTTTCGGGCATATCGGCATAGGGTCTTGAAAGATGCGCCGTATGGCTGCCGAGAGCGCCGTCCCCCAGCATTTTCAGCGGACCGATTTTGAAGAGCGGGCTGCCGGCGCCGGTGACGTTTCCGGCCTCCACAAAGCGCTGCAGCTCTGAAAGCTCCGTGAAGTTCGACTGCTCGTAGACCCTCACGGTGAGCTCCCCGCTCTCTTCCAGTTCGCGGTAGGCGGCGTTCACGGTCTCAAACGGGATGGCCCGGAACACGCAGTAGTCATCGGTCTGGGAGCTGGTCACGCCGAAGGAATTCAGCGCCCGGCAGGCCAGACGGATCATGTTCTTGAGTTCTTCTTTATCCGGCAGCGGAATAAAGGGCGTGAGCAGATCAATGGCGTTGTCATAGAGCCTGCCGTCCGGCTGCCCGTTTTCCATGCCCACGGTGCCGCCGTCCGGAGACGGGGTTTCCGCCGTGATGCCGGCGAGCTCCAGCACCTTTGAGTTCACCACACAGCAGTGCCCGCAGGCCCGCGTCAGCATGATGGGCCAGTCGGCGGAAACGGCATCCAGGTCCGCGCGGCACGGCATCCGGTGCACGTCGGTAAAGTAGTCCTGATTCCAGCCGCGGCCGAGCAGCCACTGGCCCTCCCGGGGGGGATGCGCCGCAGCATAGTCCCGCAGGTAGGCCATCATGCCGCCGAGGCTGTCGGTATGCTCCGCCAGCTGCGCCATGTTCAGCGCCTGCCCGAAGTTTAAAAGGTGCATGTGGGAGTCGTTGAAGCCGGGGCAGACAAAACGGCCTTCCAGGTTCACCCGCTCCGCGGCCACGCCCGCATACCGGCCGAGGACCTCCTCATCCGTACCCACGGCGGTGATGACGCCCTCTTCCTCGGCGAAAGCCTGGCTGAGCTCCGCGGCTCCGGTGTAGACCTGACCGTTATAGTATACTCTGCTCATGCCTGAAGGTCCTCGTAGAAGAGCACTTCGTTCTCGTTGACCTGGCCGATGTTCATGTAGCGGGCTTTGTAGTCCTTCATCAGGCGGACGTAGTCGCCGGAGAGAATCAGGATGACCGCCACGTTAATAAAGGTCGGGATGGCCGAGGTGATGTCCACCACCGTCCAGATAAAGCCCTGGTTGTTGGTCTTGACCAGATAGATGGTCCACAGCAGGCCGGGCAGGGCGCGGATGGCGTAGAAGACCTTCATCAGGATCTTCTTCCAGGTGGTGTTGTCGTTGCCCAGGTGCTCGAGAATCGCAAGGTAATACGTGAACCAGCCGCCCGATGTGGTGACGGTGAAGATGATCATCACGATGGCCAGCAGGTACTTGCCGATGGTGCCGAAGCCCTGGCCGAAGGCGGTGAGGGCCAGCGTGCCGCCGTTGGTGCCGTCGGTCCAGGCGCCGCTGAGAATGACGGCAAGGGCGGTAATGGTGCAGATGACGAAGGTGTCAAAGAAGACTTCGAAGGAGCCCCACAGGCCCTGCTCCACCGGGTGAATGGTCTTGGCGGAGGAGTGGATCATGGGCGAAGTACCCCAGCCTGCTTCGTTGGAGTACACGGCACGGGCCATGCCGACGCGGATCATCTGGCTGACGGCGCAGCCGGCGAAACCGCCGATTGCAGCCGTGCCGGTGAAGGCGTTGACGAAGATGGAGCCGATCGCCGCGGGAACGCGGGTAATGTTCACCAGAATCATGACAATGCCCATGAGGATGTACAAAACGCTCATGATGGGGACGAGCTTTGAGAAGATGTTCGCAACGCCCCGGGTGCCGCCGCTGGTGATGATGTAGGTGAGGATGGTGAGGAACACGCCCACAATGATGATGCCCTCAACGTTCAGGGAACCGATCTTCAGGGTGCCGAGGTTCAGGGCGCCTGCAACCACCTGGGACGCCGTCAGCGTCGAGGAGGTCACGAAGAAGGTGGAGAAAATGCCGAGGGCGAAGATCACGCCCGGAATCAGCCACAGCTTGCCCCAGTGGTGCTTCTCGCCGAGGCCCTGTTCCATGTAGTAGGTCGGGCCGCCGTAGGTGTCGCCGTTATCCTTGCGCCGGCGGTAGTAAAGGCCGAGGGTAACCTCCACCTGCTTGAGGATCATGCCGAGGGCGGCGGTCATCCACATCCAGAACACCGCGCCCGGGCCGCCTGCCGCCACAGCAGTGGCCACGCCCGCGATGTTGCCGAAGCCGACCGTGCCGCCGACCGCCGTCACAATGGCCTGCCAGGGGCTGAGCATGCCCTCCCGGTCAGGGTTGTCCTGATTCTTGCGGAAGATGGTGCCGATGGTGTGCCGCCAGATCCGCCCGAAGTAGCGGAACTGGAACCAGCCGGAACGGATGCTGAAGTAAAGCCCCGTTACCACCATGAGGACGATCAGGGGCAGCCCCCAGAGAACGCCGTCGAGCCAGTTGAGAAAGTTGATCATGTTTGTGCACTCCTTTTCCTTTTTTTGAATCGGTGCAACAGCTGAGCTCACCAGACGGCAAACGAAAAAGCAGTGGTCGGGAAACCACTGCCTCAACATGCGAAACCAATGAGTCAATAGCTCCTCTACACAATTGTGCAGGAGTATGCAGCCTGTTCGACTGCATCCCAACCCCGGACATCCGGTACAGGATGCCGTGTTTCGGCGGAACTTCCTTTCACAGGACCGTGCTTGCGACTGTACCGTCTCCGGTCCGGCTACTCTTAAGGTCCGCGCCTCTATTGCAGATGATTCAATTGTCTGAACTATAAGTGATGACTGCGGATTTGTCAACGGGGTATGGACAATTTTGGAATTTTGACCAGTTTTCCCGGGCTTTCCCCGTTCCCGGATGGTCAAATTCTATGAGAAGGAGGCTGCTGGGGGCGGTTCGGAACCGGCAAAGCCGGTCTCCGGGGCTGCGGAGCGGGGTCGCAGCCTTCACGCAGGCGCCGGGTGCGCCCCGCGGCAGATCCTCAGCCCCTGTGGATGAGGGCGAGATCGCCGTAGAGGATGGAATCGTCGCCGAGGGAAGCCAGTTTCACTTCCACGGTGCTGCGAATGCTGGGCATGCAGTAACGGTCAAGCTCGGAGAGAATCTTCTCCAGGAAGACCGGGCCCATCGCCTCCATGACGCCGCCGCCGTAGATGACCAGATCCGGGCTGAGGGTGTTGATGAGGCTGCCGGTGCCGATGGCCAGATAATGGCAGGCCCGGTCTACCGCTTCACAGGCGACGGCATCACCGGCCGCCACCGCTTTCTTCAGCTTCTTGGAGCGGAAAACCCCGTCCTGAATGGCCTCGGCCATCATGCTGCTGCGCCCCTTGGCGATCTGCTTGCGCATGTAGTTGGTCATGCCGGTCTTGCTGGAAAAAGCCTCCAGGCATCCGCGCTGGCCGCAGCCGCACTTCGGCCCTTTCGGGTCCAGCACCATATGGCCGTACTCCGCGGCCTTGAACTGATTGCCGGTATAGAGTTCATTGTTCAGAATCAGGCCGCCGCCCATGCCGGTACCGACAAAGAACCCGACCACGTTCCGGTAGCCCTTCGCCGCGCCGTATTCATGTTCGCCCAGCACGCCGAGGTTCACGTCGTTGCCCACAAAAAAGGGTACGCCGAACTTCGCCCGCATGGCGGCGCCGATGTCATAGTCCCGCCACGGCAGGTTCGGGCAGAACAGCACCACGCCGCGGTCCTGGTCGATGACGCCCGGGGCGCAGGAGGCAATGGCATGAATGTCCTTCCGGTCGATACCGGATTTTTCAATCATCTCCTCCACCACTTCGATGATGACGGCTTCCACATCGGTCGAAGCGTTCCCCCTTGCCGTGGAGCGCTTTTTCAGGCGGAAGATGATCTCGTCGTTTTCGTTGAAGATGGCGCCCAGGACTTTGGTCCCCCCGACGTCCAGACAGATGTTATATTTCGGCATGGTGTAACCTCCAGAAAAGATTTGGGGATTTAAGCTGCGGGCCCTGTACAGGTGCTGGCCGCAGGTCTCAGCTGAAGAAGGTCTTCAGGCGCTGCAGAAAGCCGGGTTTTTCCCCCTGTTCAGGCGTCCGGGGCGGGGTTGTGACGGCGTCAGAGTCCGGCGGTGTTTGAAGTGCGGCCGGGTCTGCTGCGGGTGTGGAGTCCGGTACGGATACGGGCGCCGGTGCAGGCGCAGGCCCCGCCTCGGGCGCGGGTACCGCCGCTGACTCGGGGTTTGTTTCGGACAGGGGTACAGGCGCAGGCGCCGGTTCCGGCTCTTCGGTATTCACCTTCAGGTGGGAGAAATACTGATACAGCCGCTCCTGAGAAGAAGAGCCGGGAATCGATGGGCTTTCCCGGAGGTAGCTTCCGTCAGGCTGCATGGTGCGGGACTTCTCGGTATCGCTGCGGAGGGCGTCAAGGATGCGGCGGATCTGTTCGCGGGTATCGGGCGAGGTCACCTCGATAAAGGCTTCCACCCGGCGCTCCAGGTTCCGGTTCAGCAGATCCCCGGAGCCGATGAAGAGGCGCTCGTCCTCGCCGCTGCCGAAGCTGTAGATGCGGGAATGCTCCAGCCAGCGGCCGATCACGCTTTTCACCGTGATGTTATCGGTTTTCCCCGGGATGCCCGGGCGCAGGCAGCAGATGCCGCGGATGAAGAGCTCCACCTTCACGCCGGCCTGAGAGCATGCGATCAGCTTTTCCATCAGGTCGGGGTTGTTGAGGGCGTTGCACTTGATGGCGACGTGGCCGTTTTCGCCTTTCGCAATCTCCCTGTCCAGGTACTCCAGCACCCGGGACTTGAAGCTGACCGGGGCAATCCACAGGGTGTGGGCCTCCGGCGGAAGCTCCCCTGCCAGCAGCGCCGCGAAGGCGGCTTCCGCGTCCTCGCCCGCGGCGGGGTCCGCGGTAATCAGGGTGAGATCGGTGTACTGCTCACAGGTGACCTCGTTGTAGTTGCCGGTGCCCACCTGGGTGATGTAGGCAAGGTTCCCGCCAACCTGGCGGGTAATGACGCAGAGCTTGGAGTGTACCTTGTGCTCGGGCAGGCCGTAGATCACCCGGCACCCGGCGTCTTCCAGCAGTTCGGAATAGTCAATGTTGTTCTGCTCGTCAAAGCGGGCGCGCAGTTCCAGCAGGCACAGCACGTCCTTTCCGCGGTCCGCGGCGTATGCCAGCGCAGCCGCCACCTTGGAGCTTGCCGACATGCGGTACAGGGTGATCTTGATGGACAGAACCGTCGGGTCGTCGGCGGCCTCGTAAATGAGGTCCACGAAAGACATCATGCTCTGGAAGGGATAGCTCAGGAGCAGGTCATGCTGCTCAATGTAGCGGAAGTACTCCCCTTTCTTCAGGCCCACGTCACGGGCCGGCTTCCGCTCGGCATAGCGGAGGAAAGCGGGACCGGAAATGGCGGAACGGAAGCCCAGGTCAAAGGGGCAGACCGCGCTGAAGACGCAACGCTCCGGGATGCGGAGCTTCTTCACCAGCAGGGCTCGGTTCTGGTCCGTGAGCTTGCCGTAAATCTGTACCCGGACCGGCTGCTCACGCCTGCGGCGGGTCAGCATGGTGGAGGTCTTCTGCTTCAGGTCATCATCCCGGGCGGCGGCCCCGGAGAGAAAGACGTCGGCATTCCGGGTCACCCGCACGATGCAGGACTGGACAATGGTCTCTTTTTTCAGCAGCAGCGGCAGGAAGTGGCGCACCAGCTGTTCCGTCAGCACGATCTTCTGCCGGCCGTCGATCTCAAAGCTGAGGTAGGAGGGAACCCGGTGAAGGGGGATGACGGCCAGCTTCTGCACGGCCCCGCGCCCCAGGAAGGCAATGATGTTCGATTCCTCCCCCCAGAGGAAGGGCAGCGCCTGATCCGCGGGGATCACCTTGGGGAAGAGCAGCTCGCGGATGTCCCCGAAGAGTTTTTTGGACATCAGTTCGTCGACTTTGCTGATCTTTTTGAAGTCCAGCACATCGACCCTGTTCTCTTTCAGCGCTTCCCGGATGGCCTTCCAGACGCTTTCCACCAGGGCCTGCTGCTCCCGGGTCACGCGCAGCACTTCCGCGATCTGCTGGTCGGGCAGCATGCCGGAAAGCGGGTCCTTCTTGTCCGGGGTCAGCAGGGCGCGGTGGGTCAGGATGCCGATGCGGACGCGGTAGAACTCCTCCAGGTTGGACTGGTAGATCATCAGGAACTTGAGGCGCTCCAGCAGCGGCACGCTGCGGTCGGCGGCCTCCAGCAGGACGCGCTCATTAAACGCCAGCCAGCTGAGCTCACGGTTGATGTAGACGGATTTTTTCTCTTTTTCTTTGGGCATAAACGGAACCTCTTTCCGGTTGTCGGTTTCTCCGGGGAACGGCGCCGGCTGCGGCGGGTCAGAGCTTCCCGCCCGGAGCCGTCGCCTCTTCCAGGGCGGCGATCAGGATGCGCAGCGCCTTCAGGCGGGCGTAGCGCTTGTCATTGGACTCAATGATGAACCAGGGGGCGTTCTCGGTGCTGGTCTTCTCCAGCATTTCGTCGATGGCCTCCTCATACTGCGGCCACTTCTCCCGGTTGCGCCAGTCCTCCTCGGTCAGCTTCCACTGCTTTTCCGGGGTATTCTGCCGGTCGGTAAAGCGCCGGAGCTGGGTGTCCTGGTCAATATGGATCCAGAACTTCAGGACCACGGCCCCCCAGTCGGTGAGCTGGCGCTCAAACTCGTTAATCTCGTTATAGGCGCGGCGCCAGTCGTCCTCCGAGCAGAAGCCCTCCAGGCGCTCCACCATGACCCGGCCGTACCAGGTGCGGTCAAAGATGCAGAAGTGTCCGCTGCGGGGAAGGCGGGTCCAGAAGCGCCAGAGGAAGTGGCGGTTCAGCTCATGGGGTTCCGGGGAAGCGATGGGAATCACGTCCACGCCCCGGGGGTCCAGGGGCCCGGCGATGCGGCGGATGTTGCCGCCCTTGCCGGCGGCGTCCCAGCCCTCGTAACAGAGAATCACGGGGATCTTCTTGCGATAGACAACGTTGTGGAGCTCCGAGAGGCGCTTCTGGAGCTTTTTGAGCTCCTTCCGGTACTCCTCTTCCGAAACGGAGGGAGAGAGGTCCACCCGGGCGAGCTTCTGCATGGGGAGGAGGGGGAACTTCTCCCGGAAGGGCTTGCCCACATAGCGCCCGGAGGCCAGGGCCTCATCCACGGCGGTTACCAGAAGCTCCAGCGCGTCGTGGGCGGAGCGGCGGCGGTTGTTGCCGTCCAGGGTGTGCCAGGGCAGCGTCTTCCCCGTCTTCTCCATAAACTCCCGGTAGGTGTTCCGGAAGGTCTTGAACTCCCGGTGCTGCCAGAGGTCTTCCTCGGTGACGCGCCACTCCGTCTCATAGTTGCCACGCAGGCCCGTAAGGCGCTTATGCTGTTCCTTCGCGTCGATATCCAGGAAGAGCTTGAGAACGATGTATCCCCCGTCCCTCAGCTGCCGCTCAAACTCATTGACGGAGCGGATCAGCGCGCGGTACTGCTCCCGGGTGATATCCCGGCGGAGGAACTTGCGCACCGCGCCCTCCATCCAGCCGGAATCATAGAACATGATCTTTCCGTTCTCGGGGATGGCCGTCGCATACTGGTACAGGAACGGATAGCGTTCCTGATTCTCCGGCAGCACCACCGGGGAGACCACGTTGTAGAAGCGGGGGTCAATCTCACTGATGAGATCATTAATGAGGCTCCCCTTCCCGGCGGCGGCCCAGCCTTCTACCAGAACAATAATCGGAAGCTTCGCCTCCCGGATGAGCTGCTGCTGGGCGAGGAGCCGCTCCCGGAAGGCTTTGGTCTCAGCCTTCAGCCTTTCGGCTTCCTCTTCCTTCGGTTTTTTCACCTTTTCGGGTTTTTCCGCCTTCTCGGGTTTCTCCGCCTTCTCGGGCTTCTCCACCTTTTCAGGCTTCTCAACCTTATCGAGCTTTTCCACCGGCTCCGCCGCGGACTTCTTCTTTCCCTTTTTCACCGTTTCTCCCCCCAAGGATGATGATTGTATGATTCTGACCGAATTGTAGCACAACGGGCTTTCCGGCGCAACCGCAATGTCCGGTCCGGCTGCGCGGTTTTGTCCGGTCCGGCCGTCCGGTTTCAGGCTTAAATGCCCCGCACGGCGACCCAGACAATAAGCAGCTGAACCAGCAGGATCGCCGGCATGCCATAGACGAAGGCCTGATGTCTCGTCTTGTGGCGGAAGGCCCACATGCCCAGCATGGCCCCGATGCTTCCGCCCAGAGCCGCCGTCACAAAGAGGGTCTTCTCCGGGATGCGCCGCTTCTTCGCCTTCGCCCGTTTTTTATCCGCCGCCATCATCAGAAAGGCCAGAAGGTTGGCCCCTAAAAGCCAGATGAGCACAATGAGAGTACTGAGCTTCACGTTGTCGCCTTCCTTTCCGTAAAAAACGCGCCGCGGATGGTTTCCGCGGCGCAAGCTTAAAAACAGACACGCGCTTGCCGGTTCCGGGCCGCCGGACCGCCGTTATTGTAACACAGGCGATCCTCCGGCCGCAACAGGCGTTTTGAAATTCAGGGTCAGACCAGACGGTTCAGATACTCCACGGCGTAGCAGGTATACAGGGAAACCGCGACGGTCAGGGCGTCCTCATCAATGTCGAAATGGGAATTGTGATGGGCCACCTGCGTGTCGGGGTTTCCGGGATTGGCGGAGCCGATGTAGGCGTAAACGCCGGGCACGCGTTTAATATACTCCGCGAAGTCGTCCCCGCCCAGGTCCGGCGGGCGGCTGGTGATGACATGCGCCTCCCCGAAGAGAGAGACCGCGGTTTTCTGCGCTTCGGCAGTGGCCTGAGGGTCATTGATGAGGGCGGAGGTGTTGTCGTTCCAGTCCAGTTCCACACTGCCGCCGAAGCTCTCCGCCGTGTGCCGGGCAAGGGCCTCCAGCTCTCTCTTCACCTGACGGCGAATCTCCGGAGTGAAAACCCGGATGGTCCCCTCCAGCTCGGCCTCCCGGGCCACGACATTGTACGCCGTGCCGGCGGTGATCTTCCCGATGCCGATAAGGACGTTTTCCATGGGGCTGACGCGGCGGGTCACCAGCGCCTGGGCCGAGACGACGATCTGGCTGGCGATGTAGGCAGCGTCCACCCCGCGCTGGGGCGTGGAGACATGGGCGTCCACCCCGTGCACCCGGATCCGGAACCAGTCCACGCTGGCGTTGTTGGGGCCGGGCATCAGGACGACGGAGCCCACCGGAACATTGGAGGCCATATGCACCCCGAAGGAGCGGTCCGCCGCGTCAATGAAGCCGCCGTCCACAATAGGACGGGCGCCGTAGCCCACTTCCTCTCCGGGCTGCCAGGTGAAGATCACCTTACCGGAGAACAGATGCCGGTTGGCGCTGAGAATCCGGGCGGCACCGAGGAGAGACGCATTGTGGGCGTCGTGGCCGCAGGCGTGCATCTTCCCCGGGAACCGGCTTTTATAAGGGACTTCATTCTCCTGAAGAACCGGGAGGGCGTCGATGTCCGCCCGCAGGACGATGCAGCGGGGGGCTTCCGAGGAATTCGCAGGGGCCGTCCCCTCCAGTTCCGCATAGACCCCGGTTCCGGCGACCCTCTCATGGGCCAGCCCGATCAGATCCAGCTCCCGCTCGATGGTGCAGGCGGTCTGCTCCTCTTCCCGGGCGACCTCCGGAAACTGATGAAAGTGGCGGCGGAGGCCGGTGACATAGGCGTGATCGGAGAGGACCGCGCCGTACAGGGTTTTTTCCAGTTCGGTCATGGTAGCGCTCAGGCCTTTTCGCCGGCGGCGGCCTTCAGAGCGTCCACGGAGTCATACTTGTTGGAATAGAGGGTCAGGGGCGCCATCAGGGTGTCAAAAATGGTCTCAATCTCATAGCCCTGGGAGTTCACCTCGCTGGCGAGATAGGCCTTGTGCTGGAAGGAGTTGAGGTCAATGTCCCCGCTGTTCAGGGCCTCGTTGGGCAGATTGTAGGCGTCAAAGGCCACCTGTTCAATGTAGATGCCGGCGTTATTCTGATCCAGCACATACTGGCAGGCGTTCCAGTGCTCGTTGGACGCGCCGCAGACGCCGACGGTGACCACGGTCTTGCCGTCCTTTTCGGACTTGTAGCCGTCAATGAGGGCAAGGAGCTCTTCATTGCTGTATTCGGTATCGCTGTAGTCAAAGGCGGGGATGAAGGCCTCGCTGTACTTGGCGACCAGATACTGTCCCACCAGGTCGGAC
Source organism: uncultured Oscillospiraceae bacterium (assembly GCA_964495965.1). Classification (GTDB taxonomy): domain Bacteria; phylum Bacillota; class Clostridia; order Oscillospirales; family Oscillospiraceae; genus Limivicinus. The sequence continues at coordinate 1,331 of CAZBXX010000053.1, read as the reverse complement.
TGGAAGGCCTGCTGAATGGTTTTATAGAGCTCGTTATCCCGGTCGTCGCTGCGGGCCACCACGATGTTCACAAAGGGGTTGCCGTCCTCACCGGTGGCGTCCGCCTGGCTTTCAATGGCAAGGCCGTCCCGGGAGGGGATCAGGCCGGTGGGAATGGCATAGGTGCCGTTGATGGTGGCGGCGCCGAAGTCCTCCAGGGTGGAGGGCAGGGTGTTGGCCTGGGTGGGAACGATTTCAATGTTGTAGAGATAGGAGGTCACGTCCTTCAGCTCAGGCACCCAGCCGGCTTCGGGATTCACGGTGATGAGCCCGACAGATTCCAGCAGCTTGATGGCGCGGCCGCCGTTGGTGGCGTCGTCCGGGATGCCGATTTTGACTGGCTCGGAAGGAGCGGGGGCGGGGGCGGAGGTGTCGGTGGAGGCGGGGGCGGCGGAAGATCCGCAGCCGGCCAGGAGCGCGACGAGGAGAAGCGCGGAGATGAGGGTGATCAGGTTCTTTTTCATTTTGTTGTCCTTCTTTCTTTTACTGTTGGTTTGCCTGTGTCCGGACCCCGGAATCCGGGTGTCCCGGTGCTGAGGGAGACTCATCCGTGCGCACCGCGTGACGGAAGAGCGCTTTATCGGTGGTACGCCGGGAGAGAATGTTCCCCAGCGTCTGTAAGAGGGATACAAAGATCAGCAGGACCAGCACACAGACATTGACAATGTCCTGATGATGCAGGTTCTGGCCGTAGTTGATGGCGAAGCTCCCGATGCCGCCGGCGCCCACGGCGCCCGCCATGGTGGTCAGGCCGATGAGACTGATGGCGGTGACCGTAACCACACGGATGAGGTCCGGGACCGCCTCGTGCAGGTAGACCCGGAAGATGACGCCGAGCCTGCCGCTGCCCATGGCGGTGGCGGCCTCCACCTTCCCGGGGCTGACGCCGGCCAGCGCCACCTCCACCTGCCGGGTGAAGAAGGGCACCGCCCCGAAAACGAGGGGGACAATGGCACCCTTGACGCCGATGGCGGTGCCCACCAGGGCACGGGTCAGGGGAATCAGGAAGATGAGGAGAATGACAAAGGGAATGGAGCGGAAAATGTTGGTGACAAGGTCCACCGTCCGGTAGATCAGCCTGTTTTCACAGATGCCGCCGGGCCGGGTCACCGTCAGGACGATGCCGAAAAAGGCCCCGAAGACCAGGGTAAAGGCCCCGGCAATCAGAAACATCTGCAGGGTTGAGCGGCAGCTCTCCAGAAATTTATCGGAATAGGCCGCCACATTGGGCATCGTATTCGCCAGCCATTCAGCCATGCTCAATCACCTCCACTCTCACATTGTGCTGACGC
>CAZBXX010000052.1:0-15496 GCA_964495965.1 uncultured Oscillospiraceae bacterium | reverse complement strand
ACTACGACTGCGACCGGCTCGGGATGATCGTATTTCAGGATATGGTGAACAACGGCCGGTACCGTTATCTCCGGGATACCGTACTGCCAACCGTTCATTTAAAATGGCTCTCCGACCGGCGGCTGCATCCGGACGCCGGGAGCCGCCGCAATTTCCTCGCCGCCATGGACGAAACTGTCCGCTGCCTGCGAAACCACCCCTGCATCTGCCTGTGGACCATCTTTAACGAGGGCTGGGGGCAGTTCTGCGCCGATGACGCCTACAGCCGCCTGAAGGAGCTGGACTGCAGCCGCTTTGTGGACAGCACTTCCGGCTGGTTTCATCAGAGGGAAACGGACGTGGACAGCCAGCACATCTACTTTGGAAGACTGAAGCTCGGCCGGAGGCGGCAGCTGCCGCAGCTGCTCTCCGAATTCGGCGGCTATGTCTGGAAAATACCCGAACACAGTTTCAACACCGAAAAGACTTACGGCTACCGCATTTACAAAACCCGGGATGACTTTGTCCGGGGAATACAGGCGCTCTACGCCGCCCTTGCCCCCCTGGCCCGGCAGGGGCTCTGCGGAGCGGTCTATACGCAGGTTTCGGATGTGGAAGATGAGACCAACGGGCTCTTCACCTTCGACCGCGCCGTCCTGAAGCTCAGGCCGGAGGAACTGAAGGATCTGGCTTTGGCACTGCAGGAATCTCTCCGTCAGAGCGGGCAGCGGTGAGCGTACGCACTTCCCGCAGGCTCATCCCCCGGGCCTCGGCAATTCGCTTCAGATCCTCAAACTCCGGCTTCTCCCGGGCCGTGCCGTAACCCTCGGCGCGCTTGATGCGCACCGGGCCGTATGCAGTCTCCTCTGTCCGCAGCTCCCGCTTCATCACATAGCGGTTGCAGACATATTCCCGCACACCCAGGCTGGTGGTGTGCCGGAAGAGGCACCGCAGCATGCCTTCCCGCTGTTCCGGTCTGCACATGCAGGTCAGCATGACGCCGGGACGGCTTTTTTTCATGCCGATGTTCGTAAAGCAGACGTCCAGCGCGCCTTCCCGGAACAGCTGCTCCTGCGCGAAGGCAAGCTCTTCACCTGTCATGTCGTCCAGGTTGCAGGCCAGCTCAATGACCTGCTCGCTTCCGGCATCGCCGGTCTCCCCCAGCACCGCCCGAAGACCGTTTGCCCGGGGGAATTCCTTTGTTCCGAGCCCGTAACCCACCTTCGACACCTGCATCAGCGGCATGCTGCCGAACTCCGACACAAAGTGCTTCAGGAGCGCCGCACCCGTCGGGGTGCAGAGTTCACCGCGAATCTCCCCTCCGTAGATGGGGATCCCCTTCAGCAGTTCCTGCGTGGCAGGGGCCGGAACGGGGAGCTCGCCGTGGGCACAGCGCACGGTCCCGCTGCCCACATGCACCGGTGAGGCATACACTTTTTCCGCCCCCAGCGTATACAGCAGAAAACAGACCGATACCACATCGGCCATGGCGTCCAGGGTTCCGACCTCATGGAAGTGAATATTCTCCACCGTGTGGCCGTGCACCGTCGCCTCTGCTTCGGCAATCCGGTCATATATTGCAAGCGCGTCCCGCAGCACCGTCTCCGGCAGAGGCAGGCTGCCGATGAACTCCCGCACTTCCTGGAGAGACGTGTGGTGGTGACGGTGCGCCCCGTCCTCATGCGCATGACGGTGCCCGTTTTCGCTCACCGTTTCACCGGCATGCTGCTGCATATCCCCTTCTTCCGTTCCGCCGATACTGACATGCAGGTGTGTCCCGGCAAGGCCCTTCTTTTCCTGCTTTTCGGCGGAGAGAACCGCTCTCCCGGCAAAGGCCCGGTTCAGAGTGTCCAGTACCTGATCCGGTTCTGCACACAGCTCCAGCAGGGCCGCTGCGAGCATATCCCCGGCAGCACCCATGCTGCAGTCCAGATAAATCACGCTCATTGCTGCTTCAACACCTCATTCATACTGCCGGTCCTGTACCCTGCCAGATCCAGGGTCACATAGGAAAAACCGTATTCTTTCAGCCTTTCGGAAATCCGCCTGCGGTTCTCCGCCTCCGTCGCCCGGGGAAGCTCCTCCGGCAGCAGCTCAAGGCGGGCCAGATCCCCATGAATACGGACGCGAAACTGCCGGAAGCCCATGTCCAGCAGCAGTTGCTCCGCCCGGTCGACCATGCGGAGTTTTTCATCGGTGATCGTCTCCCCGTAAACGAAGCGGGAAGCCAGGCAGGCGAAGGATGGCTTGTCCCAGGTGGGCAGGCCCATCTCTCTGGAGAGCGTCCGGATCTCCGCCTTGGTAAGCCCCGCTTCCAGCAGCGGGCTCACAACCCCGAGCTCCCGCACCGCCCGCATCCCGGGCCGGTAATCGCCGGTGTCATCCATGTTGGAGCCCTCGGCCACTACTGTGATGCCGTTTTCCACGGCAACCTGAAGGATTTTCCCGAAAATCTCCTTCTTACAGTGGTAACAGCGGTCCGGCGGGTTGTGCCGGACGCCTTCGATGTTCAGACTCCCGGCAGGAATGACCACCTGCCGGATTCCCCTCTCTTCACAGAAGGCTTTTGCCTCTTCCAGTTCCCGCGGGGGCACAAAGGCCGGCGCCGCCGTAACGGCAATTGCCCTGTCACCCAGAACTTCACGGGCAACCGCCAGCAGGAACGCCGAATCCACCCCGCCGGAGAAAGCAACCGCAAGGCCTTCAAAGCGCGCAAGCAGGGCTTTCAGGGTCTCAAGTTTTTCGTAATCATCTTTCATGGCGGAAGCGGATTACTTCAGGTGGTTGATCATGCTGGCCATATAGCCGGCACCGAAGCCGTTGTCGATATTCACCACCGCAACCCCGCTGGCGCAGGAATTCAGCATGCTCAGCAGCGCCGCAATGCCGCCCAGCGAGGCGCCGTAGCCCACGCTGGTGGGAACGGCAATAACCGGGCAGTCAGCCAGACCGCCGATGACCGAGGGCAGCGCCCCTTCCATCCCGGCCACGGCAACAATGCAGCGGGCACTCATGATTTCATCCATGTGCGACAGAAGCCTGTGGATGCCTGAAACGCCCACGTCATAAAGCCGGACGACCTCGTTGCCCAGCACCTCTGCCGTGATGGCGGCCTCCTCGGCCACGGAGATATCGCTGGTGCCGCCGGTGGCAACCACCACCTTTCCCGCACCGGTGGGCACGGGTCGCTCCCCGATGACGCAGGTCTTCGCCAGATCGTTATAATCCAGCGCGACTCCGGCCGGAAGCCCCTCCCGGACAAAGTTCGCGGTCTCACGGCTGACGCGGGTCACCAGCACGGTCTTCTGCCCGTTCTGCAGCATGGTCTTCGCAATACCCAGAACATGCTCTCTGGCCTTGCCCGCACCGTAAATGACTTCGGGTACGCCCTGGCGGATACCGCGGTGCATGTCAACCTTGGCATATTCCCCGACTTCCTGAATCGGCCTCATCTTCAGCTCCAGCGCGGCATCTTCCGGAGAGAGTTCCCCCGAAGCAACCTTCTGCAGCAGTTCATTCAGTTCCACTTTGTCCATGGCTTTCTCCTTATCGTACCTGCCGGAACGCACGTTTCAGAACGGCAGCGCAGGCAATGTTCATGGCGGTCCCTGTGATGATCCACGAAATCGGATAGACCAGGATCAGGTTCAGGAAAGACCGGTGCGCCGGGAAAAACAAAAAGACATAGAGCAGGCGAAACACGCAGGTACCGAACACGGAAATCAGTGCCGGGATCATGGAGCGGTTGAGCCCGCGCATCACGCCGCCGGAAATCTCATAGGTACCGACCAGAAAATGCGTGGAAAACACATAGGCAAGCCGGGTCATGGCATAGGAAATCACCGCTTCGTCCGCTGTAAAGAGATGCAGCAGCGGAACCCTTGCCAGAAGCATCAGTGCAATCAGAATCAGGTCGCTGCCGATAGCGATCAGCATGGAAAGCCGAAGAACGCGGCGGCAGCGTTCTTCATTCCCGGCACCGTAGTTCTGGCTGACGAAGGTCACCGTCGCCTGCGCAAAGGCATTGAGCAGCGAATAGGATGTAAAGTCAAAATACTGGGATGCCGCCATGCCGGCAATACAGTCGGCGCCAAAGCTGTTGATGCTGCTCTGGATCACCACATTGGAGATGGAAAACACCATGCCCTGCAGCCCTGCCGGAAGCCCGATGCGGAAGATGCGAAGCAGAAAACTCCGGTCCACCCCCAGTCTGCCCGGTCTCAGCCGGAATTCATCCGGTTCATGCAGCAGGAATGACAGGATCATCCCCGCACTGAGATAATTGGACAGGACCGTTGCCAGCGCCACACCGATCACGTGCAGGCGGAACACCACCACAAACAGCAGGTTCAGCAGGATATTGACGATGCCGGACAGAGCCATGCTGTAGAAGGGGCGGCCGCTGTCTCCTTTGCTGCGCAGGATGGCGGAGCCGAAATTGTAGACCATGATGGCCGGCATCCCGAGAAAATAGATCCTGAGATACAGCACTGCCAGGTTCAGCACATTTTCCGGCGCGCCCATCAGGCGCAGGATGACCGGCGCCAGCAGAACGCCGACAGCAAGGAGAAACAGCCCGGACACCAGCGCCAGGGCAATCACTGTATGCACGGCGTTGCTGATTCTCTCCCGCATGTCCGCGCCGATCAGGTTGGCAATCAGCACATTCGCGCCGACCGACAGCCCCACAAAGAGGCTGATCAGGAGGCTGATCACCGAAGCGTTGCTGCCAACTGCCGCCATGGCCTGTGAACTTGCAAAACGGCCAACCACCGCAATGTCCGCCGCATTGAAGAGCTGCTGCAGAATGCTGCTGGCTGCCAGCGGAAGCGCAAAGTGGATCAGTTTCCCCGCAAGCGGGCCGTGCAGCATGTCGAGTTCGTTGGTTTTCTCTCTCAACTGATTCATAATCCGGGTCTGATACCGTCCTTGCAGAATCGCTATGTTTACAATAGGATTGTCGCACCTTTGGAGCGTGCGGCAATCCTATGGTTTCATTTGATGAGGAACGACCCTTCAGAACAGCAGGGCGCTGGCGATGCCAAAGTACACCAGCAGGGACAGGGCGTCCACAATGGTAGTAATAAAGGGGCTCGCCATCACAGCGGGGTCAAAGCCGATTTTCTTGGCGGCCATCGGCAGGGTGCAGCCCACAATCTTGGCAATGAGCACCGTGAAGGCCATGGTGACACAGACAACCGCGGCAACCAGGATGCTGATGTCGGTGTTCCCCAGAAGCAGCCGGTCCACCAGCATGATCTTCACAAAGCAAAGCGTCGCCAGGGCGCAGCCGCAGAGGACAGCTGTCTGGATTTCCTTCCAGATGACACCGGGCAAATCCTTAAACTCCAGTTCGTCCAGGCTCAGGGCGCGGATAATCGTGACCGAGGCCTGTGAGCCGGAGTTGCCCCCCGTGTCCATCAGCATGGGGATGAAGGCAGTGAGCACCACCTGGGCCGCGAGGGCGCTTTCAAACCCCGTGATGATCATGCCGGTAAAGGTTGCCGACACCATCAGCAGCGCAAGCCAGGGGATGCGGTGTTTGAAGAGGTCCCAGGCGTTGGAACGCAGGTAGCTCTTCTCCGACGGAATCATACCGGCCATCTTTTCGATGTCTTCGGTGGTCTCTTCCACGATGATGTCCATCGCATCGTCGAAGGTCACGATACCGACCATCCGCCCGTCGTTATCCACCACCGGCAGGGCAAGAAAGTTATACTTGCTGAGCAGCCGGGCAACCTCTTCCTGGTCGGTCAGGGTGTTCACGGAGATGACGTTTTCGTCCATCACCTCTGAAACCGGCGTGCTGTCTTCTTCCGTCAGCAGCAGGTCCTTCACCGACACCGCGCCCAGCAGCTTCCGCCCCGCGGTCACATAGCAGGTGTAAATGGTCTCCTTGTTGACGCCGGTGCGCCGGATGCGGGTGATGGCGTCCGCCACCGTCATGTCCGGCCGGAGCGAGACATACTCCGTCGTCATGATGGAGCCCGCGGAGTTTTCCGGATAGCGGAGGATTTCGTTGATTTCCTTCCGCATCTGCGGATCCGCCTGGGCGAGAATGCGCTTGACCACGTTGGCGGGCATCTCCTCCACCAGGTCGACCGCGTCGTCCACGTAGAGCTCGTTCACGACCTCCCGCAGCTCTGTATCCGAAAAGCCGCGGATCAGCAGTTCCTGCCGCTCCGGCTCCAGCTCGGCAAAGGCCTCCGCCGCCGTCTCTTTGGGCAGCAGCCGGAAGAGCAGGGGGATCTTCTCCTCCCGGAGTTCCTCAAACACCGCGGCAATGTCCGCGGGTTCCATGGTAACCAGAATGTCCTTCAGGGTCTGGTACTTTTTTTCCTCGAGAAGCGCCAGAATGGTCTTCTCCACCGTTACGCTGTGTACAGCCATCGGTTCCTCCTTTCAGATCTCGTCTGAAGAGGGAAGCCCGACGCGCAGGCCAACGTTCGGCAGTTCGGCTCCGTTTCCGTCATTGCGGGCCGGTGACTGACGTCACCGGTGCGATAATCCGTATCCCGCCGGACTGCTTACAGCAATTTCAGTTCAGGGGCGGAAAGCGCACGGACTGCGGCCTTCCGTCCTACTTCGGCCTGCTGAACCGCCGGTACTACTTCCACTGTCCATGACGTTCCTCCTTCTTTTTCGTTATCATTTTTCACAGGTTAACGGCAAAGCCGCCAACATTACTATTATAAGCAAAAACGGGCCTTATTTCAAGACCCGTTTTGCGTCTGTTTTGGCTTTGAACTGCATGGATTTTTCACCGCATGACCTGGTTGGATTTCTTTTTATGTGAAGAGTTATACTTCCCTTAATCCTTAAAATACATCGCGATTAACGCCTTCTTCAGACTTGAATGGATGGAACATATAGATTTCCGTTTACCGGATGTCATTCCGGCGGCTGAGGATGGTTCAGAGCTCCTTGTCGTTATACTCCAGCGCTCTCAGCCGGATGGCAAGAAGCAGCCTCTTTGCCGTTTCGGGGTCATCGGGATTGACGGTCATAAGATTGCGGATTTTCTCCATCCGATACTTCAGCGTTCCCCTGTCAATAAAAAGCTGCTTTGCCGCCCGCGTATGCTGTCCGCCTGTGAGCAGATAGCTCTCCAGTGTTCTGAGATAGTCACTGTGATGTTCCCTGTCATATTCCGCCACCCGCTCAACATCCGAAAGCCGAAACACTCTTCTGTCAATCTGTTCCGCAGCCCCGGCAAGCAGCATGTCTTCAAAATGTTCTTCCGCCAGTAACAGCCGGTTTCCTTCATCGGTACCTGTAAAGCAAAGCGTTGCGTTGGCCTGCCGGATATAGGCACGCCGGTTCTCCAAAGAGGAAAACACCTCTGACATGCCGCAGGCTAGCCCGGTAAAGTCGCAGAAGGCCACGACAGAGCTGAGAAATGCCCGGTTTTTCCGAATCGGACTCTGTTCCAGTCCATAAACGAGCGCCAGGATTTTCTGTCCCTCCCGAAGGCAGAAACAGTTGGGGATGTAACGCTGAATCAACGTCATGGCGCTTGCCGGCAAGGCCTCTGTTTCCGGTCTCGGCGCACGGAACGCCGCCACGGCAAAACCGGGGCAGAATTTCATTCCGCTGACCGAATACCGTGTCAGGTCATCCAGTTCAAGCCCGTCCATCCGGGGCAGATTGCTTTCCAGCAGCAGATACCGGGCAAGGATATGGTTCTGAAAACTGAAAACCGGGTTTTCATCTCCGATGTGAAAGAAGTAGCGGTAGAGCCTGGCAACGGTTCTGCTGACCGCCCCGGCAATCTCACTTTCGGTTTCCGCGCCGTACTGTACCATCACCACCCCGTACAGCTGCTGTTCCGCTTCAATCGGGCTGACCCGGCAGCGCCTGCCATCTTTCAGCTCATAGTCGGCCGTTTCCCTCCCGGAGAAAATCCCCGCCGGAATATAGAGCTGCGACAGCACCTCTTCAGCGGAATCCATTTGCAGTTTGCCCGTTCCGTCCAGATTCATCACGGTAACCGAAACGTGGAATCTTTCTGACAGACGGTTCAGCAGGTCCCGGAAATCCGTGTTTTCTGCAAGCGCATCCAGGACAAGCGCATTCACTTCGGCATTTTCAAAGTCGCTCATGAGTGTGATCCTTCCTGTTGACGGTATTCTTCCGGGTCAGCATCCTGAAAAACTCCAGTTCGAGTTCAAGTCTCAGAAAGCAGTCTTTTGGCGCCATACCGATCAGCTCTCCGATTCTCTCCAGTCGGTTTGCCACCGTTGCCTTATGCTGCCCGAGGATTTCCGCCGCCGCACTGCTGCTTCTGCCCTGCTGCAGCCAAACTTTCAGCGTGTGGAGATAATCGGTTCCCTTTTCCCTGTCTTCCCGTTCCAGAAGCTGAATTTCCCGCGGTTCGCAGAGTTCGGGACCGTAATACTCCAGCGCCGTCTGGCAGAGCAGATCGCAGTAGAGGTCGTTAAAGCGGCAGACCCGCAGCTGCCGGTTCGCTGCAAACCCGGTAGACAGACTCAGCAGCGCCTGCTCACGGTGCAGCGGTATTTCCGCAGCATCATCAAACAGATCGGATATTCCGATCATCAGCCGGTGCTTCTCTGCAAGAATCGCGCAGTCTTCCAGGAAGGTACTGTCCTTCCCATCCGGTGCCTGTCCACAGGCGAGAATATAGAGCATGTTCTGTCCGATCAGATAGCTGATGAGCCGGTGCCCTTTTCTGAGCAGGTAGACCTTGACATACTGAAGCGTCGAGCTCTGATGGACCTCACAGGTCAGAACCGCGAACAGGTAACTTCCTTCGTAGCGTCTGGTCAGATATGCGACCTGCTGTGGGGAAAGTCTTCTGTCCACTATCAGGGAGTAGTCAAGGCTCTCCAGCCGGCTCCCCTTTCCCCAGATGATGGATACCGCCCGAATCAGCAGGCGGGTTGCCTCCAGAACTTCCTCACGGGCGACATCCTCCGTTATAATCCCGCAATACGCCAGAAGCTGGTCGCCGTTGAGGACCGCGCCGCAGTACTGATCGAACCCGTAGGTTGTCCCCTCGTTAAAGAGCACCGGATCCCGCTCCTCTATCATCCTTTCCTGGTTTTTAAAATAATCGTATTCCAGGACGGTTGATTCCGCTGCTGCCCCTTTCTGTGCCATCCATTCCCAATGGGGATAATAAAAAGGTCTTTCAAAGGCATAGGCGACCAGGGAAAAACTCGGATCAAAACAGATCATCGGCAGCTGAATAATCTCGTAAACCGCATCAAAAAGCTGCTGTATCGTTTTATGCTCCACAACTCCCGTCAGTATCGTTCTCCGGACATCATCCAGTGGAAGCTGTCTCATGCATCCCATCCTTTCCGTGCTGCCTGCTGTTTCCCGCATACTGTACAGACATGGTTATCATATCCTATTGTTAATAAATCGTCAAGAACAGCTGCTCAAGAATTTGGGAAAAACAGCTGCGGTTTTTCCCGTTTTTTAAATTTGTTAATTACTTGGCAGAAAAGACTGATAATTGCCGCTTTCCTGCATGCTGTCCTGACAAATTGCGAAAAGTGACAAAGGTTTTTCCCCGAAATGAGAATTGCATTTTCCGGTTTTACTTGTTATTTTTTGAACGGTTTCGGGCCGGGCGAGAACCTCTTTCGTCCGCTGTTCATCTGCTGCACCGGAAGCCGGGCGGTTTACCGGTTTCCTGCAAAACTATATTTTTTCAGGAGGAATGCCCTATGTTCGATCTTCACGGAAGAGTAGCTGTTGTCACCGGTGCGTCTGCCGGTCTCGGGCGCCAGATGGCGCTCGCACTGGCCCGTCAGGGCGCGGATCTTGCGATTCTCGCTCGCCGCGAATGGAAGCTGAATGAAGTTGCGGAAGAAATCCGCGCAACCGGCGTAAAATGCCTTGTTGTACCCTGCGATGTCACAAAACTGGACCAGATCAAAGCTGCCGTGGAAAAAGTAATGGCCGAATACGGCAAGGTTGATATTCTCGTGAACGATGCCGGCGGCGGCAGCCCGGCCCCGCTGGTGGATCACACGGATGAGACCTGGATCAGCACGGTCGACCTGGATGTCTTCGGCACAATGCGCTGCACCCGCGAATTCGGCAAGGAAATGCTGAAAGCCGGCTACGGCAGGATCATCAACATCGGTTCCATCCTCGGCCGCGGCGGTCTGGCGGAACTGCCTGTCAGCGAGTATGCTGCCTCCAAGGGTGCTGTCATCAACTTTACCCGGCACATGGCCGCTGAGTGGGCCACAAAGGGCGTCACGGTCAATGTCATCTGCCCGGGCTTCTTCCCCTCAGAAGCCAACAATCCACAGGCCATGGAGGCCATGAACGACTTTATCGTTGCGCACACTCCGGTCGGCCGTCCCGGTGTTGACGGGGAACTGGATTCCGCCGTTGTCTTCCTGGCAGCCGACGAGTCCTCCTATGTGACCGGCCAGATCATCGGCGTTGACGGCGGCTGGACCGCAGTCTGATTCCAACAACACTGTAAAAACCGTAAAAGGAGAGAAATGACAGATGGCATACGATTATAAACTGCTCTGGCAGCCGATTGATATCAACGGCGTCCGCATCCGTAACCGCATCAGCATGTCCGGTATGGGTACCTTTACCCCGACCATGGCCGACCAGGTGGAGACGGAGTCCGGCTGGCGCTATTATGAGGAGCGCGCCAAGGGCGGCATCGGTCTCATGCACACCGGCGCCTACTTCATTGACTCCATGACCGCACAGGGTGGGCGCACACTGGATTTCTCAAGCGACAAGTCCATTCCGGCAGGCACGGTATTAACCGAGCGTGTGCACCGCTGGGGTGCCAAGATGTTCGCCCAACTCAGCTGCGGAACGGGCCGCAACGGCATGCCTCAGATCGGTGAACGCGTCCCTATCTCTTCGTCTGAAAATCCCAGCTTCTATAACCCCAATATGATCTGCCGTCCTCTGACTACTGAAGAGATTGAGCAGATGATGGAGGCATGGAAGGTCGCTGCCCGCAATGCCATGAATATGGGCTTTGACGGCATCCAGATTCATGCCCACGCCGGCTACCTGATGGACCAGTTCATGTCTGAAGTCTGGAACCACCGCACCGACAAGTACGGCGGAAGCTTTGAAAACCGCTGCCGCTTCACTATGGAGACCGTTGACGCCATCCGCAGCGTGGTCGGCCCGAAGGTGCCCATCACTTACCGCATTTCACTGGATCACGGCTTCCCCGGTGGCCGTACGCTGGAGGAGTCCATGAAGATTCTCGACGTGCTGGATAAATGCGGCATCGACGCCTTCGACATTGACTCCGGCTGCTACGAAACCATGGACTATATCTTCCCCACCCGCTACGTCGGCGAAGCCTGCATGGCTTATGTCTGCGAAGAGGCCAGAAAGCACCTGACCCATCCCATTATCAACACCGGCACGCACAGCATGGAATCCGCAGTGGAGCTTCTGCAGAGCGGCAATGCCGATATTGTCCAGTTCGGCCGTCAGTCCATCGCAGACCCGCAGTTTGCCAACAAATTGCGTGAAGGCCGCCGCGAAGACGTCCGCCCCTGCATCGTCTGTAATGAGGAATGCATCGGCCGCATCTTCGGCCGCCTGACCCAGCTCAGCTGCACGGTGAACCCCGCTACCGGTCTGGAGACCTACATGGAAGTCAAACCCGTCACCAAACCGACAAACGTGGTGGTAATCGGTGCCGGTCCCGGCGGCCTGGAAGCCGCACGCGCCGCCGCAGAGCGCGGCTGCAGCGTCACGCTGTATGAAAAGGCCGACCATATCGGCGGAACCTTCCTGACCATTTCCACCGGCAGCTTCAAGTGGCGCATGCCGCAGCTGATCGAGTGGTACGGCGTGCAGCTGAGAAAGCTTGGCGTCAAAGTCGTGCTGAACACGGAGATGACCGTAGACGATCCCGTGCTTGAGGGTGCGGACTACATCTTTGTCGCCACCGGTTCCAAAGCTCTTCTCCCCCCGATTCCCGGCATTGAAAAGGTCATTGACGTAGAGGATGTCCACAAAAACGGCCTGCCCGCAGGAAAGAATGTTGTCCTTTGCGGTGGCGGTCTTTCCGCCTGCGACACTGCCATTGAGTACGGGGAGAAAGGCGAAGACCGTAAGTTCACCATCGTCGAGATGCAGAGCGCCATCGGCAATGATGTCATGGTCGTCAACAAGATCAGCATTGACCGTCTGCTTGCAAAGTACGGTGTCGAACAGCTCACCAACACCAAGGTCGTCGGCATCACCGATGAAGGAGTCGAAGTGGAAACCGCGGAAGGCAAAAAAGTTCTGCCTGCCGATGTGGTTGTCGGCTGCTTCGGCCGTGCCCGCAATCTTGAGCTGGCGGATGCCATCCAGTACAAGTATCCCTGCAAGACCACCATCATCGGCGACTGCATGAAGCCGGCCAAGGCGGGTCCCGCCATCCGTGAAGGCTTCTACGCTGCCCTGAGCATCCAGCGCTGATTACGTTCCGGTTCCGGGAGCATTCTTTGCTCCCGGAACCCTGATCACAGAAAGAGGGAAAAACATGGAGAAAAAATTCTTCGGCTATAAGGCTGCCGTTGGTGCGTTTCTGATCATCTTCGTCAACCTCGGCGTTGCCACTACCCTTGGCGTCTTCCTTGCAAGTCTCTCCCAGTACAGCGGCTGGTCCATCGCCATGTGCGGCTACATCGGCACGGCGAATACCATCTGCAACATCCTGCTGAGCATGCTTGCCGCCCGTCTTCTCCCGAAAATCGGCGTCCGGAAGTGCATGGCCATTTCCATCGCCGCCCTTGTCCTGCACGCATGGTTCTACACCTTCGCCGTTCCAGGGCAGAAAGTCATCAGCCTTATCTTCTTCTATCTCGCGGGCGCCATATGCTCCTTCGCCATCACATTCGGTACCCACGCTTCCTGCAGCACGCTGATCGCCCAGTGGTTTATTGAGAAGCGCGAAAAAGTCACGGGCATTGTGCTCTCCGGCGCAGGCTTCGGCGCAGCGCTCTGGGTCTTCCTCGCGGGCCAGCTCTTCAAGTATTTCGATTACAAAATGTGCTACCGGATCATGTCGGTGATTTCTCTGGTGATCGGCCTCATCGCCCTGCTCTTCCTGATCAAAACCCCCGAAGAACTCGGCCAGAAACCCCTTGGCTGGGACAAGGTAAAAGACACAGACTCTGCCGATGCTGCCGAAATCCCCGGCGTAACCAAAGCAGTCGCCTTGAAGAGCAGTTCCTTCTGGCTGTTTGCCGTTGCCATGCTCTTTGTATGCATGTCCTATACCGCAGTTGTATCCTATGCTCCCTCCTGGTGGCAGGTCTCCGGCCTGACCAGCACCGGGGCCGCCAACTACACGGCAGCCCAGCTGATTATCGCCGCACTCTTCCTTCTTGTAGCCGGCAACGTATTTGCAAAGCTTGGCGCTTCAAAATTCACCGCACTGATGTGTGTGGCATTTGCGGTCTGCATGATATTCATGGTCATGGTCGGCACCAACATGTCGGTTGTCCTGATGATCTTGATTGTCATTCTGCTTGGTCTCAGCTATCCCCTGAATGCTTCGGTTCCCAGCATGGTCGGCCAGTCCATCTTTGGCGGGAAAGACTTCGCAGCCATCTCCGCAACGCTGATGACCGCTGTCTATATCGGTCAATTCCTTTGTGCGCCTGTCATGGCGGTTTTTCTGGGAATGGAAAACGGATGGACCAAGGCCTGGATCTTCAACGCCGTTGCCGCCATCATCGGCCTGCTGCTGATCCTCATGGCAATCGGCAAGTCCCCTCTCAAAAAGTCAAAGTAATCCTGGCGTGTTAAGCTCCCCATTATAATCAAAAAAGAAAAGGAGTAATATCATGGATCTCAATCTCAAAGGAAAAGTTGTTGTCATCTCCGGTACTACCAGCGGTATCGGCAAGGCCTGCTGCTTTAAGTTCTTGCAAGAGGGCTGCAAGCTCGCCGTCACCGGCCGCGATGCTGCGAAAGTAGCCGCCCTGGTGGAAGAGCTGAATGCTCCGGAAGGCTACCTCTACAGCCATGTCGGTGATGTCCGTAACGAAGCCGATATGAAGGCCTTTATTGACGGTGCGTACAACTATTTCGGCCGCATCGATGTTCTGGTTCCGAATGCCGGTTATGAGGGCAAGTGGGAGTATATCAATCAGATTACGGTTGAAAACCTCGACAAGGTTCTCCAGACCAACGTCTACGGCGTCATCTTTATGATCAAGCATGCCGCAGATTACATGACCGCTCAGGGCAAGGGATCCATCGTGGTGGTCTCCTCCGACGGTGCGCTGCTCGGCAGCCCCGGCATGGGCGTCTATGTTGCCTCCAAGCACGCTGTGCAGGCCATTGTGAAGACGGCCGGCGCCGAACTCGGTCCCAAGGGCATTACGGTTACCTCGGTGAACCCCGGCGGTGTTGAGACCCCGATGATTCACCGTATTGAAGACAACGCCTTCGGCCATACCGAAATGACCCGTGCCGAAAAGTCCGCCGTGTTTGAGAACAATTACTTCGACAAGCGCTATGCCCGCGCGGATGAAATTGCGGACATTATTCTCTTCCTCGCTTCCGAGAAGGCTTCCCATATGTTTGGCGAGCGTGTCTCCTGCGATGGCGGCGAGTGCTGCACCAGGCCGTAAGACAGCAGGTTCCGTTTCCCGCAATGAATTGAGACAGCCCCCTTACAACCGGCTGTGGTTGTAAGGGGGCTGTTTTATATTGGGTGCCGTATGGCAGCCGTTGCGGTTTTGCCGTTTACCGGATGTCAATCTGGCAGCTGCGCATGGTTTTGAGCGCCGATTCATGCAGCTCCGGCGTAACCCCTGCACAGCAGGCGGCGTCAACGGCAATGGGAGCCTCCGGGAAGAAGGCCTTCAGCAGCAGGGCGTTGCTGACCACACAGATATCCGTACAGAGGCCGACGAGCTCAATGCTGAAGTCTTCGCCGTCTGCCACTTCGGTCATCAGGTGCGGCAGGGTGGTAGAGCCGAAGGTATACTTTTGCACCTTGTAGTGCGGAATTTCCTCCATCAGTTCTTCCAGGGGCTCCGTCAGATGCCAGCCCGGGGTTTCATAGAGGCAGTGCGGGACGGGAAGCTTCTTCCCTTCCGGTGTGTCCAGATAGTCCTCAAAGTGGGTGTCGTAGGTGACAAAGATGTCCCCTTCAAAGTCGCGGACTTTCTCCAGAACGGCAGGAACAATCGCAACGGCCTCTTTGCTGCCGAGCGAGCCGTCCACAAAGTCCTTCTGCATGTCTACCACAACAAGAAACTGTTTCATGATATTCCTCCTTACCGCAGGAAGCCGTTGATGATCTGTTCCTCTGCCTGCTGTTCGGTGAGGCCGAGGGTCATGAGCTTTACAAGCTGGTCGCCGGCGATTTTGCCGATGGCCGCTTCGTGCACCAGCATGGCGTCCACATTGTTGGCCTCCAGGGAGGGGATTGCAAGAATGTGGCCGTTATCCATGATGATGGAGTCGCATTCCGTGTGCCCGCTGCAGGGTGCGTTGCCGGTGATGCGGGCGTTGAAAGTCTGGCTGGAGTCAT
>CAZBXX010000051.1:0-15579 GCA_964495965.1 uncultured Oscillospiraceae bacterium | reverse complement strand
GCACTTCGCCGACCATTTCGGGGTCGAATGCGGAGGTGGGCTCGTCAAAGAGCATGACGTCCGGCTCCATCGCGAGGGCGCGCACAATGGCGATGCGCTGCTTCTGCCCGCCGGAGAGCATGTTGGGATAGGTGTCCGCCTTGTCGGGAAGCCCGATGCGCTCCAGAAGCTGCATGGCGAGCTTGTCGGCCTCCGCCTGGCTCTTCAGCTTCAGGCGCACGGGAGCGAGCGTGATGTTCTTCTTCACCGTCATATGCGGGAAGAGGTTGAAGTGCTGGAACACCATGCCCATCTTCCTGCGGTGCAGGTCGAGATCGATTTTCTCCGACGTGATATCCACCCCGTCCACATAGACGTGGCCGGAAGTGGGAACCTCCAGCAGGTTCAGGCAGCGCAGGAAGGTGGACTTGCCGGAGCCGGACGGCCCGATGATGGTGACCACTTCGCCCTTGCCGATGTTCAGGCTGCAGTCGTCCAGCGCCTTGATGGTACCGTTAAAGACCTTGCAGACGTTCTCCACACGGATGACTTCAGTGTTTGTCGCCACGACGCATCCTCCTTTCAATCGCTTCAATTGCCTTGGAGGCGGGATAGTTGATGCAGAAGTAAATCAGGGCCGCCAGCGTGTACGGCGCCAGCGTGATGTAAGTGGAAGAGGCGACCGCCTTGGCGCCGAACATCAGTTCCGCCATGCCCAGGGTGGAGCAGATGGAGCTCTCCTTGACCATGGTGACGATCTCATTCGCAATGGCGGGAAGGACGTTCTTGATGGCCTGGGGCAGCACCACCAGCCGCATGGCCGACCACTTGGAGAGCCCCAGAGAACGCGCGGCCTCGGTCTGCCCGGCGTCCACGGCAAGAATGCCGGCGCGGAAGATTTCCGCCACGTAGGCCGAGCTGTTCAGCGCCAGCGCCACGACGCCGGGGATGAAGCGGCTGAGGTCTACAAAGCCGAACAGGGAATAGCGGGGGATGCTGATGACGCCGAAGAGGCCGAAGTAGATAATCGAGAGCTGTACCAGCAGCGGGGTTGAACGGAACACCGCGATGTAAGCCCCGGCAAAGCCTTTCACGACCTTTTTTTTGCTCAGGCGCATCAGCGCCAGCAGCAGGGCAGGGATCACTGCCAGCAGCACCGAGACGATGGCCAGCAGCAGCGTGTACTCAATGCCCTGAATGAAGAAGGCGGCGTATTTCGGCAAAAAGGAGAAGTTAAAGAAACTGGCCGGACTCGTGTCCGTAAAGAGATTACTCCACCACATAGGGACAGATCCTTTCTGTGCTTCAGGATATAGCCGGAGAATTCAGCATAATAACGAATGTGCAAAACCGGTTGGGGCTTTGCACATTCGGAATCTTCATCAGAGAGTGCGCTTCAGGCGGAAATCAGTCCGCAGAGACTTCCTGCCAGACGTCTTCGAGCGCGTTGGCGGACTCGGAGAACTCGTCAACCTTGCCCTCGGCAAGCATGGCGGCAATGGCTTCGTTGATGCCGGGCAGCAGGCCCTTCGGGTCGCCCTTGGCAACGGCCACGCGGTAGGGGGCGGCTTCACCCAGGTCAACGGAGGCAATGGCCAGGTCGCTGTTGGTGGCGACGAAGTTCAGGGCAACCGCGCCGTCGAGCACGACAGCATCGACCTTGTCATTGACCAGCTGGTTCACCAGGTCATTGACGTTCTGGATGGAGACCAGGTTCGCACCGGTCAGATCATTCTTCACGATGTCTTCCTTGGTGGTGGCGGTCTGCGCGCCCACGGACTTGCCGTCAAAGCTGTCCATGGCGGTGAACAGATCCTTATCCTCGGCGCGGATCAGGATCATCGGGGGATAATCAGTGTAGTAGGGGTCAGAGAAGTCGGCGCTGTTCAGGCGCTCCTCGGTCTCTTCAATCGCCGCAAGGACAACGTCAAAGTCGCCCTTGGAGAGGCTGACCAGCAGGTAGTCAAAGCCCATGTTCTCGACCTTCAGCTCCTTGCCGGTGTAGTCGGCAATGTACTGCGCGACGGAAACGTCGATACCGCCGTAGACCAGGTCGCCGTTGTCGTCCGGATACATGAACTCGAACGGAGCATAGTCTGCGGAAGTACCCATGACCAGGGCCTCCTTGGCTTCTTCAGCCGGGGCGGCGGTGGTGGTGGCGGCGGTGCCGGAAGAGCCGCAGGCGCAGAGCGCAAAGACCATGACCAGCGCCATCAGCAAAGCAACAATCTTTTTCATTTTCAATCTCCTCACTGTAAGAATGCCCGCAGGGTCCTGCGGAGTTCTGTCTTTTCTAAAAGACGTGTGCAGTATACTACCGCGGTCATGCAAAGTCAATACATATTTATGCAGAAAATACCATTATTATACAGGATTATTTGCGGCAAAATCACGAAATCCTGTGAAAATATACAGAATTTTCTGCATATATGGAAGGAAGACTTGAAATCATGCGAATTTGCTGTATACTGGGGCTGTTGAGACTACTGAGATTTTTGCGCATGCCCGAATGTGCGCAGGAGAAGGAGAACTCCCGCTATGGACGGAAGGCCCGGCAATTCCTATCTTGAGGTAAACCTCGGCATCCTGCGGCAGAATATGGAACAGATTCTCTCGGAACTGGGAGACGGTGTGCAGGTGATTCCGGTTGTGAAGGACAATCTGTACGGCCTCGGCGCGGCTGAGGCGGTCAGAATTTACCGGGATTACCCGCAGATCCGCACCGTCGCCGTCTCCCAGGTGAAGGAGGGGTTGGAGCTTCGCGGCCTGATTCCCGACCGTGAGATTCTTGTGATGGGGAACACGCCGGCATTTCAGTTCCAGGCGGCCGTCGCCGCGGGGCTTACGCTCACCTGCGGGCGGTCCGGCATGCTGGCGGAGCTGGCGGAAGCCGCAGGGCAGCTGAGCCTGCCCGCAAAGGTGCAGCTGAAGATCGACGCCGGCCTTCACCGCATCGGCATCGAGCCGCAGGAACTGCCTGCCTGGATGGAAGAATACCGGCGGTTTCAGAACCGCGTTTCGCTGACGGGGGTCTATTCCCATTTTTCGGACGCGGGGAACGAGCGGCTGGATCAGCAGCAGTACAGGGTGTTTCTGGACGCCCTGCGCATGCTGGCGGATGCGGGCATTCCGGTACCTCTCCGCCACATCGCGGCGACGGCATCGTTTGAGAATTATCCCGGATTTTCCATGGATGCGGTGCGCATCGGCCGCCGGCTGATCATGGACCGGCCGGGTCTGCCGGACGGAGCAATCCGGGAAGTCGCCAGCTGGCGGAGCTACATCACCAACCTGAAGCCGAGAAAGCGGGGCGACGCCCTCGGCTACGGCGGAGCGGCCGTCCTCTCGCGCGACGCCATGGTCGCCACGGTATGCGCGGGCTACGGTGACGGGCTGAACCGGGACCTGGTCAGCATCGGCGGCCCGGTGCTGGTACGCGGAAAACGCTGCCGGCTTCTGGCCTGCTGCATGGACCAGTGCATGCTTGACGTCACGGATGCCGAAGGCGCGGCGGTCGGCGATGAAGTGACCTTCTTCGGCCGCGACCGGGAGGGGAACTTCCTCTCCTCGCAGGAGGTGGCTGCGCTGGTGAACGGCGATGAAGGCTGCGGCCTTACCACGGCGCTGTCCGCCCGGGTGGACAGGGTTTACGTCCCGTAAGCTCCGGCAGGCATGCCGAACCCGCGCGGAAGCAACCTGATCAGCACATAAAGCGTATAAAGCAACCGCCCTCCGGGTGAGCTTTTCAGCTCTCCGGGGGGCGGTTCCGTCCGGCGGGACAGTCTGCCGTAAAGAGTGCTCTTTCAGATCAGCCCTTCCGCGCGGAAGGCGTCCAGAATCCGGACCACAAGGCCCGTGCGGCCGAAGGGCGTCACCAGGTAATAGCCGTCCACGCAGCCGGCGATCTCCCGGGCAAAGCCGGTGGAGATTTCCACGGCCAGCTCTTCGCCCCGCGCGCGGTCAGCGCCGCGGTAGCGGGCAATGACGTCGTCGGCAACCGTGATGCCGGCAATCTCGCTGTTCATGAAGAGTGCGTTGCGCTCACTGACCACGGGCATGATGCCGCCCACCAGCTTTCCCTGCAGCGTCTCCCGCGCAAGCTTCAGGTTTTCCGCGGCCTGCGCGCTCAGCACCGGCTGGGTCAGAAAGCCTTCCGCGCCGTTTTCCTCCTTCGCCCGGGCAATATCCAGCTGGACGCGGAAGTTGCGGGCGTTGACGTTCAGTGCGGCGAAGATGTGGAAGGGGCGGGGGAGCAGGGTCTGGTTCAGACCCTGAATGTAGCGGATCAGGCGGCGGGAGTTGAAGTTGTACACGCTTTTTACTTCGTCGCGGCTGGCATTGGGGATGGGGTCACCGGTGACCACCAGCACATTCCCGATGCCCTCGGCGCAGAGGCCCAGCAGCAGCGCCTGCGTGGCATTCAGGTTGCGGTCGCGGCAGGTCATGTGCGGCAGGGCGCTGACGCCCAGTTCCCGGTGAAGCTTGCAGGCGGCGAGGCTGGAATCCACCCGCGCCCGGGCAACGGGGCAGTCGGCAACGGTGATGATGTCCACATCCGCGGCCTGCAATTCCCGCGCACCGGCCATGAAGCTGTCCAGGTCGGCGTTTGCGGGCGAATCCAGCTCCACGGCCACGGCCTTGCGCCCGGGGTCGCACAGCACGTCCCAGAAGTGGTTTTCCACGCTGCGGGGCGGGGGCGTTTCGGCGGCGGGGTGCAGCGTGATCCGCGGGTGGGCCGGGGCCTGCAGCGCCGTGGCGGCGGCCGCCAGGTAGGCGGGCGTGGTGCCGCAGCAGCCGCCCAGTATGCGCGCCCCCTCGTCCCGCAGCGTCGCAAGCTGCGCGGCAAAGTATGCCGGGTTCCCGTCATAGTAGCTCCGGTTCCCGCGCACGGTCGGGTAACTGGCGTTGGGCATCACGGAGAAGGGGATCTTCAGCGGTCCGATGCGCCGCAGCAGGTCCACCATGTGGCGGGCGGTGGTCATGCAGTTGAGGCCGACGGCGTCCACGTTGGGATCCGCCTCGGCGGCGCGGCACAGGTCCCGCACCAGGCGCCCGGCGGGGGTGAAGCCGTCCGGCTGGGTGTTGAAGGAAACAATCACAAAGGCGCCGGGGTCGCGGCCCTTGATATAGGCGGCCGTCTCATGCAGAAACTGGTCGCTGCTGTGGGTTTCAAACAGAAAGTGCCGCATCCCCAGCTCCAGGAAGCGGTCCGCCACAAAGCGGTATTCCTGCAGCATGTCCCTGCCGTCCTGAATCTCAATGGGTCCGATTGCGGCGAAGACAAAGGCCTCGTCTCCCGCCGCCCGGCGGGCGATCTCGCAGGCGGCGCTGATGAGGGCGCGGCAGTCGGTCTCGGACATGCGCAGCCGGTTCACGGCATAGGTGTTGGTCTTGATGGCCCGGCAGCCCGCTTCCAGATAGGCGCGGTGAATCGCCTCGATCTCGCCGGGGTTGGTGATGCAGGCCCACTCGCAGGCATTGGGGGAAGTGTCGTTGCGCTCGGCGTAGTAGGTCCCCATTCCGCCGTCAAACAGCAGCGGCTGCTCCTTCAGATACGCCCGGATGTCAGTCTTCATCGGTCTGCCCGCTCCCTTCTCAGCCAAGCACGGCGCGGGCGATGTCCGCACTCTGTTTGGCGTCCTTTGCATAATAGTCCGCGCCGATCTGTTCGGCGTATTCGGGGGTCAGCACGGCGCCGCCCACCATGATTTTGCAGTTGTGGCCACTGCGGCGGATGGCGGCGATGGTGTCGGCCATGCTGCCGACCGTGGTGGTCATCAGCGCCGAGAGGCCCACCAGGCGCGCGTCTTCCCGGATGACGGCCTCCACAACCGTCTCCGCCGGGACGTCGCGCCCCAGGTCGATGACGGTATAGCCGTAGTTTTCCAGCACTGTGCGCACAATGTTCTTGCCGATGTCGTGGATATCCCCGAAGACGGTGGCAAGCACGATTTTTCCCTTGGAGGCGCTGTTCACGCCCGCCTTCGAAAGCCGCGCGCGGATAACCTCAAACCCGGCACTGGCGGCATTGGAGGCGTTGATGAGCTGGGGCAGGAAGATTTCCTGCTTTTCATACAGCTCGCCCACCCGGTCCAGCGCGGGGATCAGCAGCTCGTTCACCACCCGCAGCTCGTCGCGGCTCTCCAGCGCCTGCAGGGTCTGCGCGGCGGTCTCATGCTTCAGCCCGCGCAGAATGGCGTCGGCAAGGCTGAGGCCCCCCGCGGCAGTGGACTGCGGCGCTGCTGCCGGCCCGGGCACACCGCCCGCCGCACCGGCGGCATCGGCCGCGCGCCCGGCAAAGCGCCGGATGTAGGCCTCACTGTCCCGGTCCTCACCGGAGAGCACCCGGTGGGCGGCCACGGCGTCCATGACGGCGGTCTGGTTCGGGTTGATGATGGCAAAGTCCAGCCCCGCGTACAGTGCCTGCGTGAGGAAGCTCACCGTAACGGTCTCCCGGGCGGGTAGCCCGAAGGAGATGTTGCTGACCCCCAGCACGGTGTGCAGCCCCAGCGTATTGCGCACATACGAAACCGCTTTCAGCGTTTCCGCCGCCTGTTCCTGCTGGGCAGAAACCGTAAGCGTCAGGCAGTCAATCAGCACGTCTTCCCGCGGAATGCCCGCCTGAAGGGCGGCGTTCAGAATGCGCTCGGCAATGCGGATGCGCGCCTCCCAGGTCTGCGGAATGCCGTTTTCGTCCAGACAGAGGCCGACGACCGCCGCGCCGTATTTTTTGCAGATGGGCAGAATAGCTTCCAGCACTTCCGCCCGGCCGTTCACGGAATTCACGATGGCCCGGCCGTTCACGGCGCGCAGCCCTGCCTCGATGGCCGCGGGGTCCGAGGAGTCGATCTGCAGCGGCAGATCCGTAACCGCCTGCAGCGCCCGGACGACCTGCTCCATCATCCGGGGCTCGTCAATCCCCGGCAGGCCCACGTTCACGTCCAGGATATCCGCACCGGCATCCTGCTGTTCCAGGCCGCGGGCCACGATATAATCGATGTCGTGCTCGCGCAGCGCCTGCTGAAAGCGCTTTTTCCCGGTGGGGTTGATGCGCTCGCCGATGACGCGCACTCCGTCGAAGACGGCCGTCTGCGCGGCGGAGCAGACCCCGTTCAGGCGGGCGGGGGAAGCGCCGGCGGCTTCGGCCCGTGCGGCGGGCCGTTCCCCCGTCTGCGCGGTTTCGGCGTCCAGGGCTTCCCGCAGAGCCCGGATGAAGGCCGGGGTGGTACCGCAGCAGCCGCCGA
The DNA here is from genome assembly GCA_964495965.1 of uncultured Oscillospiraceae bacterium. Taxonomy (GTDB): domain Bacteria; phylum Bacillota; class Clostridia; order Oscillospirales; family Oscillospiraceae; genus Limivicinus. The sequence continues at coordinate 8,356 of CAZBXX010000051.1, read as the reverse complement.
GAATGCTGACGCCTTCCCGCAGGGCGGGGCACAGCGCGGCGGCGAATTCTTCCGGGCCGATGCCGTATTCCCCGGTGGCGGGGTCCGGCAGCCCGGCGTTGGGCTTGAGAATCAGGGGCCTGTCCGTCCAGCGGCGCAGCTCCCGGATCAGGGGCAGCAGCTCCTGCGGGCCGAGGCTGCAGTTGAAGCCCATGGCGTCCACCCCGAGGCCGGAGAGCGTGAGCCCCATGGCCGGGACCGTGGTGCCGGTGTAGGTTCGTCCGTTCGCCTCAAAGGTCATCGTGGCCCAGACGGGGAGGGAGCTGTTCTCCTTCGCCGCGAGAACGGCGGCCTTCATCTCATACAGGTCCGCCATGGTTTCGATGACGATCAGATCCGCCCCGGCGTCCCGGCCGGCGACGACAATCTCGCGGAAGAGATCGCAGGCTTCTTCAAAGCGCAGCGTGCCCAGCGGCTCCAGCATCTGTCCCAGCGGGCCGATATCCAGCGCCACGCGCACCGGTTCGCCCTGTGCGGCGGCGCGGGCACAGCGCACGCCCCCCTCCACCAGCTCACGCACACTGCGGCCGCAGCGCGCGGCCTTCAGGCGGTTGACGCCGAAGGTGTTGGTGTAGAGAACGCGGCTTCCGGCCTCCACGTAACGCCGGTGCACGGCGGTGACCTTTTCCGGCTCCGTCAGATTCCAGAGCTCCGGCATGGCCCCCATCGGCAGCCCTGCGGCCTGAAGCTGGGTGCCCATGCCGCCGTCAAGAAGGATGATGTCAGGTGCGTCCACAGTGTTTGCCTTCCTTTCTCAGCGCGCAGCTGCCCGCCAGCACGCAGTCCCCGCAGCCGCGGTGCCGGTGCGGCTGGGGTTCGGCGGCGATGCCCAGCACCGCCGTTACCGTTTTCTGCGGCAGCAGCAGCCCGCTTTCCGTGAGGCTGACGCCGATCTGCCGCGTCACATCGAGAATATCGCACAGCTCCCTCTGGCAGCCGAGGGGAAAGTCCCCGTAGCCGGGGCTGAAGCGGTCTGTGAGAAAGCCGGGCCGGAAGCGCTCCGCCAGATCCGCGCACAGGTTGTCGCAGACGTTCTCAACGGCGGCGCTGGCCGCGGCGTCCAGAATCACGGCCTCGCCCATGTCCCGCGCCTGGGCGCGGCGCAGCAGGGCTTCACATTCCATGCCGAGGGTCGCGGCCATCAGGATGGCCCGGTCGCAGTCGCGCAGCAGGGCGGGCACGTCTCCTCCCGCCGGCCGGAAGCCGGTGCCGGCAAAGCTGCCGTCCGGCAGCACGGTGAAAAGCCGCCAGACCGCGCGGGGGCGGGCCGTGCGGAGAATCTCCCCCTCACAGCGCGCGAGGTCCGCCTCCAGCTCCGGCGGAATCACGCTGCCGGCATAGCCGAGGTACTGCAGGGTTTCCTCCCGGCGGATCCCGGTGAGCTTCGCTTCCAAAGGCTTCTCCCTCCCACGCTGCGCGCCGGCATGCGGCGCCGTTTCGGAATGCTGCTTCAAAAATTCTGATCTTTTCGCATCATAAGTCATGCGGGGGGAAAAGTCAAGAAACAGCGCTGTTGCCTGAAGCAGCGGGCTTCCCGTGTTTTCCTGAAACGGCGCGATCATAAAACGCAATCTTAAACTCGAGTATTGAAAAACCTGCCTGCTGTGGTATAATTTTCAGTCAGAGAGAAAGAGGACGCCCCGCTTCCGCGGGGCATGGGCCTTGGAGGTTCAGCTGATGAAAAACAAGAGCAGTCTTACCGCCACGGCAACGGTTGTAGGCAGTCTGATTCTGATTGTGATTCTGGTTCTCGGGACCGTCTGGATGGGCAACGAAGCCCGTGCCGACAGCGACCGCGCGGTGCGCGCGGTCAGCCGGCTGTATCTGGATGAACTGGCCGGCCGGCGCGAGCAGGTGGTGGAGAGCAACCTGCAGGAGAAGATCGAAGTGATCCGGGTTGCCATTGATCTGCTGACCGCGGAGGACCTCAGCGACAAGGCGCATCTGGAAGCTTACCAGAACCGGATGAAGCGGCTGTTCCGGCTGGACAGGTTCGCCTTTGTGGACAGCTCCGGCCTGATCTACACCTCCACCGGATACGAGCAGAACATCGCCGACTATCCCTTCGACTACCGCAGCATCGCCGGGCCCGAGATTTCCGTCCGCACCCCGGAAGGCGGGCAGCGGCAGGTGATCATTGCCGTCCCGACGGATGTGGTGTTTCAGGGGAAAACGCTGACGGTCTGCTTCGTTGCCATCGGCATGGATGAGATGCTCGCCGGCGTCTCCATGGAGGCGCAGGAGAACTCCCCGACCTTCTGCAACATCTACACGGCGGACGGCGTTGCCCTCAGCAACACCATTCTGGGCGGCCTTGCGGCGGAGGACAACCTGCTGGATGCCATGCAGCACGCCAGTTATCTGGACGGCAGCTATGAAGAGTTCCTCCGGAGCTTCACGGAAGGGGAGCGTGGCGCGGTTACCTTTACCTATAACGGTATTCAGGAAACCCTTTCCTTTGCCCCGGTCACCGGCACGGACTGGCGCCTGACCTACCTGATCCGCGAGAGCGTCATTGCCGATGAAGTCAGCGCCATCACCGCGGGCACCATCCGCCGCAGCCTGCTGCAGTCCGTGCTGACGGTTGCGGTGCTGCTCGGCATGTTCGCCGCGATCCTGGCGGGGAGCCGCCGCAATTCCCGCCTCATACTCGAAAAAGAGACCGCCGACGCGGAAAACCGCGCCAGACAGGAGGCGCTGGCGCAGCGCCTGAAGCTGCAGGAAGAACTGCTGGCGCAGAAAGAGCAGCATCAGCAGCAGATCCGCCTGATCACCGCGCTGGCCTCGGACTACTGGAGCGTGTACTATCTGGACCTGGACCAGGACTCCGGCGTCTGCTATCAGAAGCATGAAGACGTGGACCACGGCTTCGAGGTGGGGGACCAGTTCCGCTACCTTGCGGCGGTGACGGCCTACGCCAACGCCAACATCACCGATGAATACCGGGAGGAGTTCCTCCGCTTTATCCAGCCGGATAACATCAGGGCCCGCCTGAAGGAGCAGCGGGTCATCGCCTACCGCTACATGGTGCACCGGCATGGCCATGACACCTATGAGGAGGTGCGCTTTGCCGGCGTCCGCCATCCGGAAGACCGGGACGACCACCTGGTCCACGCGGTGGGGGCCTGCTTTGTGGATGTGGATACCGAAACCCGCAAAAACATGGCCCAGAGCCTTGCCCTGCAGGAAGCGCTGAAAGCCGCGGAGGCCGCCAGCAAAGCCAAGACCGTCTTCCTATCCAACATGTCCCACGAAATCCGCACGCCCATGAACGCCATCATCGGCCTGGACAACATCGCCCTCAACGATCCGGGCATCTCCGTCGAGACCCGGGAACATCTGGAGAAGATCGGCGCCTCCGCCCATCATCTTCTCAGCATCATCAACGACATTCTGGACATGTCCCGCATCGAGTCCGGCCACATGGCCATCAAGAATGAGGAATTCTCCTTCTCCCGGGCGCTGGAGCAGGTGAACACCATCATCAGCGGGCAGTGCCGCGACAAGGGGCTGCACTATGAGTGCCGTACCAGCGGGCAGATTGACGAATACTACATCGGCGACGACATGAAGCTGCGCCAGGTGATGATCAACATCCTCGGCAATGCCGTCAAGTTCACCCCCGCCGGCGGCACGGTGAGCTTTCTGATCGAAGACGTCGCCCGCATGGACGACAAGGCCACCCTGCGCTTCACCATCTCCGACACCGGCATCGGCATGAGTAAAGAGTATCTGCCGCATATCTTCGACGCCTTCAGTCAGGAAGATTCCTCCAGCACCAGCAAGTACGGCAGCACCGGCCTCGGCATGCCCATCACCAAAAGCATTGTGGAACTGATGAACGGCCAGATCGAGGTGGAGAGCGAAAAGGGCGTCGGCACCACCTTCACGGTTACCGTCACGCTCACGCGCTCCGGCCGCACCGGCGCCGAGGGCGACGGGACCGTCATCCATCCGCACGAAATGAGCGTTCTGGTCATCGACGACGACCGCATCGCCTGCGAGCATGCCCAGCTGATCCTGGGCCAGGTGGGCGTCAGCTGTGATTCCGCGCTTTCCGGTCCCGACGGCATTGAGCTGGTCAGGATGCGGCACGCCCGGCGCGAGGACTACAACCTTCTTCTGATTGACTGGAAGATGCCCGACATGGACGGCGTGGAAACCGCCCGGCAGATCCGTTCCATCGTGGGCAATGACATGCCCATCATCATTCTGACCTCCTACAACTGGGACGAGATTGCCGACGAGGCGCGCGCCGCCGGGGTTGACACCTTTGTGGCCAAGCCCCTCTTTGCCGGCACGGTGATGGATGAATTCCGGGAAGCCTTCCAGCGCAAGAACGCGCAGCTTGTCCGCGATACGGCGGATCTGCAGGGCCGCAGAGTGCTGCTGGCCGAGGATGTGCCGGTCAATGCCGAGATCATGATGATGGTGCTCAGCATGCGGGAGATGGAGGTGGACCACGCGGAGAACGGCCGCGAGGCTGTGGAGAAATTCGCCGCCAGCGCCCCCGGCGACTATGCCGCCATTCTGATGGATATGCGCATGCCGGAGATGGACGGCCTGGAGGCCACGCGGCGCATCCGCGCCATGGACCGCCCCGACGCCGCCACCATACCCATCATCGCGCTCACGGCCAACGCCTTTGACGAGGATGTGCAGCGCTCCCTGCAGGCGGGCCTCAACGCACACCTCTCCAAACCGGTGGAGCCCGAAGCCCTGTTCGAAACGCTCGAATCCCTGATCCGCCCGTAAGGCTCACCGCAGTTCCTGCAGTGTTCCTTTCTCATCAGCTTTCCGGCCAGTTCAGCGTGAAGCCCCGCAGCAGGGGAGAAGCGGTCTTCATCAGGTCCCGCAGCCACCAGCCGTAGCTGTAGCCTTCCGCACAGCGGAAGAAGGGCTGACAGCCGGGCATGGTTTCCAGCCGGTCGTGCGCCTGCGCCAGGGTGCCGTCCCAGTAAGCGGTCATGACGGCATAGAAGAATTCCGCGGCGCTGCGCACTTCGTCCTCCCGCAGGGAACTGCCGGAGGCCATGGCGCTGACTGCGCTCTCGCAGTACCGGTAAAGGTTTTCACTCTGCCACCGGGCAAACCGCAGCAGGACCGGGTCGGTCTGGCGGGTTTCGGCAGCCCAGCCGTCCACATCAATGCGCACCGGGGTAAAGCGCAGCGCGTCCCGGCCGATGTCCAGCACGCTGTAACCCGTGGGGTAGGCGAGCAGATACTCCGTCAGGAGTTCGGTCAGGCCTTCTTCCTGCTGAACGGACTGAATGTGCATATGCCCGCTGAGGTACAGGGGAACGCCGTATGCCCGCAGCAGGGCCGCAAGGCGCTCGCCGTTTTCCAGGTAGAACCCGCTGCCGGGTTCCCGGCTGAGGGAGGTCAGCAGATTGTAGTGTCCGGCGCAGAGCACGCGGAGTCCGCGTCTCTGCGCCTCTTTCAGCTGCCCTTCCGCCCAGGCGAGGGTGGCAGGGGACAGAAACGCTTCGTTATTCTCCCGCGCCGGAGCGCCCGGGAGGTCGATGGCGCCGGCCCGGTAACCGGCCGTATCCAGCATCAGCAGCATCAGCCCGTCCGTCACCACGCTGTAGCTCAGGGTGCTCCGGTCCCGGCTGAAGGCCTCCCCGTAGCCGAAGTCCGCATACAGCGCTTCAAACTCGCTTTGGCTGACGGGGGCCAGGTCGTGGTTCCCGGGGAGCACAAAAATCCTGAGCCCTTCCGCCTCGGCTTTCCGCAGCTTCGCAATCAGGGCCTCGTGCCGGTGGAGCTTCCCGCCGTTCACCAGGTCGCCGGTCAGCAGCAGGATCCCGCTGCCGCGCTGTTTGGCGTCCCGCAGCAGCGCATCCGCCAGTTCCATATTATAGCTTGCCTGAATCAGGGCGCCGCTGTGATCGGTGTTGTCCGGGTCCAGATGCAGGTCGGATGCCACCGCGATGCGGATCCCGCCTTCCGGCACCGGCGGCAGGGCAGGGACGGCGGGAGAGACGGCAGCTGCGGCAGCACCGGCTGTGCTCCCGCCGGCGCTCTGAATCCCGGCCGCATCTCCGCCGGAGGACCGGCCGGTGCCTCTTCCGTTTCCGAAGAGAAAGAGCGCAAGCCCCAGCAGCAGGGTCAGGCCGAGCATGATGAGCGGGCCCAGGTCCCTGCTTCCGGTTCTGTGAGGTTGGGAAGACGTTCTTTTCATACCGGCATTATAATCCGAGCGCAGTGGTTCTGCAACGGAAAAGAATTAGCACTCTAAATAAAAGAGTGCTAATATTCATATTCTGTTCATAAAATATCGTAGAATCGTTCAAAACTGTATGATATTTTATATACTCGATGAAACGAAAGAAATGAATCATTCATCGAAATCAAAATGTATTAAATTTATTGGAGGTATATATCATGTTTGAACTGATTCCTTTTGATCGCAGAGGCAGCAGACTATCCGCCTATGACCCCTTCCGGATGTTCGATGAGATGGAGCGCAGCTTCTTCGGCGGCAACACCCATGCGGCCCTCGCTTCCTTCCGTACCGACGTGACCGACACCGGCGACGCCTTCGTCCTGGATGCCGAGCTCCCCGGCTTCAAGAAGGAAGACATCAAGATCGACATTGAGAACGACTGCCTGACCATCTCCGCCGAGCGCAAGGCGGATGAGGAAGAGAAGCAGAAGAACTTCATCAAGCGCGAGCGCTTCTACGGTTCCTACAGCCGCAGCTTCGATGTGTCCGGCGTGAACGTGGACGGCATTGAGGCCGAGTACAGCGACGGTGTTCTGAAGCTCACCATGCCCAAAAAGGTTGAGACTGTTCCTCCCACCCGCCGTCTGGAAATCAAGTAAGATCATCAAAACGACTCACAGATCAGTTTTCCATTCCCCCCTTTCACACTCCATAAAACGGATAAACGGAAACACCGCCCTGCCGGGGCGGTGTTTCTGCGTTTTGAGGGGGAAAGTGCAAGGATATTCACAGCTTTTGCGGGCTTTCCGGCATGATTTTGCTTGATTATCGGCTTTTTATACACTATAATGAGATGTGTCGGAATATCGGTCTGAGGCCGGGAGGATTCCCGGGCACGGACCGCGGAACTGTGAACACGCAGGGGGGTGGAGACTCTGGAACAAGTTGACCTCTACATTCTTTCAACCGCACGGGATGAAGAAACCGCCCGCAGGCTGGGCGAGAGCATCCGCAGCTACCGCCTGCCGAAAAATGTTACGCTGCCGGACTCCTCCCTGGATTACCGGCGCATCCTTTATGACTGCTCGGAGGAGCCGCTGACCGATGAGGTCCGTGAGCGGCTGGACGCCTCCCGCTATATGGCGCTGATCTGCTCGCCCGCGACAAAGAACAACCCCGCCATTCTCGAACGGCTGGATCTTTTCCGCCGGGACAAGGGGCAGGAGCGGATCGTCGCCGTCATTGCCGACGGGGAACCGATCGACTCGTTCCCCGAGAGCTTTATCGAAACCAAAACCGTACAGCGCATCCTCCCGGATATGACCGTGGTGGAGCGCACCGAAACCATTGAACCTGTTGCCGCGGATCTGCGCGGCGCCACCGAAAAGCGCCGGCGCGAGGTGCTGCGCTATGAGACCGTCCGCATTACGGCCTCGATTCTCGGCCTGCACCCGGACGACCTGGAGCAGCGCCACCGGGCCCGCAGGCGGCATGCCGCCGCGGTTGCCCTTGCGGTGGTCGGCTCCGTCTGCCTGGTTGCGGCGGGGATCTTCCTTCACCTCGGGCTGATCGCAAAGAACGAAGGGGAAATCGCCGAAGAGCAGACCCAACTCAGCGTCTCCATCGCCCGGCGGACCATCGAAGAACTGCCAGCCTCCTTTGCCGGGGATGAGCAGGCCCTTTCGTATATTGACGAAGCCGTTGAAAACGCGCGCACCTCGCTGGACGAGCTCGGCCTCGCCGGGCTTCTGGACGGGGCGGAAACGGAGGGCGTGTCATGAGCTTTCAGTACGACGCCTTCTTCAGCTACCGCCACAAACCGCTGGACCAGGAAATCACGCAGAAGACCTTCAACTTGGTGGAGAGTTACCGCCTGCCCAAACCCCTCATCGCAAAGGGCTGCGAGGAGATCCGCCGCGCCTTCCGCGACACCGAGGAACTGCCCGTCAGCCGCATCCTGACCGACACCATCGACCGGGCCCTGCGGTCAACCAAATGCCTGATCGTTGTCTGCTCCACCGATACCCCGAGCTCCGAGTGGATTGACCGCGAGGTCGCCACCTTCATTGAGCTCGGCCGGGCGGAGCACATCTACCCGCTGTTGATCACCGGCGACCCGGAGCATTCCTTCCCGCCGTCCCTGAAGCT
>CAZBXX010000050.1:4069-15644 GCA_964495965.1 uncultured Oscillospiraceae bacterium | reverse complement strand
GGCTGAATTGTCCCAGTTTTTCTGGCTTTTCAGTTCTTGAAGCAGACACTAATTATGGTTATATCATTCTCACTAACCAGGAGGGACGATTGATGACAACTACCGGAAAAATCGCTCTGTTTCTCGGCGGCACTCTGTTTGGCTCCGCCGGTCTGAAGATTCTCGGAAGCAGAGACGCCAAAAAGGTCTATACCCATGTGACGGCCGCCGTGCTGCGCGGCAAGGATCAGGTTATGCGCGACGTGGAGCTCGTGCAGGAGAGCTGCTCGGACATCCTGGCCGATGCGAAGGCGCTCAATGAAGCCAGAGCAGCGGAGCAGGAAGCAGCCTTTATCGAAGACACGGCAAAAGCCTGAGATGAAATTCCAAATACTGCATGAAAGCCGCGGCCGGGTACGGCTTCGCGCGGTGCAGGCGTCCATGAGCATGGAGCAGGCCGACATTCTGGAGGCCTGGCTGCTCGCACTGCCGGAGGTCGATCAGGTGACGGTGCATGAACGTATCTGCGGCGTCATCATCGTGTTCCGCGGCAGCCGGGAAGCGATCTATCAGAAACTTGCGGGTTTCTCATACGCGCTCGCGGCGCCAAAGGTGCAGATTGCAAGCAGTCAGAGCCGCGCCATGAACAGGGCATACAAGGAAAAGCTCGTTTTTCAGGTGGTGCGGCATTATCTGAAGAAGCTCTACCTACCCCTGCCGTTTCGCCGCGTGCTCAATACCTGCCATGCGCTGCCGCGGATCGGGCGCGCAGTGAAAACACTGCTGCGCGGAAAGCTGACAGTCGATGTGCTTGACGGTGTAGCGCTTGGCGTATCCCTGCTGACGGGGGACTTTTCAACCGCAGGCTCGGTTCGATTCCTGCTGAAGCTGGGTGAGACCATCGACGAATGGACGCACAAGAAGTCCGTGGACGATCTGGCGAGGAGCATGTCCCTTCAGGTGGATCAGGTCTGGCAGCTTGCGCATGACGGCACACAGGTTCTTGTCCCGCTTGCACAGATCCGCCCCGGCGACCGAATCGTCGTCCACAACGGGCATGTGCTGCCCCTGGACGGCATCCTCGAGGGCAGAGACGTGATGCTCAACCAGGCATCCCTCACGGGAGAATCCGTACCCGTTGCCAAGCGACCCGGCGCTGCGGTATATGCAGGCAGCGTCGTGGAGGAGGGCAACTGCATCGTGCGAGTGACCGGTGCGCCGGGAGAAAACCGTTATGACCGCATCGTGCGCATGATCGAGGAATCCGAAAAGCTGAAGTCCGGTGCGGAGAGACGCGCCTATAAGCTTGCCGACCGGCTGGTGCCCTGGTGTCTGGGCGGGAGCCTGCTGACCTGGCTGCTCACAGGGAACACGACGCGCGCCGTATCGGTGCTGATGGTGGACTTCTCCTGCGCGCTGAAGCTCTCCATGCCGCTGAGTGTCCTCTCCGCCATGCGGGAGGCCGGACGCCACAAAATCACGGTCAAGGGCGGCAAGTTCCTTGAAAAACTCAGTGAGGCTGACACAGTGATCTTCGACAAAACCGGCACGCTGACGCATGCCTGTCCTACGGTAAAATGCGTCGTGCCCTTCAACGGACAGGATGAGGATGAGATGCTGCGCGTGGCAGCCTGTCTGGAGGAGCATTTCCCCCACTCCGTGGCAAACGCCGTCGTGCGTGCCGCCGAGGAACGCGGGCTTTATCACAAAGAAATGCACAGTGAGCCGGAATATGTCGTCGCTCACGGTATCGCCACAAAGATTGACGGCAAACGGGCCATCATCGGCAGCCGCCACTTCGTCTTTGAGGACGAGGGGGTCACCATTCTGCTGGAGGATCAGGCGCGCTTCGATGCGCTTGACACGGGCTGCTCCTGGCTGTATCTGGCCATCGGAGGTGTGCTTGCCGCAGCCATCGGCATCCTGGATCCGCTCCGTCCGGAGGCGGGAGAGATCATCGGGCTTCTGCACGAGGCAGGAGTGGGCAAACTCGTCATGCTGACCGGTGACAGCCGGAATACGGCGGCAGTTCTCGCAGGCGAGCTCGGACTGGATGACTTCCATGCGGAGGTTCTGCCCGAGGACAAGGCCCGGTATATTCAGGCAGAGCAGGCGCAGAACCGCACGGTCGTCATGATCGGTGACGGGATCAACGATGCCCCGGCGCTGTCTCTGGCAGACGTCGGCATCGCCATCGGAAGCGGAGCAACCATCGCCCGCGAGGTGGCGGATATCACCATCGCAGCCGAGGATCTGCGGGAACTGGTGCTGCTGCGGCATCTGTCCGAAAAGTTGATGCACCGTATCGGACGCAACTACCGTTTCGTCATGGGCTTCAACGGCGCTCTGATCGCACTCGGTGCGCTCGGTCTGCTGCCGCCGGCGACCTCTGCCCTGCTGCACAACGGCTCCACGCTGCTGCTGAGCATGGACTGCCTGACTGATCTGCTTCCGGAATAACAGCAAATACAATCATGGCGCTGCCTCTTTCAGCCTTTTTTCTGTAAAACAGGCTGAATTGAGGCAGCGCCTTTTTCTATACTGGACTATCATGAATTTCTATGTTGCAATTCGCCTGCACGTGCGCAAACGGCACGGCATGCAGATATCCGCCTTTGCGAAACCGTTATTTGACACGGGGTATAAAACTCTTATGGGGGCGTCCTGCGGGAAACAGTATGGCCCGCCTGATTGATTGCGACCTCAAGAACAAAGCGAAAAAATGACCCCGGGGGAGCCCTCGGGTGCCTGCCATATACGAAGAAAGCACGTTGCCGGTATCATTTTGCCGGCAGCGTGCTTTCTTTCTGTCATATGCTTTTGGATTCCCGGATTTCCGTGTTATGGGGTTTACTCTCCGTCAGGAGCCCCAGACCGTAAACCCTGACGGAGCGGCCGGCACGAATCAGAAATCACCCATCTCAAAGGAGTCAAATTCATCATCGTCCGGAAGATCTTCAGCCGTACTGTCATCTGCTTCCGTTGCCAGCGGCACGAACTCGCTCATCCAGGCCTCCTCCGGAAGCCCAGCCAAATAACCCGGAAGATTAACCACAATGCCATCGATGCTGTAAGGGATCTTCAGGGTGTGCGTTGAGGTAACCTCTTCCCCTCCCTTTTCCTGCGTTATTTTCAGCGTCATGGTAAAGGACTGGCCAATATTGGTCGAGGAACCGCGCTCCCTGGCATACAGCTTTGCAACCTGTTTGTCTTTGACCAGAATAACTGCCTTATACGGAGCAGTATATGTCTGCCCTTCGTATTCCAGCGTCTTATTATCCAGGTATACCGTGTGACCGCGGCCGACAATCATCATCACCGCAGCAATCGCCACAAGGATTACGACTGCGCCGATACGGAACAGCAAGCTTCTGTTCTTATTCATTGGCAGCCTCCTCATCCAGCTGGTCCTGGCGCAGCTGCTGGCCTGCCAGGCTCCTGTTTTTGCGCTTTTTGGTCTCGTACATAATGAGTGCAACGGTGATGACGCCATAGGAAACAAATACGCGGAAGTATTCACCGATCATGGAGTCACCTGTGATCTTCGCACCTGCCGACGGGGCGACAATAAACATGGTATGGAAAAGAATGACGCCGAGGAACACATTACCGATGGATGCTTTATCGACCGAAGCGCCGCCAACCAGCAACGCCGCAATGCAGAACATACCGATCTGAGAGTGCGAGCTGTAGGTGGCGATGTTCCCCATATTCTGAAGATAGATCACCATGCCGAAGCCGGCGAGAACCGTAGACATAATAATGGAAATGATTCTCGTACGTTCCACATTGATGCCTGCATCCCTTGCAACATTCATATCCTGGCCTACCGCACGCATGTCCTGCCCGAGTTTCGTTTTGCGGAACCAGATGATGAACAGGCACAGGAGACCGATAATCAGGAACGTCAGAACCGGGATCTTGACGCCTTTCACGTTCACGGCAAGCAGATTGTCGATGCACTGACGCATATTCAGCAGAGATACCGTGTTGCGAATACCGTATCCGCGGGGCAGTTTAATGGAGCCATGCCTGATCGGGATGATCGGGCCCATCATATAAAGAACGATCAACTGATAAATACCGTTCATGAAAAAGCTGATGATGTAGCTGGTAATCATTTCACGGCCTTTTGCCATGTTCAGGATCTTACCGCAAAATGCCCCCAGGAGCACCGCAATCGGAATCGAAATGATCATGGCAAGAATCACGCCGGGAATGCCCCAGATTTGCCAGTCGGAGACAAGAATCAGTGCAAGTTCCGCCGCCATGGCGCCGAGCGTCATGCCGAAGTTCAGGCCCATACCTGCCATAATCGGAATCAGCAGCGCCAGGATCAGGAAAATATTGCGTCCCATTCGGGTGACGATTTCATTCAGCAGATAACTGACAGAAAACCCGGACATCGGGATACAGACCGCGCAGATAATGATAAACATGATCGGCACGGTATTGTCCCGCAGGAAGGAAAGGAATTTTTTCCCTGAGCTCTGTGTCTTCATCTCGTCACCTCCGTCTTTCTTGTCAGAGCATAAAGGATCATACCCTGAGAAACAATGACGCGGACGACCTCGCTCATATCCATATGAACCACCGAATTCATTACCGTCGGCGTCATGGTGACAATTCCCTGAAACAGGAAGGTACCAATGATGACATGTGCGATACTTGCCTTGTTCACGCTTGCGCCGCCGATCAGAATCGCCGACACCGCCGGGAGCGCCATATAGAAAGGCGCCATGTAGAGCTGAATGAAACCAAAGCCCTGCTCATATACCAGAATACCAACGGCGGCGAGCCAGGTGGACATGATTACAGAGAGCATGCGCATGCGATCCACGTTGACGCCGGCTGCACGGGCGAAGGTCGGGTTTGAGCCGACTGCGGTCATTGCGGTACCGGTCTTGGTATGCAGAAAGGCCCACATCAGGAATGCCAGCAAAGCAAAGAACAGCAGGGTCCCCGTCGGGATCGACAGATCCCCGATATTGATCTGCAGGAAGTTTGCGAGAGCCTTGTCATAAAAGCCTTCCAGCGAAATCGTGGTACGCAGGCCTTTGCCGGCAAAGCCCCAAACCATGGTCGGGCTGTGATACGGGAGCAGAAGCCACATCATGCACATGAAGGACACAGATGAGAAACCAACATAAGTGGCAATCATCATTTCGCCGCCCTTAATCTTGTTCAGCAGCCAGCCATACAGGGCGCCTAAAATCAGAGCAAACGGAGTTGCAATGACAATTGCCATCACGAAACTGAACGGCCCTGTAAAGCCCAGTTCAATGGAAAGCGTAGCGCCCAGGAGGCCCGAAATAATCCCCAGAGGAAGCCCGAAATTCAGGCCGCATCCGGAATGAATCATCGGCACCATGGCGAGCACCATGATGGCGTTCCAGCTGAAACGGTTGATGGTATTACTAATCTGCATCCAGAAGCCGACACCGACAATCGGCGCCGCGATATAAAGCATCAGCAAAAAGGCTGCGATAATCAGTCTCGGAAGGCCGAATTTGTTTACAAAATCCCTGATTCGGTCTCGAGCAGTCAGGTTGTTTCTGTCAATCAAGGTTTCGTTCATACCGTTCTCCTCACTTTACCATGCTGACCATCAGCATGCCAAAGTCCTCTGATGGATCTGAAGCCGGGCGTATTCCCGCGATCTTGCCGCCGGATACAATCGCAATCCGGTCACAGACGGAACGCAATTCCTCCAGTTCGGACGATATCATCACAACCGTAACGCCGCTTTCCCGGTTGAACTTCTTCAGGGCATTCAGCACCAGTGCCTTTGCACCGACATCAATGCCGCGGGTCGGCTCCGAAACGAAAAGAAATTTTGGTTCCAGGGCAAACGCTTTCGCCAGACAAACCTTCTGCTGGTTGCCCCCGGAGAGTTCCTTCGCTTTCTGACCGGAACCTGTGCATTTAATCGCAAGCTCGTTAATATACCGTTCCGTCACTTCACGGATGGCATCTTCATCCCGCCAGCGAACCAGACCGCCAAGGTACTTCTTCAGGAATTTGTTCTGAACCTGCATTGCCGGAAATGCCACATTCCATTCCAGCGTCTCATCCAGCAACAGGCCAACGCCTCTGCGGTCTTCCGAAACAAACGCAAGCGAGGCATCCAGGCACTTGCGCGGACTGTTCAGCGGAATTTCCTTCCCGTCGAGGACGACGGTTCCGCCCGCTTCATAGAGCCCCATAATTCCATTGGGAATGCCAAGCTTTCCCTGCCCGGCGAGGCCGCCGATTCCCAGAATTTCGCCTTCACGGACATCAAGGCTGACATTGCGCACAGTCTCTCCCGGCATATCAACCCAAAGCTTCCGAATAGACATGATGACCCGTGCGTCAGACAGATCGCGCTGATCTGTCCTCCCGGCTGTCTCGACGCTTCTGCCCACCATGGATTTGGAGATTTCACTCACAGATGTTTCGGCAGAGGGAACATCGCTGACCACAAAGCCGTCACGCATCACCACAACACGGTTGCAGACCGACAGAATCTCATGGAGGCGGTGCGTAATAAAGATCACCGAAATTCCCTTTGCCGACATGGTGTGAATGGACTCAAGAAGAGCTTCCGCTTCCTTCTCCGTCAGTACCGCTGTCGGCTCATCCAGGATCAGCAGCTTCAGCTGCTCCTTGCTGAGTTCCCGCGCAATTTCCGTAAACTGCTTATGACCGACGGGCATATCGCTGATGACCATATCCTTGTCAATGCGGAAACCCATTTTTTCAATGGCAGCTTCCGCACGCCCCGTCATCTCATTGTAATCCAGTGTATCCAGACGTTCCCCAAAGATTTCGGAAACGATATTTCTCTTTTTCGGTTCTCTGTTGAGGAGAATGTTTTCGGTTGCCGTAAAACCCGGGATCAGGGAGAATTCCTGGTGAACCATGCCGATGCCTGCCGCAAGCGCATCAAACGGCGTAGCAAAGCTGACCTTCTGACCGTTAATGAGGATGTCGCCTTCATAACCGCCTGTTTCACGGATCACATCCATTCCGAACAGGATTTTCATCAGCGTGCTCTTTCCCGCGCCGTTTTCACCGCACAGGCCAAGTACTTCCCCTTCGCCCAGCGTGAGATTGATATCCGTCAATACCTGATTGCCAAAGAAATCTTTTTTAATGCCACGCATTTCAAGCAGTGGCGCATTTGAATGTTCCATAAGCATTCCTTATTACCGAAAATCGGGGAGGAATTTCTCCCTCCCCTTTTGTTTTTAGAATACGATTCTCAGATTGATTACTTGATCGTGAAGTACTTTTCAGGAACTTCGATGGAAGTTGCGCCCATGTAGTGTCCGGGATCACCCATGACATAGGTGTCCTGATACACCAGGAAGGTGTTGTCAGCCTTGACACCGGTCTCGGCATTGGTGTAGTTGGAGCCGTTCCATGCAGCACCGGGTGAGAAGACTTCGTAAGCCTTTGCAATGTCATCGATATCGCAAAGCTCGCTCTCGCCGTTGATGACGTTCAGTGCATGCTGGGCAAGACCGGCAGAAACCGTGTAGCCATAGGAATAAGCCCAGGTACCAAAGCGATCGGCACCGCCCTTTTCAACGATGGCCTGCTCAACCTTGGCAAGGATCTTGGCATAGTCGCCGGCTTCGGCAGTCAGGTCAATGCCAAGTGCGCCGGGATAGCCCATGGTGGGAGACGGAAGGTCCGCTTCCACAAAGTATCCGCCGTACTCAAGCAGCTGCTTCAGCAGAGGCTCGGTGTGCGCATCGTTGGTGCAGAAGTACGCAGCATTTTCGCCGTACTGCTCAACCCACTGGGGAACATGCTCAAGGATGTAAGCCTGGGCACCGGCAACGCCGACGTCAGTTGTGGGATCCGGAGCGGTCTCCAGCACGAACTCCATGCCGAACTCTTTGCAGGCTTCCTGCATGATGGCGACACGGCGGCTCATGGTCTCATAGGACATGTGACGCGGGAAGGAGATGTGCACGAAGGTATCCGCACCCATTTCATGGGCAGTGCGGATCATCAGATAGCCGCGGGCAACAAAGTCATTGTTGCAGACGAGGTCGGCAGCAGAGCCAATCTCAGGCAGGTCTTCATGGGACTCACCGGCAATGCAGAGAATGTCAGGGCGACGCTCTTTAATCTGACGGAAAGCTTCCGTTGTTCCAGGAACAGCCTGGTTCACAATGATGGCCTTCATGTCAGGATCGTCAGAAAGGTTGACGATGGTCTGAATGGTGGTTTCGAGCTCTTCCGTGAAGTTGTCCGGATAAATGGCAAGCTTCACATTCTCTTCACCATACATGTTCTGGAAGGCCTCTGCACCACGGCGGTCGTCCTCAGACTGGGAAACAGAACCGGTGACAATGCCGATGTGAACAGCGCCTTCAGCGGCGGGCTCTGCTGCGGGCTGGCTGTCAGTCGCGGCGGGAGCGGCACTCTGGCCGCAAGCGCAAAGCGCAAAGACCATGGTCAGCGCCAGCAGAATGGCAAGGAACTTTTTCATGTTTTCCTCCTCATTTTTTGAAGCATGTTCTGTCCCGTTACCCATGTGCATGAAACTTTATAAGTAACAGGAACGGAAACGCTTCCTTAATTTATCAGCACAGTCCATGAAAAACTGTACAGATCTGAAAAAAGGCTGCGCAGACAAGAGAAGCTTCTGCATGTTCATTTGCCTGGTCCTCTTGTCTTTTATAAGGATCATCATCTTTTTCGGAAGAAAAAGATGCAAGAGGCGCCTCTTGCGCGCAATATTGAGAATCTCTGTTATTATACTGATACATTGCGGAAAAAGCAAGTAAATTGCAGAATATGTTCAAATTCAAAATGTTTTTAGCGAAATGAACATGAATTTCTGATTATTTTCCGCTAAGATTGTATAGATTTTTCATCTTGATAATCAGGCAACTCAGCTGCAGTATGTCTGGCAGAGTGCAGCATTGCGGCGGCAGTAGTTTTACCGGGAGCCTCCGCGCTTCTTCAAAACGCGGTAAACCGCATATGCTCCGCCGGCGCCGGCAATAGCCAGCAACACGTACAGGGGGACATTGCCCTCATCCCCGGTCTTCGGCGCCCGACCGGACCAGCTGCTGTTTCGCTCCCAGACGGCATACAAAGTGACATCTCCGCCCCGGAGCTTCACCGCTTCACCCGGGTCGAAGGCCGCCGTGCCGTAGCGCTGGGTTGCCCAGCCCACAAAGGTCCTGCCGGTTCGGCTCGGGATCTGTTTCGTGATGGTCAGGTTCGCGACGCCGTTATCGCTGGGCGCGCTCTGAGAGGCCGGCACGTTGGTTCCGCCGTTGCCGTCAAAATACAGGGTGTAAACCGGATTCGCCTCCCAAACTGCGTAGAGGAGAGTGTCCTTGCTGATGGTGATGTCCCGGTCGGCAGCTTTGGGTGCATCATACTTGTACGATGCCTCCGTGGCGTTTTCATCCTCGCTCCAGCCAAGGAAGGTATAGTACTTTCGGACCGGTTCCTGCTCCGGAATGTCAAATTCCGCAGTTCCAAGTGGTCTTGCCGTTTGCGTGATCGGCCCCGGCACGTTGGTCACATTCTTGGCGTTACCGTCAAAACCCAGGGTCAGCAGATTCTGCTCTGCATCGGGGATGCCATCTTCGTTCCGATCATAACTGTACGCAGCATAAACTCTAACTGTATTCCCAGCCACAAGATCTACCGATTTCAGTTTTTCACTCTCCGAAAGTTTCGTCTTATGGTCGTAATAGGTCGTTTTCTCCGTAGCCGTCCAACAGTAAAATAGAATCTCTGATCCGTAGATATCTGCGTGGGTAGGAACATCAGAGGTTTCCAGCTTATGGTTTGTTTCCGCTGGCAGGATCTGCTCCCCCGGGCCATCGGTACCGCCGTTCGGGTCATAAACCAGGGTTGCAGTCTTGCTGTCGTCCAACAGCTTGGTTATGGCGGTCTTTGCTTCCGGTGTCGAACTCACTGGCATGTTCTCGTTCTCCGTGGAAAACGTTATTTTGTTTACTGTGAGTGTGCCGGTTACCGATTCCTTGTTCTGGGGGGGATATGGATTGGAGAGAATAATCGTCTTGACAGTAAGGTTCAAGGGGTTGCTCAGCAGGGAGGCAAGGTTCTCCGTTCCTGTCAGGCTGTCCTGATTTGCATTCAGACTGATGTTCACAGTCGAGGTAGTGCTGTCATAAGTGGCAGATGCACTCATGAAGGAGTATTCCCAGTCCAACTTAACAGTATTCTCTCCAAGAGCCGTTGTCTCCGGATAGAGGAGCGCGTCCAGTTGCAACTGCAGTTCAATATCCGCACCCGTCAGGGTCTGCGCTGCAATGGCACCAGCTGTTCCGAGAAAACTACCGAGCTTCAGCGTAACTGTGTAGGGGATTTCATAGCCACCAACCGCGTAATTTGTATATGAATTGATCGTCTTTTCTGTACTATTTTGGGAGACACTCGGCGGGGCGTCAAGGCTAAAGCTGATACCGGTTGCGGAGTCATTCCCCTCTTTGAGCGCTTCTCCCCCGTCATTTGCCGCCGCAAGCGTGCCGCCAGCGGACACAGCCTTCTTCTGAATCTTTAAATCCGGAAGATCTGAGTTGTCTTCATTGCCTGTGCTGTCACCGGAATCTTTGCTGTCGGTGTCGTCGGTGCCGGTATCTTTGCTGTCGGCGTCATCGTTACCGGTATCCTTGCTGTCGGCGTCATCGTTACCGGAGCTGCTATTACCAGTATCTTTGTCTCCGAAGCCTTCATTGCCGGTGCTTACCACAGTCGTGTCCGTAACGCCGGTGTCTGTGTTCGTTTTCTTGTCTTTATCCTTATCCGTATCCGCACCGGCTTCGTTATGCTCCCCGTAAACCTCGTCGTACGTTTCTCCGTGGGAGAGAACAATAGCCAGCGCGCCCTGGGAATAGGTGCAGCCTTCATCGTGCTGCACAGCAACGGTTCCGTTCTTCTCGAGCGTAGTCTGATCCAGAATCATGGCTCCGTCAGAGACCACAACCTCGGAACCCGGCCAGCCGTGGACGGCGCTGCTGCCGCCGTAGTTGAGGAGGTAGGCGTCATCGCCGAGGATGAGCTTACCACGGTCATAGACCTCGATGATGGCATCCTGAAGGGGATCGGTCATCATGAACTGTTCATCGATCACGATTCCTTCGATAAGAAGGCTGCCGCCGGGGTTGCCTTCCGGGTCAGCTGTGCCGACTTCAAACAAAGCTGTGCTGTGCTCCTCTTCCGGGTCAAAGTGGGCGTTAAAGTCCTCTGAGCGGGTGATCTTCTTCCCGCCGTCATCCCCGGTCACCGTCACGACGTTGCCGACCACGGGCACGGTCTCATGCAGGCAAAGATCCGTCATGAGGCTGAGGACGATCTCCACGTCCGAGTCCCCGGCGAAGGCCAGTGCCGCGTTCATAGTGGCAAAGGGCGCCCCATGGGTGCCGTTTCCGGTCTCGTCGCTGCCCTTATCGCTGATAAAGAGCTCCATGACTGAGCTTTTGCGGCTCTGCTTCTGAGTACCGTCAACAGAGCTCAGGCTGCCGCCTGAACCGCTGTCACCGACGGCCTTGTCGAGAGAGCCTTCCTGAGACTTTTTCTCGTCAGAGCCGCCAGTTGTATTGTCGCCGGACTC
>CAZBXX010000050.1:0-3969 GCA_964495965.1 uncultured Oscillospiraceae bacterium | reverse complement strand
AGCCTTCCTGAGACTTTTTCTCGTCAGAGCCGCCAGTTGTATTGTCGCCGGACTCTGCTTCCTTCTTTTCGTCGAGGACCGGGTCTTCCTGTTTCTGAAGATCACTGCCGATTTGGGAAGTGTCACCGGGAATTTCTGAATTTCCGGGATTCGTGGCGTCGGTGGTATCCGTATCCTCTGTGCCGGACTGTTGGCCCTGAACAGGATCCTCGGCGGCGAAGGCCAGGGCCGGACAGAGCAGGGAAACCAGCACCAGCAGTGCCAGCAGCCACGCAAAGGTACGATGAACTGTTCGCATGTTGTGTATCCTCCTGAAGCTGTCAGCTTCCTGCCCGGTCACCGGGGTTGTCACCGGTTGCTGCCGGCTGTGCCTGTGTTTTTCTCTTCTTCCGGCGGCTCCGGCCTGCCAGCAGGAGCAGAAGCGCCAGCAGCGCCCCGCCGCCCGCCGCCGCGACCGGCAGAACCGGGAAGGCGGATTTTCCCGCCGTGGGGCTGGCCGCGCTGAAGATGACGGGGTTCCCATTTGCCGGGAAGACCAGATAGCTTCCGCTCTGTTCCGCCTCCACCTGCTGCCAGGCGCCGTCCTGCAGCACATAGATGACCGTCTCACCCGGATTTGCATCGGGATCCACCAGATAGCGCACGGTATAGCTTCCGTCCTCTTCGGCGTTTTCAACCGTCACTTCCCAGGCTTCGGCTGTGAAGCCCTCCTGAAGCGCCGGGCCGGACCCGGCATAGGGCGTTAGATTCAGGGCGGCACCCTCCGTGAAACTGCCCTCCAGGAGAATCACGGACTGGGGTGAATCTTCCCGGGTTTCTTCCGAAGCAACGGTGCTGCGGTTGAGGGTGTAGACCGCCTCCACCTCACGGCTGAAGCGGATGTTCCCGGTCTCAAAATCAGCCCAGCTGCCGCTGTAGCCCGCTTTGCGGGGAACCGCCGGAATGTCCTCCGGACTGAGGCTGCCGCCGTAGTCCACGGTGAGTTCGGCTACCTGCTCGCCGTCGGCCACAAAGCGCACTGTCACCGCGCGGAAGGCGTCGGGGGTGCCGTTCCGGGTCACGAGAGAGTCGTACTCAACAGGCTCCGCCCGGCCGGCGTAGCTGATGCCGTCAACGCCGCCGAGGGACGCATGCACAAAGTAGTTCCCTTTTACATTTTCACCCAGCGTCATGTCCGCCCAGCCGGCAACCGCGCCCACAAAGGCTCCGCGGGTCGGGATGTCGATGATGCTGGTGTTGTCATACAGGTCCCGGGCGGAACCGGCGATGCCGCCCACGTAGCGGGTGCCGTTCAGGCTGGCAAGGACGTAGCTGCCGCGGATCGTAGTGTCGGAATAACCCGCGATGCCGCCCACATAGCTGCCTTCGGTGCTTTCCGTGGGGCCGTAAGATTCGCAGTGAATTACGGTGCCGCTCTCCTCGCTGCCGACGATGCCCCCGATGCGGTCCTTCTTCCCCGTGACATCGCCGTAATTGACGTTGCCGGAGTTGATGCAGGCGGACTCATAGGTGTTGTTGATGATGCCGTTGGCACCGACCATCTGGACCAGCGCATCCTCCAGGTCGAACTCATATTCAATGCCCATGCTGCCGGCAATGCCGCCGACGTTGTTGTCGCCCTCGACAATGCCGCGGTTTTCGTTGCCGGCGACATTCCCCTCGCTGACGGTTTCGCCCAGTTCCTCCGAGACATCCCGGAAGACGTCGTTCTGAGGTGAACCGTTCATGGCGTTGGCCATCATCAGCATCACTTTGGAGAACTGGTTGTTGGCCATGTTCAGGTCATAGGCCAGGGCTCCGCCCGAATCACTGAAGGCGTCATAGGCATCGGCCAGCCGGTAGGAGAGCTGATCCATGCCCCGGCGCAGGGCGGACTCGATATCCGCTTTGGTTACAGCTCCGTCGGTGGCGCTCTCAATGTGACCCGCGGCGCTGTCAATGGCGCTCTCGATGCTGCCGGAGCTGCCGGAACCGGAGTCGCCGGAGCCGCTGCCGGAATCATCGGCAGGGGTAATCGTCCCGCCGGAACCGCTGCCGCCCTCGGAGCCGCCGGACTCAGAGGGGATCTCCTCATCCGCATGGTAGATCTCCCCGCCCTCATGGACAGGCTGCTTCGCGGCCTCACGCTCGGCCTCGATATCGGCCTGCATGTCCCGGAAGTCCTCGGCCAGAGCTGCAATGTCCGCGGAGGCGTTGTTCATGTATTTGTTCAGGAGAAGCAGCTCATCCGCGAGGCTGGCGGTCTCCACCAGCTTCAGGTGAGGCTCCATCTGCCCGACAATGCCGGCCACATCCTTTTTGCCGTAAACATGCCCGGTATTCCGGCAGCCGCTGAGATGGCCGGACTGGCGGCCGGCGATGCCGCCCACGTTATAACCGTAATGGGGGTAGCCCACCGTGCCGCTGTTGCTGCAGTTGAGGACCACGCCCTTGGAAAAGCCCACCACGCCGCCGGTGTCAGAGGTGATATTCTCGTTCTCGGCACTCAGCAGGGACAGAGCCAGGCTGTTGCTGGAGGTGGCAAGGTCCGCAAGCTCCAGCTTCTCTTCACTGACGGAAACGTTCACCTCGCCGCTGCTGCTGCAGTCCCGGAGGAGCCCCTCGCTGTAGCCGGCGATTCCGCCGGTAAAGCGCTTGCCTTCCACGGTGCCGGAAAAGCTGCAGGAGAGAATACTGCCGTGGTTGTCGCCCACGAGGCCGCCCACATAGTTGCGGCCGCTGACACGGCCTGAAAAGGAGCAGTTTTCAATGCTGCCCCAGCTGGTGCCGGCAAGGCCGCCCACATAGTCGCGGCCGTAGGTGGGGGCCACCGTCCCCTCCACGTTCAGGTCCCGGATGACGGCCTTCGCCGTCACATAGCGAAACAGCGCCTGGTTGGAGCCGTCCGTGGAGAGGGTCAGACCGCTGATGAGGTGGTTGTTCCCGAGAAAGGTACCGGAAAAGGAGGGTACCGGCTCAATGTCTTCCCTGCCGAAGTCCAGGTCCGCCTCCAGGCTGACCGTAAGGCCCTCGGACCAGGTGTCCAGGGCACAGTCGGCAGCAAAACGCCTGAAGTCCGCCCGGCTCTGAATCCGGACATCCGGCTCCGGTTCTTCCTCGGCCCGGGCCACCGGCACCGGAAGGAGCAGAGAGAACAGCAGGCAGAAGAGCGCCAGCAGCGCCCGGCCCCGTTTTCCTGTGAGAATCCGCTTTTTCCGTGATGTCATGGCTGAATCCCCTCACTGTCCGTGTCGCCGGACTCAGAATTCTCCGGCAGGACCGCCGTATCCGGCTCCGTGTCGGTCACTGAGTTAAACTCCACCAGCGCACTGAGGTTTCCGGAGAAGAGGCCGTGAACCTCCGCGTCGATGAAACCGTTCAGGTTTCCGCGTACCCGCCCGTCAATCCGCATGGTGCCGGCCCTTGAAAGGGAGCGGATGTTCGGCTCAATGGTAAAGCTGGTCTTCCGGATGATGGTATCCCCGAAGAGCAGAATCTGCGGCAGGACGCACATAACCAGAAAGATGGAGATCATGGTCCCCATGCCCAGATACAGGCCGATGGAGGAGATGGTCTCATTGGAAGTCAGGAAGGCGATGACGAAGCCCGCCGAGGACAGCATCAGCCCCGAGGTGATGATGGTCGGGAAGGCGTGGTTCAGGCTCTCGATCATGGCCTCCTTCAGGGGGAGCTTCTCCCTAAGCTCCATGTAGTGGCTGGAGATGACGATGGCGTAGTCGATGTTCGCGCCCATCTGGATGGAGCTGATAATCAGGTACGTCAGGAAGAAGACACTGACGTTGCGAAGCGTCGGAATGGAGAAGTTGCACCAGATACTGCCCTGAATGATCAGGATCAGGAGGACAGGCAGACCGCCGGACTTGAAGGTGAAGAGCAGCACAAGAATCACGAAGGCCACCGTGAGAATGCTGATAAGGAGGTTATCATGCTCGAAAGAGGTACGCAGGTCAAAACAGCTGGTGGTATCGC
>CAZBXX010000049.1:0-15655 GCA_964495965.1 uncultured Oscillospiraceae bacterium | reverse complement strand
TGCTGCCCGCATCCGCGCGCTGAGGAATGCCCACCGTGCAAAGGCTGCCCTGAGGGGGCAGAACCTCGGCTGCATCGGCAAACCGTCCGACTGGCTCATCGCCAGCGACTACTCGCCGAAGGCCATGATGGACAAGCTCGGTATGGGCTTTGTTTCCATTGAAATGGATGAACTGCTGCATGAGATTGAGAAAAAGACTTATCCTGAGAATGAGTATACTTCCCTGTTCAAAGCACAGGCCTTTGACCAGGGTGAAGTTGAAAAAGCGCTCCATGTATACGGCGCTTTTGAGCGGCTGGTTGAAAAATACAGGCTCTGCGGGGTTTCTGTCCGCTGCTTTGATCTCCTCGATTCGGTTTACACCACCGGCTGCCTCGGCCTGTCCATTCTGAATGCCAAAGGCATCTACGGCGGCTGCGAGGGGGACGTGCCCGCCCTTCTCTCTATGGCAGTGTTAGGCGCCCTGACGGGCGAGCCGCTTTTCATGTGTAATCCGAGCCAGTTTAACACCAGAGAGGGGTATGCGGTTTTCGCTCACTGCACCATTCCGGTTACCATGCTCAAAAGCTTCTCTCTGAACACCCATTTCGAGTCCGGAATCGGGGTCGCCGTACAGGGCACCTTTGAGGAGGGAGACTGCACGCTCTTCAAGTGCGAGGGCGATTTGTCCCGCTTCTTTGCAAAAGAGGGAAGCATTGTTGACGTTCCGTGGAGTGATATGCTCTGCCGCACACAGGTGAAAGTCAAACTGGACGACTTCTCCTACTTTCTTAAGGAGCCGATCAACAACCACCACATTCTCTGCCGCGGCCGGCATGCGGCCGACGCGGAGGCTTTCTTCCGTCTGATCGGATAATCCTTTCCCTGCACCTGAAAAGACTTTTTTACACTGTGATTCATATGAAAGAAAGAAGATAGGGGGCAGTCAAATTGGCAAAACAGTATGTGGACATGAACACACCTGTCATTGAAATGCGCAATATTGTCAAGCGGTTCGGCGATTTTGTAGCCAATGACGGGATCAATCTCACGGTCCACAAAGGCGAAATCCACGCAATTCTGGGTGAAAACGGAGCCGGTAAATCAACGCTGATGAATCAGCTCTACGGTCTGCTCAAACCCACTTCCGGAGATATTCTGGTCAACGGAAAAAAGATTGAAATGAACAATCCCCGGGACGCAATTGATGCCGGGATCGGCATGGTCCATCAGCATTTCATGCTGGTGCAGCCCTTTACGGTTACAGAAAACATAGTCCTCGGAACAGAACCGACCAAGGGCGCAAAGCTTGACATGGTCACCGCAAGAAAAAACGTCGTCGAAATTTCCGAGCGCTACGGTCTTTCCATCGACCCGGATGCCAAGATCGAAGACATCTCCGTCGGTATGCAGCAGCGTGTGGAAATTCTGAAGGCGCTTTACCGCGGAGCGGACATTCTGATTCTCGACGAGCCTACCTCTTCTCTGACTCCGCAGGAGATTACGGAACTGATTCAGATCATGCACAACCTTGTCAGAGACGGCAAGAGCATTATCATTATCACCCACAAGCTCAAGGAGATCAAGGAGTCCGCTGACTTCTGCACCATCATCCGCATGGGCAAGTACATCGACACTGTGGATGTTGAAAAAGTCGACGAGAATGATCTGGCAGCTATGATGGTTGGCCGTAAGGTTACCTTTAAGGTAGACAAGCCGGAACAGAAACCGGGAGATGTTGTGCTTGACGTACAGGATCTTCACTGTCTGGATTACCGTGGAATTGAAATCGTGAAGGGTCTGAACCTTCAGGTGCGCCGTGGTGAAATTGTCGGCATCGCCGGAATTGACGGAAATGGCCAGACGGAACTGGTAGAGGTTATTACCGGCCTGCGGAAAGGCACGGCAGGACATGTGCTGGTCAACGGAACCGATGTATTTAACAAATCTCCCGCATTCGGATTCAAAAACGGCGTCTCCTCCATTCCGGCTGACCGGCAGAAGCACGGTCTGGTACTGGACTTTTCGATTGAGGACAACCTGATTCTCCAGAACTATGAAAAGGAACCGTTCTCCCGGAAGAATATTCTTCAGCGTGACCCTATCTTCAGCCATGCGACCCAGTCCATTGAAAAGTATGACATCCGCCCCGGAAACAGCGAAAAGCGCCCTGCCGGCACGCTCTCCGGAGGCAACCAGCAGAAGGTGATCATTGCGCGGGAGGTGCAGAACGACAAGGATCTTCTGATTGCCGTGAATCCAACCCGCGGCCTGGACGTCGGCGCCATAGAATATGTGCACAAATACATTGTCGATCAGAGAAACAAGGGCAAAGCCGTCCTGCTGGTAAGCTTTGAGCTCGATGAAATCATGAGCCTGTCCGATATCATCGACGTAATTTTTGACGGTCAGATTGTCGCTTCCATTCCCGGCAAGGAGGCCAACGAAAACGATCTCGGCCTGATGATGGCGGGAGGAGGGAACAAGTCATGACAAAGAAAAAAGGCTTCCTCGACTTTATTTCGGAAAACCGTTTTATCCACATTCTGCTCTCCATACTTCTGGGCTTTCTTGTTGGCGCACTCTTTCTTGCAATCATGGGCCTTTCCGTGGGTGAGGCTTACGGCAGACTGATTACCAGCGTGACCAGCTTGAAGGGGTTTTCCTATGTCATTGTCTACTCTATTCCGTATATTGTTGTAGGGCTCTCGGTTGCGTTTTCCTTCAAAACCGGTGTTTTCAACATCGGCGCTGAAGGTCAGTTTGTTGTCGGCTCGATGGCGGCAGCCGTGGTTGGCATTCTCCTTGGCAGCCTGCCGAAACCGCTGCTGATTCCGCTGTGTTTTCTTGCTGCCATGGCGGCCGGGGCAATCTGGGGCATCATTGTCGGCTTTCTGAAAACCAAATGGGGCATCAATGAAGTTCTGAGCATGATCATGTTCAACTGGATTGCATTCTATCTCTCAAACTTTATTGCCGGTATCCCTGCCATCCATTCCGAAGGCACGGCAGAAGCCACCAAAAATATTTCCGAAAACGCAAGCACACTTCTGAACAAAGACTTAATCCGTTCTCTCGGCCTTGCGCCTACGGCAAACTGGGGAATTCTGGTGGCCATTGCCATGACCGTTTTAGTCTGGCTGATCATTGAAAAAACCACTCTCGGCTATGAACTCAAAGCAGTAGGCTCCAACAAATTTGCTGCGGAATACGGCGGCATCAGCGTCAACCGCTCCATTCTGACCGCCCTGGCAATTTCCGGGGCTCTGGCAGGTCTGGGCGGCGCCCTTCAGCTGATGGGTATGGGCAGCCGTATCTCTGTATTCTCCAGCCAGGAAGGCTTCGGCTTTGCAGGCATCGTGGTCGCGCTGATCGGCTGCTCCAATCCTTTCGGAGTCCTGATTGCCGGCATCTTCTACGGCGCGCTCATGTATGGCGGCAGCAAACTCAACCTGGTAGGTGCGCCGACCCAGCTCATTAACGTCATTGTCGGTACCGTGGTGTTCTTCATTGCCATCTCGGTCATTTTCAGCAACATTAAAAACGTCCGGTCGCGTGCCCAGCGCAACTCGGAGGCCGCAGCCGATAAAGCAGCCGCAAAGGAGGATAAAAAATGACAGACTTTATCAACAACCTCGGTATTATCCTCTACGCAACGCTCATTTACACGACACCGCTGCTGTATGCGGCGCTTGGCTCCTGCTTCTCCGAAGTCTCCGGCGTGGTCAACATCGGCATTGAGGGAATGATGACCGCCGGTGCCTTTACCGGAACCGTCGTTGCCTATTTTACCGGAAACCCCTGGATCGGTTTCCTTTGCGGCGGTCTCGCCGGCGCCTTCTTCGGCATGCTGCATGCCATTGCCACCGTAAACCTCGGCGCGGACCAGACCATTGCCGGTACCGCCATCAACATGCTGGGCCCCGGTATCGTAATCATGATCGCCAAAGTCATGTTCAACTCTACCGACACCATTCCTCTGGAAGCCAGTATGAAGATCCCCAGGCTCTTCCGCGGCGTATTCGACACCACCACTGTGTTCGGGCGTTTCATGGATAACGTTTTTGCCAACTATGCTTCCACATACCTGGTTTTTATTGCCGTACTGATCGTCTGGTTTGTGTTCTACAAGACCCGCTTCGGTCTGCGGCTGCGCGCATGCGGTGAGCATCCTCAGGCCTGCGAAACGCTGGGAATCAATGTGATTGCCACCCGCTTCCTGTGCGTGTGCCTGTCCGGTTTCCTCGCCGGCCTCGGCGGCGCCTGTGTCACGATGGCAATCTCCACACAGTTCCGGCCCATTTCCATTGTCGGCCAGGGCTTCATCGCCATTGCAGCGGTTATCTTCGGCAAGTTCCGTCCCCAGGGCGCGCTGATCGGCTGTCTGCTCTTTGGCTTCTGCTCCGGGCTCAAGGTCGTACTGGGAGGCTCTTCCGGAATTGACATGCAGCTCATCTCGATGATTCCCTATGCGGTCACTGTCATCGTCCTGATCCTGTTCGTCGGCAGATCCCGTGTCCCGGCAGCCAACGGCAAACCTTACCTCAAGGTAAAATAACGGACCTGTACCTGTATTTAGACGGATCTCTCCCTGGAGCCGTGCACAAACCTGCGCAGCTTCAGGGAGTTTTCTTCCGGGAGGACGATTACAGGATAAAAATCATCCGTGCGGACGCTGTCCGGCAAAGGGAGAACTGACATGAATATTCAAACCATCATCGGCACCGTGTTTCTTCTGTGCGGACTGATTTATGCCGCTGCCATCGGCAGAGACATCGTGGTAAACCGTGACGCCCTTCGCCGTGCGCCGGGGAACCTGAAGCTCCTCGGCGTGCTGGAATTTGTCATCTTTTTTGTCTGCACGATCGGTGTGTCCGATTTTCTGCTGAACACACTGGCCGTCAAAAAGCTTAAACTTGCCAATGACAGAAGCCTTCCGGCCTGTCTGATTGCCTCCACCATTGTTCCCGGCAGTCTGATTGCCTTCAGCTATCTGAAGGCGGAGAACTCCGTCGATGCGCTGACCCTGATCATCTTTATGGCATGCCTTGCCTGCGGTGCCCTGGCGGGCGGAAGAGCCGTTTCCAGGATGGACGGGGGGACGATAAAAAGGATCATGGGTATCGCGCTTCTGGTATCGATGGCCGCGCTGATCGTCAAGATGATCGTAAGTGCCGGCACCACCGGCAGCCAGACCGGTCTGCGGGGTGTCAGACTCGCCGTTATGGGAATTGCCTGCATCGGGATCGGTTTCATCAATATGACCGGCGTTCCCTGCAAACCCATCGCAGCAGCGCTTCTCCTGCTGCTGGGGCTCTCCCCTGTGGCGACCCTGACCCTGACCCTTGTGCTGGGGGCTGTCATCCCGATGAGCGGCGGCGCCGCAGTCGTCAGAGCCGGCCTCTATAACCGGAAGATGGTGCTTGCCGCCATGACCGCCGGCAGCGCAGCCGCTGTTCTCGGCGTCATGCTGGCCATCTCCCTGAATCAGCTGATCCTCAACATTCTGCTTCTGATCGTGATGCTCATTGCGGTCATCAGCATATTCAGAAAATGAAAGCGGGACCGCCGGTGAAAAAACCGGCGGAAATCCGCCTGATTTCCGGGAAAAAGTCCTTGACAAACCGACCGGAATCGGCTATAGTATCGGAGCGCTCCGAAGACAGCAGGTGGGGTTGGCCCCGTAAGTCCTGCCGAGGACATCAATCATCCGATCGTACTTACGATGGTTTTTGTGCCTTTCTGTCTTTGCGGCAGAAGGGTTTTCTTTTTGAGCGTGAGTTCAAGTGTGGAGGTGAAATCACACATGCCAAACGCAAAGGTTCTCAGCGAAAAGCAGGCGATCGTCGAAGCTCTGGCCAGCCGCATCAAGAACGCGGAAGCCGGTATTCTGGTGGACTATAAGGGCATCACCGTAGAAGAGGATACCGCACTGCGCAGCGAGATGCGCAGGGACGAAGTCAACTACACGGTCGTCAAGAACACGCTGACCAGAAAGGCTCTGGACAGCCTGGGGATGGAAGGCCTTGACCACGTCCTGAACGGCACCACCTCTCTGGCAACCACAGAGGCCGATCCCATTGCCCCCTTCCGCATTGTTGCCGACTACAGCAAGAAGCTGGGCGACCGCTTCAATGTGAAGGCCGCGTTCATGGAGGGCAAGATCCTCTCCGAGCAGGAGATCGCGGAGATTTCCGCGCTGCCCGGCAAGGACGCGCTCTATGCCAAGGTTCTGGGCACGATGATCGCGCCGATTACCGGTCTCGCCGTTTGCCTCGGCCAGATTCTGGAACAGAAGGGCGGCTCCGTCGAAGCCCCCGCAGCTGCTGAATAAAGCAGAACACATCATTAATGGAGGATATTACAATGAGTGAAAAAATCACTGCCATGATCGAAGAGATCAAAGGCCTTTCCGTCCTGGAGCTCTCTGAGCTCGTCCATGCTCTGGAAGACACCTTCGGTGTTTCCGCTGCTGCTGTTGCCGCTCCCGCTGCCGGCGCCGCTGCCGGCCCGGTCGTCGAAGAGAAGACCGAGTTTGACGTTGTCATGACCAGCTTCGGTGCTGAGAAGATCAAGGTCATCAAGGAAGTCCGCGGCATTACCGGTCTCGGCCTCGCCGATGCCAAAGCCCTGGTCGAAGGCATTCCCGCCAAGATCAAGGAAGCCGTTTCCAAGGAAGATGCCGAAGCCCTCAAGGCTCAGCTCGAGGCCGTCGGCGCCACTGTCGAGCTCAAGTAAGACCGGCCATTTCCCGGTTGACAAGGTTTTTCGCTTCGACTATAATATTTCAGTGTCTGCGCAGAAAGGGGTGCCTGTACGATGCTGCTTGATCTGCGGGAACTGATTGCCAATCCTGCTGCCCGTCTGCCCTTCCGGCTCACGCTGGAGGAAGACAGGCTGGACTTCCCTGCGGTGAAGGAGTACCTCTCGCCGCCTCTGGCGGAGGGGGTCATCACCAATGAGGCGGACATTCTTCACCTGCGCGGCACCGTCACAGCGGATATGCTGTGTATCTGTGACCGCTGCGGACAGGAGTTTGAAAGCACAAAAGTCACAGAAGTGGACGTGGTTCTGGTCGAAGAGGAAGAGGAGGATAATCCCGGTGTTTTCCCGCTTCAGGGAACGGAGGTTGATGCGCAGGACGTGCTGGCCACCTGTTTCATCCTGGACATGGAGACGCGGTTCCTCTGCCGGGAAGACTGCAAAGGGCTTTGCCCCCGCTGCGGCAGGAACCTGAATTCGGGCCCCTGCGGCTGCAGGAAAGAAATCGATCCAAGATTCGCTGTACTGGAGCAGCTTTTGGATTAGTGTTTAGAGACTGAGCTGTTCCGTTCAGCTTTCATCAGGAGGTGTCAATACCATGGCGGTCCCAAAAGGTAAAGTATCCAGACAGAGACGCGACAAACGGCGCTCTTCGGTATGGAAGCTCACCGCTCCCCAGCTGGTTGCATGCCCCAACTGCGGCGAGCTGGTAATGCCTCACCGCGCTTGCCCGGCCTGCGGCCAGTACAACGGCCGTACGGTCATCAATGTGGAAGAGAGCAAGTAAGATCGTTCTGAGGAGAAGGGCTACGCCTTTCTCCTCTGTTTTTTAAGAAGGTACATGGAAAACGTCATTCGCGCCATTGATCCGGGCAGCCCCCTGGAACACCGCGCAGCGGTGGGAGACCGGCTGACGTCCATCAACGGCAAACCGATCCGGGACGTCCTGGACTATAAATTCTATGCCTACGACCGGGATCTGCACCTGGTGCTTAACCGTCCTGACGGGTCAGAATACCGCCTTCATGTGCGGAAAGCAGAAGGCGGCGATCTCGGGCTGGACTTTGAGAGCTACCTGATGGACCGGCCGCGCTCCTGCGCGAACAACTGCGTCTTCTGCTTCATTGACCAGCTGCCCAAAGGCCTGCGGCACACCATGTACTTTAAGGACGATGACGCGCGGCTGAGTTTTCTGCTGGGCAACTACATCACCCTCACCAACCTGTCCGAAAGGGAGATTCAGCGCATCATCGACCTGCACGTAAGCCCCGTGAATATTTCCGTGCATACCATGAACCCGGAGCTCCGGGTGAAGATGCTGCGCAATCCGCGGGCGGGAGAGAGCATCGGAATTTTGCGGAGGCTGGCGGACGCCGGCATCACCATGAACTGTCAGATTGTCTGCTGCCCCGGATGGAACGACGGGGCGGAGCTGGACTTCAGCATGCGGGAGCTTGCCGCCCTGTATCCTGCAGTGCACAGTGTTTCGGTTGTGCCGGTCGGGCTGACCCGCTGGCGGGAAGGTCTGTCGGAACTGACGGCCTTTACCCCGGAGCATGCGGGGGAAACCATTGACCAGGTCACCGCTTTCAGTGACCGCTGCCTGGAGCGTTACGGAACCCGCATCTTCTGGTGCGGAGATGAACTGTATCTGAAGGCCGGCCGCGACCTGCCTCCGGATGAATTCTACGAAGAGTACACCCAGCTGGAAA
Source organism: uncultured Oscillospiraceae bacterium (assembly GCA_964495965.1). Lineage (GTDB taxonomy): Bacteria > Bacillota > Clostridia > Oscillospirales > Oscillospiraceae > Limivicinus. The sequence continues at coordinate 7,202 of CAZBXX010000049.1, read as the reverse complement.
ACGGCATCGGCATGCTGCGCCTGCTGGAAACGGAATTCCGCTCGGCGCTGCGCCTGTCGGATGACCCCGGAGCCCAGCACTGCAGCATTGCGACCGGCGTGGCGGCCGCACCCTGGCTGCGGATGCTGGCGGAGCACGCAGTCTCACGCTATCCGCAGCTGAACATCCATGTCTATCCCATCATCAATGACTTTTTCGGTCACAGCATTACCGTTGCCGGCCTCGTTACCGGCGGAGATCTGATCCGGCAGCTTCAGGGAAAGGAACTGGGAGACCGGCTGCTGATTTCGCAGAATATGCTGCGCCGGGAAGAGCGGGATTTTCTGGACGACGTCACGCTGCAGGAAGCGGCCGACGCGCTTCAGGTCCCGGTTGCTCCTGTTGAGTCGGACGGCTTCCTGCTCTGGGATGCCATCTGCGGTATTCTGCCCGATGGAGCCGCCATTCCCGGCAGAACTGCTGCCACCCCGGCTGTTTCATCCGACCAGGATGAATTTTACCGTTATAACTGACCATAGAAAAGGAGGCCGCCATGTCAAGGCCGCTTGTCGCCATCGTTGGGCGACCGAATGTCGGAAAATCCATGCTGTTCAACAAACTGGTCGGACAGCGGCTTTCCATTGTAGAAGATACCCCCGGCGTAACCCGGGACCGGCTTTACGCCCCCTGCGAGTGGCGCGGCCGCAGCTTTGACCTGGTGGACACCGGCGGTATTGAGCCTTCCACCGACAGCGAGATTCTGCTCTTCATGCGGGAGCAGGCGCAGATTGCCATCGATGCTGCCACCGTGATTGTGCTGGTCACCGATATCCGCACCGGTGTTACGGCTGCGGATGAGGACGTCGCCACCATGCTTCTGCGCTCGAAGAAGCCCGTTGTGCTCGCTGTGAACAAGGCCGACTCCACCGGTGCGGAAGACCCGATGCTGTATGAGTTTTATTCTCTCGGTCTCGGCGATCCGATTGCGGTTTCCGCCGTGCACGGGCACGGCACCGGCGATCTGCTGGACGCCTGCATGGAATACTTTCCGGAGGAAGAGGAGGACGACACCGAGGAAGACGTCATCCGTGTTGCCGTCATCGGCAAACCGAATGTCGGAAAGTCATCCCTGATTAACAGCATTCTCGGGGAAAAACGCGTCATCGTAAGCGATATGGCGGGTACCACCCGCGATGCCGTGGATACGCCTTTCGAAAACAGTTACGGCAAATATGTCTTCATCGACACCGCCGGCATCCGCCGCAAATCCAAAGTGGAAGAGCGGGTTGAGAAATTCTCCGTCATGCGGGCGCAGCTTGCCATCGAGCGTGCGGATGTCTGCCTGATCCTGATTGACGGCCGGGAAGGCGTTACGGAGCAGGACACCAAGATTGCCGGCATGGCACACGAGGCCGGAAAAGCCAGCGTCATTGTGGTAAACAAGTGGGACCTGGTGGAAAAGGAGACCGGCACGCTCGAAAAGATGCGCAGGGAAGTGCTGCGGGACCTGGCATTTATGGACTATGCACCGGTACTGTTCATCTCGGCCGTAACCGGGCAGCGGGTAGACCGTCTTTTTGAGCTGATTAATCAGGTGAATGCCTGCAGCAGGCAGCGTATTACCACCGGCATGCTGAACAGCGTCCTTGCCGACGCCCAGCTGCGGGTTCAGCCGCCAACCGACAAGGGCCGCCGGCTGAAGATCTACTACATGACGCAGACCGGTATCCAGCCCCCATGCTTTGTCATTTTCTGCAACTCGCGGGAGCTGTTTCACTTCTCATATCAGCGGTACCTTGAAAATCAGATTCGTGCGACCTTCGGTCTCGAGGGCACTCCCATCCGCCTGATTATCCGGCAGAAAGGAGATCAGGAATGATTGTCTACTGGATTCTTCTGCTCCTGACGGCTTTCATTGCCTACTGCTTCGGCAGCATCAGCACGCTTTCCATCGCCTCTGTTTTTGTCTTTCACAGAGACCTGCACCACATCGGCAAGAAGCGCATGTTTGTTTCAAACTTCCGCCGCCTGTACGGATATAAAGGCTTTGCAAAGCTTATCCTGGTGGAACTGCTGCGCGATTTTATCCCGGTGCTGCTGGGCGGGCTGCTGCTCAGCTTCAAAGGGCATGCCGATGTCGGCCGGGCTTTTGCGGGTTTCTGTCTGGTGCTGGGAAGGCTGTTCCCGGTGTTCAACAATTTCCGCGGCAGCCATGCCAGCGTCTGCCTCACTGTGACCATGTTCTGTGCAAACACCTCTCTCGGGCTTGCAACAGGAGTCATGGTGCTTCTTCTCACTTGGCTGACACGCTATCTGTCCGTAGGGGCCATTGCCGGCGCGCTCACCTCCATCCTGGTCTGTGTGTTGGTAGTGGACGGAAGCCTCCTGCGGATGCTGCTGATGCTCACAGCCGGCATTGTGCTGGTGAAAAATCTGCCGGCTCTGCGCCGTATTTCCCGGAAAACCGAAATGCGCATGAGCCTGGAGGAAGACATCAGCTACAAATTTGATGAGAAGTTCTGAGTTTGTGTCTTCCCCCGCCCGTCTTTCTGTAAACCGCTTCCGCCCGCGCACTGGAGGCTGTTCTGTCCGCTATGAACAATTCGGCTAAATCCTCAAAAAAAGAAGTCCGGCTGGCTCTGATTCTGATCCTGCTGGCTCTCCTCTGCGGCCTTTTGCTGCAGCTGGGACTGCAGCTGCACGCCGACCGTGTCGCCAGCCGGGCCGGAACCGCGATCGCCGTTTCCACGCTGGATGAGATTCAGGATTCCTTCCAGGAGATCCGTGATACACGGGATGCTGCAGCCGAGCGCCTGGCCGATCTCCCGCAGCGGAAGCAGGAGCGGCTGGACGATCTGCAGCTGGATCTGCTGATGATTGTGAGTGCCGCTTCCCCCCTGTCGGAGGGCTATGTCCCGGAACTGGACACCGTGGTCGCCGACTATCAGCTGGACGCCCGCTGCGCCTCACTCTGCTGGCAGATGATGCAGGACTGCCGGGAGGGCGGGCACGGACTGCCGATGATCTGTTCGGCATACCGCACGCAGGAGTATCAGCAGTTTCTCTTTGACAACAAGGTCTACGACGTCCTCTGGGAGGAAACCAATGACCGGGAAAAGGCCCGGGAGATTGCCGCAAGGGTGGTGGCGCTCCCCGGCACCAGCGAACACCAGACCGGTCTTGCTGCGGATATTATGGACGAAGTGTACCCCTACCTGAATGAGTGGCAGGAACACACCGAAGCACAGCAGTGGCTGATGGAGCACTGCGCGGAATACGGTTTCATCCTGCGTTATCCCTCCGGCACCAGCGACATCACCGGCATCATCTATGAGCCCTGGCATTACCGCTATGTGGGTGAAAAATTTGCCCGGGAGATTACAAAGCGCGGAATTACACTGGAGGAATACGTTGCCTGGCGCCGCGGAAGATAGAAAAACAGACAGCAAACGGGAAGCGCTCCCTGCTCTGAAGAACTCAGGCAGGGAGCGCTTCCCCGTTTCTGCAGCGCGCGGCGGCGCAGTCAAAAATTCAGCGAAGGTTTTCGAGATATTCCACGATCCGGCCAACCGTGTAGAGCTGCGCGGCATCTTCATCAGAGATGGCAATGCCAAACTCGTCCTCCAGGGACATAATGAGTTCCACAACATCCAGAGAATCGGCGCCGAGGTCATCAATCAGGTTGGTTTCCATGGTGATGCTCTCAGGATCCATCTCAAACTGCTGAGCAAGTGCATCTCTTACTTTCTCAAAATACATGGTTTCATTTCCTCCGATCTGTGATTGGTAAGTTGCTGGGGTACAGATACGAGTTGAATTCGCGTGCTTCTCAGGCCCACTCCCGGGTCTGCGGTTTGCGGGACTTCGGCTCCTCGCCGCGAACATAGCTGACCACCACACGGCGGTTGGGTTCGGTTCCGGACGAGGCCGTGGTGACGCCTTCGTAGTTCTGCAGGGCAGTGTGGATAACGTGGCGCTCGTAGGAATTCATCGGTTCCAGCGCCATGCTGCGCTTGTACTTAATGGCTTTTTCCGCCATCTTCTCCGCCAGCCGCACCAGCGACTCCTCACGTTTTGCGCGGTAATTCTCGGCATCGACACTGATGCGCAGATGCTTTTCGTTTCCGCGGTTGACAGCGTAGTTGGCCAGGTGCTGGATGGCATCCAGGGTCTCACCCCGGCGGCCGATAACGGCGCCCATGCCGGGACCGGAGAGGTCGGCCAGAATACCGCCGCCTTCCCGCTCACTGAGCGAAATATCCGCATCAATGCCCATGTGCTCCAGCAGCCCATTCAAAAAGGAACGGACAGCAGCGTATTCCGCCGGCTCCTCTGAAGGAGCTTCTGCAGGGGAGGCATCCGCCGCCGGGCGGGCCTCAGCATTTCCCTCCGCCTTTTCTGCGGCCGGGGCTGCGACAGGTGCTTCCGGTGCCGCCACAGCTGTCGGTTCGCCTTCCTCTTCCATGCTTTCCCAGCTGACACGGATGCGGGCCGGCACGGCGCCGATGCCCAGAAATCCGCTTTTGGCACGCTCAACAATTTCGACGGAGACATCGTCCCTCTCCATGCCGAGTTCACTGAGCGCTGCGGCAATGGCCTCATCTTCGGTCCTGCCGGTTATTTCCAGATATTTGATCATGCGTTTACTCCGTTCTCATTTGACTCAGGCTCAGAAGGGGCCTCCGCGGCATCCGCTGCGGGCTCCTCAGCCGCCATGACCGCTTCCAGCGCCTCATCAACGGTCTCGTCAATGGGTGCGGCTTCCTCTGAGGCAAGTGCCGCAGCTTCTGTTGCGGCTTCGGCATTCTCGGGGTTGGTATAGCGGTCCGGCACATAGGCACGGCCACGGGCATAGCGGCGGTTGCCGACCTGAGAGGCGGGCTTTTCGGCTTCCTTTACACCGAGGCGTTCACGTCTGGCGGCCCGGTCAGCCCGGTCCAGTGCAGCCTTGCGCTCGTCGCTTTTCTGCTTTTCATTGGCCTGGATTTTCTTTTTGCTGGTGTTGGTGTTCTTCTCGGTTTTTCCCTCTGCCCGCAGGCGTTCGGTTTCTTCACGCTTGCGTTCGATTTCCCATTCACGGGCATCCCGGGCAGCTTTCCGGTCTGCGTCTTCCAGATCCAGCTGTTTTTTGAACACCTTTGTCAGGATGTAGTCCCTGGCCATGCCGAACACGGAGTTTGCAATCCAGTAAATACCCATAGCGGCCGGCATAATGAAGCAGATCCAGATGCTCATGAGGGGCATCATCAGGTTCATGCTCCTGGTGGTGGCCGCCGTTGTGGCATCCTGTGCCGCTGCAGGCGGGTTCGACATCTGGCTGATCTTCATGGAGAGCCAGGAAAGGCCTGCTGAAATAAACGGAATCAGAAACAGCCCCAGCGCCGGAAGCCATACAGAAGGATCGCTCCAGTCGGTGCTGGCAAAGAAGTTCCATCTCGGCTGGTCGCCCAGATTCAGGCCCAGGAAGGAGAAGTCGATGTCCATAAAATTCGGATCGATCTTCCCGGCGAGGCCGGACTGGACCAGGTCCCAGTTGTCGTGAGCAAGCTTGGTCAGGTTGATTTCAGAATAGGCACTCGCCCTTCCGCTTGCAACCTCATAAAGCCCCTTCTCCACCAGAAAGTCCTGCAGGGTCGTAACAAACTCCTGCGATACGAACATCATGCGTGTCAGGGGCTGACGGATCACGCTGTACAGCGCAATCAGAATCGGGAAGGGAATCAGAGACCAGAGGCAGCCGGACATCGGGTTCACGCCCTCTTCCCTGTACAGCTTCTGCATCTCTTCATTCAGCTTCTGCTGATTCCCTTCGTGGCGGCGCTGCAGCTCCTGAATCTTCGGCTGCAGGCGCGTGGAGCGCATCATGCTCTTTTTGCTCTTGGCCATGAACGGCGCCAGGATCAGGTTCACCGCCAGTGCAAAGAGGATGATGGCCCAGCCATAGCTTCCGGTCAGGTTATACAACCGGATCATCAGCCAGGCAAAGGGTTTTGTAATGATCTGTCCCATGATTTTCCTCAAATCTTCTCCGGACCCGTCAGGGAACCGGATCGTAGTAGCCGTGCTTCCCGTGATAAAACGGGTGGCACCTCAGAATACGTTTGAGAGCAAGCCAGCCGCCCCTGAGCGCACCGTATTTTTCCACGGCCTCCAGCGCATACTGCGAGCAGGTCGGGGTAAAACGGCAACATGGAGGCCGGGTCGGGGAAATGTACTTCCGGTAAAAGCGAATGATCGCCAGAAGAACCTGTTTCATACGGCACTGTCCTTTTTCAAAAGCTGCAGCTGCTCACAGCAGTGCAGGAGATCCGCTTCCAGCTTCAGGTACTCAGCATCCACCGCGCGCGTCCGCGCGACCACAATCAGATCGTAGCCCTGCTTCATCTGCCCGGCATTCAGCCGGACAATTTCCCGCAGGCGCCTCCGGACACGGTTTCGCGTGACAGCGTTCCCCAGCTTTTTGGAAACCGTAAAGCCAACGCGGTTTTCCGGCTGCCGGTTCCGCCTGCAGTAGAGCACCACGCGAGGGCTCACAGCACTTTTCCCCCGGGTGTAGACCCGGCGGAAATCACTGTTCAGTTTCAGGCTGGTCTTCGGATTCATGGACGGCTCCCTCAGGCACAAGCGCCAAAAGGGCGGATCAATCCGCCCTGAAAAACATACTCTGAAGCCGCATTCCCGCTCTCATCCCGAAGGAAATCAGGCGCTGAGCTTTGCTCTGCCTTTTGCTCTGCGGCGGGCAAGAACCTTGCGGCCGTTTGCGGTGCGCATTCTCTTGCGGAAGCCGTGCTCCTTGCTGCGCTGGCGTTTCTTGGGCTGGTAGGTACGAAGCATGTTTCTGCACTCCTTTCAAAGTATACTCAACATCATTCTCCGGGCCGCATTCCGCTGCGCCGGTTCCGGCAGACCCGGGACATCGAATGACGTAGTTGACGGAAACAAAGATCACAGGGCGGCAGAGCCGCTGAGTGGTTATTATAGCGTAAACCGAATAGGGATGTCAACAGAAAAATCCCTTTTCGGCCTGTTTTCAGGCTTTTTCAGTGAATTGACATCCGCGTTTCCCACGAGTATAATCCATTTGGATAAAGGCGGCTTTGTGCGCAAAGATCTCCGCTTTTTATGCATTTCTGTGGGGGAATTATGGTTTTTTCGGATCTGGTCTTCCTGTTTTTCTTCCTGCCGGCGGTTCTGCTGGTGACAAAGCTGAGTCCGGCTGCCTG
>CAZBXX010000048.1:0-15744 GCA_964495965.1 uncultured Oscillospiraceae bacterium | reverse complement strand
GACACGCGGATTTTCAGTCCGCTGCTCTACCTACTGAGCTACAGAGGCATATGAACGTATGGTGGGAACAACTGGACTCGAACCAGTGACCCCCTGCTTGTAAGGCAGGTGCTCTAACCAGCTGAGCTATGCTCCCGCTCGACAGCTTATGTATCATAACCGATCCGTTCTGATTTGTCAACCTCTTTTTTTTAGTTGACCAAAGGCATGATCAATGATAAAATACTACAGTTATTTTTGGGCGCTGAGGAGATTGCGGAGTGGCAGCTGTTGTTGAATTTGATCATGTGCGCTACCGGTATCCGGAAAGCGAAACCGACAGCCTCTGCGACGTCAGCATCGGCTTTGAACCCGGCAGTTTCACGGCTGTTCTCGGCCGGAACGGTTCCGGCAAGTCCACGCTGGCCAAACATATGAACGGCATTCTCCTGCCAACGGAGGGGCGTGTTCTGATTTCCGGCATGGATACCGCGGATGAAAGCCTTCTGCTGAAAATTCGGCAGACGGTCGGGATGGTGTTTCAGAATCCGGATAACCAGATTGTCTCCAACGTGGTGGAAGAGGATGTCGCCTTTGCCCCGGAAAACCTCGGCATTCCGTCCGGCGAAATCCGGAAGCGGGTTGATGATGCGCTGAGGCAGGTCGGTATGTATGAATACCGGCTGCATGCGCCGCACCTCCTTTCGGGAGGACAGAAGCAACGTGTTGCGATTGCCGGCGTTCTGGCCATGCAGCCGCAGATCCTTGTTCTGGATGAGCCGACTGCCATGCTGGATCCCGCCGGGCGGCGTGAGGTGATTTCCACTGTCAGAAGGCTCTGCTCGGACCGGGGAATAACGGTGATTCTGATTACCCATCACATGGACGAATGCGTGGATGCGGACCGCCTCCTGGTGATGGAAGAGGGCAGAATTCTGCTGGACGGTTCGCCGGCCGCTGTGTTCCGGCAGGTGGAGCGCATGGAAGAAGCAGGGCTTGCCGTGCCGGAAACCGTGAAGACCGTTTATGACCTTGGCCTCATCGGTGATGTGCTGCCGCAGGATGTGCTGGGTGCGGAAGGCTGCGCAGCCTTTCTTGCGGACGCCATCTCACACGGGGAGTGATGCCATGGCGGTCATTACGGTAAACAGTCTGCAGCACACATACAGTGTGGGTACACCCTTTGAGAAGACGGCAATCCATGACGTCAGTCTGACGATCGGCCAGAATGAAAACATCTTTGTACTTGGCCATACCGGCTCCGGAAAGTCGACTTTTGTGCAGCACCTGAACGCGCTTCTTCAGCCTACTTCCGGAGAAGTTCTGGTCGACGGCATAAATATCAACAGCAGTAAGGCCGCACGGCACAATATCAGGAGCAGGATCGGCCTTGTGTTCCAGTATCCGGAATATCAGCTGTTCGAAGAGACGGTTCGGGAGGATATTGCCTTCGGCCCGAAGAATATGAAGCTGAAGGAAAGCGAAATCCAGGAACGAGTGCTGGAAGCGGCAAAGTTTGCCGGTGTTGACGAAGCCCTGTTCGACCGTTCTCCTCTGACGCTTTCAGGCGGGCAAAAACGCATGGTTGCCATCGCCGGTGTGATTGCCATGCGACCGGAGGTTCTGATTCTGGATGAGCCGACTGCCGGGCTGGATCCGCTGGGAAGCCGGCAGCTGATGGACAGAATCCGCACATACCGGGAGGGATCCGGCGCAACCGTCGTAACTGTCAGCCACAATATGGATGACGCTGCACAGTACGGCGAACGCCTGATCATCTTTAATCAGGGTACGGTCTGGATGGACGGTACTGCGGAAGAGATCTTTTCACACCCGGAAGAGCTGGTCGGAATCGGCCTGGATATTCCGGCGCCGACGGCGCTTGCTGCGGAGCTCCGGAAGGCCGGGCTTCCGCTTGAGGGCTCGTTCTTCAGCCATGAGCAGCTTCTTGCTGCGCTCCGGACACTGCGGGGGTACGCGGCATGCTGAAAGATATTACACTTGGCCAGTATTTTCCTGGGAACACCGTTGTTCACCGTCTGGACCCGCGCACCAAGCTGATTCTGCTTGTGTTATATATTGTGGCACTGTTCAATACCCGGGGCTGGATTTCAAACGGCCTGATGCTTGCCATGACACTTCTGTGCCTGAAGCTGGGCAACATCCGTCTCTCCGGTATTTTTAAAGGCCTGAAGCCGATGCTCTTCATCATTGTGCTGACGGCCCTGCTGAATCTGTTTTACACCCGTGGCACACCGATCCGGGAAGGCTGGGTGATTACCTGGGAAGGCCTGGAGCGCGCGGTGAAGATGATTCTTCGCATTACGCTGCTGATTACCGGCACCTTTTTGCTGACCTATACCACCAGTCCCATGTCGCTGACGGACGGGCTGGAACGCCTCCTGAATCCGCTGAAGAAGCTGAAGGTCCCGGTGCATGAACTGACACTGATGATGAGCATGGCGCTGCGCTTTATTCCGACGCTGATTGAAGAAACGGACAAGATCATGTCGGCGCAGCGGGCGAGGGGTGCGGATTTTGAAACCGGGAATCTGCTGCAGCGCGCGAAAGCACTGCTCCCGGTGCTGGTGCCGCTGTTCGTTTCCGCTTTCCGGCGTGCTGACGAACTTGCGGTGGCCATGGAAAGCCGATGCTATCATGGCGGTGAAGGCCGGACTCGCCTGAATGAACTTTCCTTTTCCGGTATTGATCGCGCTGCGCTTCTGCTGGGCGCGGCATTTACAGCGGGGATCTTCCTGCTGAAAGCTTCAGGGCTTTAACACCATGAATACAGCGGAAAGAAACATTATTCTCCATCTCAGCTATGACGGCAGCGCCTATCACGGCTGGCAGACGCAGAAAAACGGAAGCACCGTCCAGGAGACGCTGGAGCGTGCGCTGGCACAGGTGACCGGAGAGCCGGTCCGTGCGGTCGGCTGCGGGCGGACGGATGCGCGCGTGCATGCCAGGCATTACTGCGCGAATTTTCATACCCGCTCCGGGATCCCTGCGGACCGGATTCCCTTTGCCGTGAATGCAAGGCTCCCGCATGACATTTCGGTGCGCCGCGCATGGGACGGCCCTGCGGCGTTTAACGCCATCGGAAGCTGCATCAAAAAGGAATATGTCTACCGGATTCTGAACGCGCCGATCCGTGAGCCCTTTCTGAAGGACAGAGTCTGCTTCTATCCCCAGAGGCTGGATCTGGAACTGATGCGCCGGGCTGCTGCTGCCTTCGAGGGCACTCACGACTTTCGTGCGGTAAGGTCGGTTGGAACCGAAACCAGGACAACGGTCCGCACGGTTCATTACTGCCGGGTGGAAAAGCAGGGGCCGCTGATCTCCTTTTCTGTCTGCGCCGACGGCTTCCTTTATAATATGTGCAGGGCCATAGTGGGGACTCTGGTCTATGCCGGATACGGCAAACTGCTTCCGGAGGACATTCCCGGGCTGCTGGATGCCGGAGACCGCCGCCTGACGGGGCCGACAATGCCGCCTCAGGGCCTTTATCTGAATCAAATCTGGTATCCCGAGTTTCGAATCGGAGACGGGGAGGATGCCGGGTGGACGGAAAGCTGGTGAGTGCATGAATATCATTCTCGATCTTATCCTGCTGCTGATTATCGCCCTGTGCATCTGGGACGGATATAAGCGCGGGCTGATCGGCGGAATTGCCGGCATTTTTGCCATTATCATTGCCCTGCTCGCGGGCAGCTCGCTTTCGGACCGCTATGCAACGGAAGCCGTGCCGGTTCTTGAGCCTTTTGTGGACGGCTATATTGACTCCCAGAAAACCAGAACCGCCGTTCTGGAACGAATGGGCTACAGCTCAACCGACCTCTCGCTGGAAGATGTTCTGAATGCGGACAGTTCCCTCCGGTATGACTATGCCGTTCTGTGCATGGAGGAAGCGGGCTTCCACGAAAGCCGTGCGGAAGAGCTTGCAGAGCGTTCCGTCCGCTATTCCGACCAGAATGGCGTTTCCATGACGGAGGCGGTGGTCAGCATCCTGTGCGACACGGTTGCCTATGTGATGGGGCTGGCCCTTTGCTTTCTGATCATTCTGATTCTGCTGATTGCCGTCAGCAACATCGGCGGGCTGGTATTCCGCCTGCCGGATCATATGGAGCTGCTGGATGAGCTCGGCGGCGCGCTGATGGGCTTTGTGAAGGGCTTTCTTTACTGCGTGCTTCTCTGCTGGCTGCTGAGTTTCCTCGGGCTGATCCTCGGCAGGGAGACGCTGGACAAAACCCTGCTGGCCAGATTCTTTATGTCGTTCCGTTTCCTGACGAACGGATTGCTCTGACTTCCGCCTTTACCGCGGAGAACAGAGAACAGATTGTACTCTTGAGAGGTTAACATGCGGGCAAGTATGTGCTCACGGTGCGGAAAGAATCCCGCCGTTGTTTTTATTACGAAAATTGAGAACAGCCAGACCAAAAGTGAAGGCCTTTGCCTGAAGTGCGCAAGGGAGCTTCACATTAAACCTGTGGATGATCTCCTGACAAAGATGGGGGTCTCCGATGAAGATCTGGATAATCTGTCCGGGGAGATGATGAATGCTCTGAACGGAGTGGAGGAGCTCATCAGTGCCGGGGAAGACGCGGACGGGGAAGACGATGATGGCAAGACTGCCACCTTCCCGTTCTTCGGCAGGATTCTGGATGCCTTCCGTTCCGGGGAGCATACCTCTCCCCAGAATGACGCGGTGCTTCCGCAGGAGACGCCGGACAGCGCCGCAGGGCAGGGCAGGGAACGGAATGCGGGACCCGCTTCGAATGCGGCAAGGATGCAGAATCCGAAGCAGCAGAAGCGGAAGTTTCTGGACAGCTACTGCATTGACCTGACAGCCCGCGCCCGTGCGGGCGAGCTGGATACCATGATCGGCCGGGAAGAAGAGCTGGAGCGCGTCATTCAGATCCTGAACCGCCGCCAGAAAAACAATCCCTGCCTGATCGGGGAGCCCGGCGTGGGCAAAACGGCGATTGCCGAGGGTCTGGCTCAGCGCATTGCCATGGGGAATGTGCCGTATAAGCTGCAGGACAAGCAGGTGTTTCTTCTGGATCTGACCTCACTGGTAGCGGGCACGCAGTTCCGCGGCCAGTTTGAAAGCCGGATGAAGGGCCTGATTGAGGAGATCCGCCGGCAGGGGAATGTGATCCTGGTCATTGATGAAGTTCATACGATTGTTGGCGCAGGGGATGCCGAGGGCAGCATGAATGCCGCCAATATTCTCAAGCCGGCGCTTTCCCGCGGCGAAATCCAGGTCATCGGTGCCACAACCTTCACCGAATACCGCAAACATATTGAAAAGGACTCCGCCCTGGAGCGCCGCTTTCAGCCTGTTACCGTGAACGAGCCTTCTGTGGAAGACAGCATTAAAATCCTGCAGGGGATCGCCCATTATTATGAGGATTACCACGGCGTTTCGGTTTCCGATGCCATGTGCGAGAAGGCGGTCACGATGAGCGAGCGCTACATCACCGATCGCTTCCTGCCGGCACAGGCAATTGACCTTCTGGACGAGGCCTGCTCGGACGTGAACCTCAAAGATCCGCAGCTGAACCGCAGAATGGCGGTGGAGCGTGAGCTGGAGAACATCCGCTTTGAAGCGGATGCGCTGCTTGCGGACGATGCCCGGCGCACGGAATCCGATGATCCGGCAAGGCAGCAGGAACGCTATGCCCGTATTGCCGAGCTTCGCAGCCTCGAACTGCGGCTGGATGCCGAACTCCGGCAGCTGAACCAGAGCGGGAAGCCGGCACTGACTGTGGATAATCTGGCCCGAATCATCGAACTTTGGACGCGCATTCCGGCGTCCACCGTGAAAGAGGACGAACTGGAGCGGCTTGCCGGGCTGGATGCCAGGCTGAAGGAGCACATCGTCGGGCAGGATGAAGCGGTCGAGGCCGTCTGTGCGGCCATCCGCCGCGGGCGTGTAGGGCTGAAGGTCAAACGGAAACCCGTGAGTTTCATCTTTGTGGGCGGCTCCGGCGTCGGGAAAACAGAACTTGTTAAGCGCCTGGCGGAAGACATGTTTGACAGCCCGGAAAGCCTGATCCGCCTGGATATGTCGGAGTTTATGGAGAAATTCTCCGTTTCCCGCATCATCGGTTCCCCTCCGGGTTATGTCGGCTATGACGAAGCAGGCCAGCTTACGGAGAAGATCCGCCGCAAGCCCTATTCCGTTGTGCTCTTTGACGAAATCGAAAAGGCGCACCCGGACGTCATGAACATTCTGCTGCAGATTCTGGATGACGGACGCATTACCGATGCGCAGGGGCGTACGGTAAACTTTGAAAATACCATCATTGTGATGACTACCAATGCCGGCAGCAATGCCAGCACCGCCACGCTCGGCTTTGGCGGCACGGTCAGCGATATGGGCCGGGAAAAAGCGCTGAAGGCGCTGAATGAGTTCCTGCGGCCGGAGTTTATCAACCGCGTGGACGAGATTATCTGCTTTAACCGCCTCACGGAAGAGAATTTTGCCGCCATTGCCATCCTGATGCTGGAAGAAGTACGGGATGTCATGCGCGGAAACGGGATGGATCTCCGCTGGGATGATACCGTGCCTGCCTGGCTGGTGAAAAAGGGATATTCTACCGCCTATGGGGCCAGAAATCTTCGCCGCCTGATTCAGAAAGAAGTGGAAGACCGTATCGCCGCCGAAGTGGTCGTGACCAGGGGGACACCGGCAGCCTGCTTTGCACTCACTGCGGAGGAAGACGGGATCCGCTGTACGGCGGAATGAAGGGAGCCTGAACCCATGCCGGACAGACTGCATATGCGCAACACCACTCTCTGCTATCTGGAGCGGAACGGCTGCTACCTGATGCTTCACCGAGTCAAAAAGGATCAGGATCTGAACCGCGACAAGTGGATCGGCATCGGCGGGAAGTTTGAAGAGGGCGAAAGCCCGGAAAACTGCCTCCTGCGCGAGGTGAGGGAGGAAACCGGCCTGACGCTGGATGCCTGGCGGTACTGCGGGATTGTCACGTTTGTTTCGGAGGAATGGGGAACGGAATACATGCACCTGTTCCATTCCGAAGCGTTTCACGGGACCCTGTTGGACTGCGTGGAAGGGACCCTGGAGTGGCTTGATAAGGCTTCGGTGCTGAACCTGCCGTCCCTTTGGGAGGGCGACCGGATTTTCCTGCGGCTGATGGAGGCCCGCGTTCCCTTCTTCTCCCTGAAGCTCTGCTACCGCGGCGATACCCTGACTGCAGCGGAGCTGAACGGAGAGAAGCTGCAGGTCTAAAAAGGCTTGTCAAGCGTGGCAGGCTGTGCTAAACTGCATACTTGATGTCTGTGTCGGGAAAGGATAGAACCGGAATGAGTGTGAAGTATCATCGCGTTCTGATTAAAATCAGCGGAGAGGCACTGGCCGGAGAAAAGGGAACCGGGTACGACTTCTCCTTTGTTACCCGTGTGTGCGAGCAGGTTCGCGCAGGGCTTGCCCTCGGGGCCCAGATCGGCATTGTGATCGGCGGCGGAAACTTCTGGCGCGGCGTCAAGGACGGCGCCGGTAAAATCGAGCGCGTCAGCGCCGACCGCATGGGCATGCTGGCCACGGCCATGAACTGCCTTGCGGTCTCCGACGTGTTCCGCCAGTGCGGTGTGGACGCCAGGGTGATGACGGCGGTTGACATCCAGGGCGTGGGGGAACGCCACGATGTGCGGAAGGCGCGGGAATACCTGGAAGAGGGAAAGGTGGTTCTCTTTGCCTGCGGCACCGGGCATCCGTTCTTTTCCACCGACACGGCAGCAGCCCTTCGTGCGGCGGAAATTGAAGCGGACGCGATCCTGCTGGCCAAAAACATCGACGGCGTGTATTCCGCAGACCCCAGAGTGGTGTCGGATGCCGTCCGCTTTGATGAAATCAGCTATGATGAGGTTCTGGCGCGCCGCCTGCAGGTGATGGATTCCCCTGCGACGAGCCTTGCCATGGATAACCGGCTGCCGGTGCTGGTGTTTGCGCTGGCGGATCCCGAGAATATTGTCCGCGTCCTGAGAGGGGAAGCGGTCGGTACCCTGGTACACTGAGCGTTCCGCCCTGTAAAGGCGCTTATATATTTTTAATCTCTGTAGTCGTATAACTATAATTTTACTTATATTACTGTGAACGGGAGGGGTTCTACCATGTCAGACTATCCGGAATTTGAAAACAAGATGAAGAAAACCTGTGATGCGCTTTCCTCACAGCTTGCCACCATCCGCGCCGGCCGCGCCAACGCGTCCGTACTGGACCAGATTCTGGTGGACTATTACGGTTCTCCCACGCCGATCCAGCAGCTTGCGACCATTGCGACGCCGGACCCGCGTTCCCTGCTGATTCAGCCGTGGGACGGCAGTGTGCTGAAAGGCATCGAGCGTGCCATTCTGGCCTCGGATCTCGGCATCAACCCGCAGAATGACGGCCGGGCAATCCGCCTGGTGTTCCCGCCGCTGACGGAAGAGCGCCGCAAAGATCTCGCCAAACAGACCCGCAAATACGCCGAGGAAAGCAAGGTCGCCATCCGCAACATCCGCCGGGATGCCATCGAGAAGTTCAAGAAGCAGCAGAAGAGCTCCGAGATCACAGAAGACGATTACAAGATCGCGGAAAAAGACATTCAGAAGCTGACAGACGATTTCATTAAAGAGATCGACAAGATCGCCGAGAAAAAAGAAAAAGAGCTGACGGAAATCTGATGA
Organism: uncultured Oscillospiraceae bacterium; assembly: GCA_964495965.1. Lineage (GTDB taxonomy): Bacteria > Bacillota > Clostridia > Oscillospirales > Oscillospiraceae > Limivicinus. The sequence continues at coordinate 7,068 of CAZBXX010000048.1, read as the reverse complement.
GTTCTGAGAACATGAAATTAACGGCGGGGGAAGGCATCCCCCGCCATGTTGCGATTATTCTGGACGGTAACGGCCGCTGGGCCAAAAAGCGCGGCCTGCCCCGCACGGCGGGGCATACTGCCGGTTCTGAAAATTTCCGGAAGATCGCCTATTACTGCCGGGATCTGGGGATGGACTATCTGACGGTTTATGCCTTTTCCACGGAAAACTGGAAGAGGCCGGCGGAAGAAGTGAAGGCCATTATGCGCCTGCTCGGCAGGTATCTCAACGAAGCCATCGAAACCATGGAACGGGACGGCATCAAGATGCGGGTTTTCGGAGATGTGTCAGGCCTTCCTTCTCAGCTGCAGGAACTGGTGGCCCGCACCAATGAGATTTCCGAACACTATGACGGCTTTCAGGCGAATATCTGCCTCAATTACGGCGGCCGGGCGGAAATCCTGCAGGCAGCGGAACGCTATGCCAGGGACTTCCGGGACGGAAAGACCACGGGTGCGCTGACGGAGGAAGCCTTCGCCGGCTATCTGTATTCCGCCGGAATACCGGATCCTGATCTGCTGATCCGCCCGGGCGGTGAGCTTCGCATTTCCAACTTCCTGCTCTGGCAGTGCGCCTATGCGGAATTCTATTTTACGGATGTGCTGTGGCCGGACTTTTCCACTGCGGAACTGGACCGGGCCATTGCGGCATATCAGAACCGGGACCGGCGTTACGGCGGCGTGCGCTGAGTCCGGAATTGAGGGTACCATGGTAAAGAAGATATCTATTCTCGGCTGCACGGGCTCCATCGGGCGCCAGACTGCTGCCGTGGCGGAGTATACAGGCATTCCGGTTGCGGCACTGACGGCAAACCGGCAGATCGACCGTCTGGAAGAGCAGGCCAGAAAGTTTCAGCCGGAGCTGGTTGCCGTTTATGATGAGCAGGCCGCTCGGCTTCTGAAAATTACACTGAAGGATACCGGAATCCGCGTTGCCGGCGGGATGGAAGGGCTGATCGAAGCGGCTACCCTGCCGTCTGCGGACTGCGTGGTCACGGCGGTTTCCGGTGCAGTCGGCCTGAAGCCCACCCTTGCGGCAATTGAAGAAAAAAAGCGCATCGCCCTTGCCAACAAGGAGACGTTGGTCTGCGCCGGTGAGCTGGTGATGAAGCGCGCTGCGGAAACCGGTGCGGAGATTGTCCCGGTCGATTCCGAGCATTCTGCAATCTTCCAGTGCCTGACCGGCAGAGACCCGGGAGAACTGAAAAAGATCCTGCTGACCTGTTCCGGCGGCCCCTTCCGCGGCAGAAAGCGCGCGGAGCTGGAGAATATCACGCCGGCGGAGGCTGTCCGGCATCCGCGCTGGAACATGGGGGCCAAGATTTCGGTTGACAGTGCGACGCTGATGAACAAGGGGCTGGAATTCATAGAGGCCATGCGGCTGTTCGCGGTGACCCCGGATGACATCGAAGTCGTGGTCCATCCGCAGAGCGTGATCCATTCCATGGTGGAGCTGGTGGACGGGACGGTGATTGCCCAGATGGGCGTGCCGGACATGGGCCTGCCGATTCAGCTTGCTCTGACCTGGCCGCAGCGCCTGCCTTCCATGTTTTCGCGTCTGGACTTCCGCACCCTGCAGGACCTTACCTTCGAAGCCCCGGATCTGGAGGAGTTTCCCTGTCTTTCGCTGGCAATGGACTGCGCGCGCCGCGGCGGCACGGCCGGCTGTGTCATGAGCGCGGCCAATGAAGAGGCGGTGCATCTCTTCCTGAAGGAGAAGATTGGCTTTAACCGGATCTATGATCTGGCTGCGGCAGCTGTGGACGAGCTGGCGGACGATGACGCCGGAAGCCTGGATGTTATCCTGTGCGCCGATCAGGCCGCAAGGCAGTTTGTGCACCGGCTGACGGGAGAATGACGGGATGAGCGCTGCATTTGTCCTGTTCGGCATTCTGATTTTTGGCGTTCTGATCGCCATCCACGAATTCGGCCATTTTCTGGCTGCCAAGCTCTGCGGCGTCCGGGTCAACGAGTTCGCTGTGGGCATGGGCCCCGCGATCTGGAAGAAGCAGAAAGGGGAGACGCTTTATGCTTTGCGCTGCATTCCCCTTGGCGGCTACTGCGCCATGGAAGGGGAGGACGAAGAGTCGGCGGATCCCAGGGCCTTTACTTCCCAGCCTGTGTGGAAGCGGCTGATCATCCTGTGCGCGGGCTCCTTCAACAATTTTCTTCTGGGTGTGCTGATCATCTTCTGCCTGTTTCTTGGGGCAAAGGCCTTTCTTTCCCCGACCATTGCAAGCTTTATCGAAGGCTGCCCGTATGAGGGCGCGGATGCACTGCAGGTGGGAGACCGTTTCGTCAAAATTGACGGGAAACGGGTGTACCAGTACTACGATGTGGGTGACTTCCTGCGGGAAGGGGATGGGGTCTATGATCTTGTCCTGGACCGGAACGGCACAACAGTCCGCCTGAATGATTTTCCCATGACAACCCGCCTTTATGAGGGGCAGGACCGCGAGCTGTTCGGCTTCAATTTTGGCTATGAAAAGGCGACCTTTCCTGTGAAGCTGAGGCATACCTGGAACACCGCCATGGAATTCAGCCGGATGGTCTGGATGAGCCTGCGAATGCTGGTTAAGGGAGAGGTCGGGCTGAAGGAGATGTCCGGACCCATCGGGATTGTGGATCTGATGGCGGAAACCGGCGAAAATGCCGAAACCGTGTCCGACGGTCTGTATGATATCCTGTATCTCGGCGCATTTATCGCCATTAACCTGGCCATTATGAACATGCTTCCCATTCCGGCGCTGGACGGCGGACGTGTTTTCCTGCTGCTGGTGACGGCTGTGATTCAGGCCCTGACGGGAAAAAAGCTGGATCCGAAGTACGAGGGTTACGTCCATGCCGCGGGGATGGTGCTGTTGCTGGCCCTGATGGCGGTGATCATGTTCCAGGACATTCTGAAGCTAATTCACTAGATTGAGGAGAACGCCATGAAGCGTTATGAAACAAGCTGCATCAGCGTGGGCGGCGTACCGGTCGGCGGGAGCGCTCCGGTCAGTGTGCAGAGCATGTGCAACACCAAAACCTGGGATGTGGAAGCGACCGTTCAGCAGATTCGCGCCCTGCGTGCTGCCGGCGCGGATATCGTCCGCATTGCCATTCCGGACGAGCGTTCCGCCCTTGCTGTTGAGGCGATTAAAGCTGCGGTCGATGTCCCGCTGGTTGCGGATATCCATTTCGATTACCGGCTGGCGCTGCTGGTTGCGGAGCGCGGCATTGATAAAATCCGTATTAACCCAGGGAACATCGGGGGAGAAGAGCGCGTAAAAGCAGTTGCGGATGCCTGCCGGACGAGAGGAATCCCTATCCGGATCGGCGTGAACGCCGGCAGCCTGGAGAAGCCGCTGCTGGAGAAGTACGGCCACCCCTGCCCCGAGGCCATGGTGGAGAGTGCGCGCGGTCATGCGCAGCTGCTGCTGAAGCATCATTTTGAAGATATCTGCCTTTCCCTGAAGGCTTCGAGCGTGCCGATGACCATTGCGGCCTACCGTCTTGCGTCGGAGGAATTCCCGTTCCCGCTGCATCTCGGCGTTACGGAAACCGGTACGGAGTGGAACGGCACCATCCAGTCTGCAGTCGGGATCGGAACGCTGCTCTCGGAAGAGATCGGCAATACCATCCGCGTTTCCCTGACAGCAGACCCCGTGCGGGAGGTTTCCGCCGGGATTGCGATCCTGAAAGCAGCCGGCCTGCGCAGCGGCGGCGTGAAGTTCGTTTCCTGCCCGACCTGCGGCCGGACGGAGATCGACCTGATCCGCCTGGCGGAAGAAGTGGAGGCCCGTGTGCGCTATCTCGACCGTGACATCACCGTGGCTGTGATGGGCTGCGTGGTAAACGGACCCGGAGAAGCAAGAGAAGCGGACTTCGGCATTGCCGGCGGGAAGGACAGGGGAATCCTGTTCCGGAAAGGGGAAGTGCTGGGCACCTATCCCTACGAAGAGCTGCTCAGCCGCCTGATGGACCTGATACAGGAAAGCTGACCCGATGGACAACACACCGTTTTTGACGATTTTCCCGGACTGCGGCGATCTGCACGGCCTGGCCGGCGGGCTTGAAAAGGTCCAGGTGACGCGTGTGCAGATTCATGCTGCGGAGCGCAGCATGCATATTGCCGCAAAGTTCTCGCGTATGCCGTCGCCCATAGAGCTTTCCCAGCTGGAAAGCCGTATTCTGGAGCTGTATGCGCTGCAGACAGTGGAAATTGAACCGGAATATCCGCATCCCGAGCCCCGGCCCGACGCCCAGTCAGGCGCAGGGTCCCAGTTTTCTGCGCCGTCCGCTGCACCCGCCGGCGATGTGCTGATGGGGCGGGCAGTCCGGCAGCAGCCGGTCTCCATGGATACCCTGACACTGGAGTCGGGCCGGGTAACCGTGGAAGGCGATGTCTTTGCTGTTTCCAGCAGAGCGCTCCAGAAACGCGGAGGCGCCGTGCTCTCCTTTGACATGACGGACCACTCGGGCAGCATTCGTGTAACCCGTTTCCTGCGCTCCGATGAGGACCAGAGCATTCTGGATAAAATTGCCGTGGGCAACCATCTGGTTGTTCAGGGCGAAATCGGCTATTCCAAATTTGATGACGACATGGTGCTGGATCCCCGCAACATCATGAAATCCAGAAAGCATCTCCGCCCGGACTCCGCCCCCGTGAAGCGGGTGGAGCTGCATCTGCATACACGCTTTTCGGCTCTGGACGCCCTGACGGATCCCAAGGCCGTTGTCAGGCGCGCGGCTGACTGGGGCATGCCGGCCGTCGCCGTAACGGACCACGGCGTCGCCCAGGCTTTTCCGGATATGTGGACTGCGGGCAAAAAGAACGGCGTCAAGATCATTTACGGGCTGGAAGCCTATTACAAGAACGATGTGGATCTGAACCGGGTCATTTACGGAGAATCCGCCCTGCCGCTGGACACCGAGTTTGTGGCCTTTGACATTGAAACCACCGGGCTGAACGCACGGATGGACCGGATGATTGAAATCGGTGCCGTCATCTTCTCCGGCGGCAGCATTCTGCAGACGTTCAATACCTTTGTGAATCCGGGCCGCTCCGTCCCGGAGGAAATCACCCGGCTCACAGGTATCCGGGAAGAGGACATCGGCGATGCGCCCGGTGAGAAGGAAGCCATGGAGGCCTTTCTTGCCTTCGCCGGGGATCGGCCTCTGATTGCACATAACGCGAATTTTGACACCGGCTTCATGCGCGAAGCGGCAAAACGGCAGAATCTGGAGTTCCATCCGGTTTATCTGGATACGCTGACCCTTGCCCAGACGCTTCTGACGGATCTGAAGCGCTTTAAGCTGGATACGGTTTCCAACCATCTGAATCTCCCCAAATTCAACCATCACCGTGCCAGTGACGATGCCATGGTCGTTGCCCGCATCATGGCAAAGTTCATCCCCATGCTGAAAGAACGCGGGATCACCGGTCTGGAGGAAACGGAGAACTATTACCAGACCCACCGCCGCACGGACGTCCAGAAAACCTATCACATGATTCTTCTGGTGAAGAACAGGGTGGGCCTGAAAAACCTGTACCGGATGATTTCGGCCTCCTACCTGGAGCATTTTGACAAAACCCCCGTGATTCCCAGAAGCCTGCTGGACGCGCACCGCGAAGGCATCCTGGTCGGCTCGGCCTGCGGGATGGGGGAGCTTTACGGCGCGGTCATGCGCGGTGAGGAAGACGAAGAGCTCCGCAGTATCGCCTCCTATTACGATTATCTTGAAATCCAGCCCATCTGCAACAATTATTTTCTGGTGGAAGAGGGGCGTGTGGCATCTCCTGAGGTGCTGGAGGACTATAACCGCACCATTCTGCGCATCGGCAGGGAACTGGGCAAGCGGGTGGTTGCCACCGGCGACGTGCATTTTATGGATCCTGAAGACGAGCAGTACCGGCGTATTCTTCAGGCCGCCAAGAAGTTTTCCGATCCGGACCGCAGCTGCCCGATTTACTTCCGCACCACGGATGAGATGCTGAAGGAGTTTCAGTACCTTGGCAAAGAGACGGCGGAAGAAGTTGTCATCTCCAATACCCGGGCGATTGCCGATGAGGTGGAAGAGATTGAGCTTCTGCCGAAGGGCCTTTTCCCGCCGAAGATCGAAAACTCTGCCGAAGAGCTGAAGGAACTGGTCTATACCAGAATGCACCGCGTCTACGGGCAGAATCCGCCCCCGCTGGTCCGCGAGCGCGTTGACACCGAACTGAAGACCATTCTGGACCACAACTATGATGTGATCTACATGAGCGCCCAGAAGCTGGTGCAGAACTCCCTGGAGCACGGCTACCTGGTCGGCAGCCGCGGCAGCGTGGGTTCCTCCATGGTTGCGTATATGTCCGGGATCACCGAGGTAAACTCACTTCCGCCGCACTACGTCTGCCCGGACTGCTGCTATTCCGAGTTCCCGATGCAGCGCTTCGCATGGAAGCCTGAAACGGCCGAAGAGCTTCCGCTGGAACTCCCGGAAGGCGTCAGCTACGGCTGCGGAGCCGACATGCCGGTAAAGGCCTGCCCGCTTTGCGGCGCCCGGCTGCGGCGTGACGGCTTCAATATCCCCTTTGAGACCTTCCTTGGTTTCCCCGGAAACGAAAAGACCCCGGATATCGACTTGAACTTCTCCGGTGAGTATCAGGCCCGGGCGCATAAGTATACCGAAGTGCTGTTCGGCTCGGATCACGTTTTCCGCGCCGGCACCATCGGCACACTTGCGGAAAAGACGGCTTTCGGTTACGTGAAGAAATATCTGGAAGAGCGCGGTCTTAAAGTCACCCATGCGGAGGAAAACCGCCTCGCCCAGGGCCTGGTGGGCATTAAGCGCACCACCGGCCAGCATCCCGGCGGGCTGGTGGTCATTCCGCAGGATATGGACGTGACGGACTTCTGCCCCGTGCAGCATCCGGCAGATGATCCGAATTCCGACATCATCACCACGCACTTTGAATACCACTGCATGGAGGACAACCTCCTCAAGCTGGACGAGCTGGGCCACGACGACCCGACCATGATCCGCATGATGGAGGACATGACCG
>CAZBXX010000047.1:0-16131 GCA_964495965.1 uncultured Oscillospiraceae bacterium | reverse complement strand
TGGACTTATAATAATTGGCCCGCAATATGTATAAAGACTTGCAAAATGCACCACGAAACCCCAAATGCACCACGCTTTACTTCGTGATGCACCAAGGATTTCTCATTCTATCAAAATCGGTGTACTAAGCCAAACCAGTTTCCGGGCAGGATTATGCAGGGGAACTGGTTTTTTTCTGCCGGAGGACAGGTACCCCCTGTAAACCGGCGACCGTACACCGGTTTTCGCAGACTGCCGGTAAAACAATTTCAGACAGGCCGGGGTTTTCCCTTACTTCGGCAGAAATGTCGCCCGGGAAACGACCAGCGGTCTGAAGGCGTGTGGTACCATATACACGTCAAAACAAATAAAGGAGGAAAACAAAATGATCGGTGCAATCATTGGTGACATTGTGGGCTCTCGCTTTGAGTTCCACAACATTCTCAGCAGGCAGTTTGAGTTTCTGACGGAGGACTGCTCTTTCACGGACGATACCGTCATGACCTGCGCGGTCGCTCAGGCGCTGATGGACAGCAGGGAGGACTTCTCCGATCTGTCGGAGAAAGCGGTTGCTGCCATGCAGCGCATCGGGCGTCAGTTCCCGAACTGCGGTTACGGAGCCCGCTTCATCCACTGGATGTTCTCGGACCATCCCCGGCCCTATAACAGCTTCGGCAACGGCTCCGCGATGCGGATCAGTCCGGTCGGCTTCGCGGCCCGGGACGTGGAGGAAGCGAAGCGCCTTTCTGCGGCAGTCACGTGCGTGTCCCACAACCATCCGGAAGGGATGAAAGGGGCCGAGGCAACGGCCGTGGCGATCGTGATGGCCCGCCAGGGAAAAAGCAAAGAAGAAATCCGCATGGCCATGGAGGAGTACTATGACCTGACTGCCACCGTGGACGACTACAGGACCGGCTGGCAGGGGCACGGCCGCGAGATCTGCCAGGTCTCTCTGCCGCAGGCGCTGACCTGCTTCCTGGAAGGGGACAGTTACGAGGACGTGATCCGCAACTGCATTTCCATCGGGGGAGACAGCGATACGATTGCCGCCATTGCCGGCGGCATCGCGGAGGCGTTCTACGGCATTCCCGATGACATCAGCACCCGGGTGTGGGACTACCTCCCGCCGGTGCTTGCAGACATCTGCAGGGACTTTGCTTCCTGGGTGAAAGAGCGTAACGGAGCACAGCTAAGCTCAGACTGTGCGGATTTGGTGAAGACCTGACGAAAATCGATAAGAATATCGATGAAAACCGCTTGACAAAAGCCTGCCGAGAGTGGAAACTATCGATGGAGGCCGGACAGCAGGCGAGCGGTCCTGCCCGGCAGGGTAAAAATAACCCGTCTGAACCTCAGACGGGACAGAAACAGAGCAAACAGTATGACGCTGAAAGAACTGGAAATCGGAAAGACTGCCACCATCGTGAGCGTGGGTGGCAAAGGCGCGCTTCGCCAGCATTTTCTGGATATGGGCGTGATCCCCGGCGCTGAAGTGACCGTTGTGAAGTATGCGCCGATGGGCGACCCGATGGAGCTGCTGATCCACGGATATGAGCTTACACTGCGCCTGAACGATGCGGCAAAGATCGAGGTCAGGCCTGCCGAAACGGGCGACGGTGAGACGGAAGACACCGCGCCGCAGCCTGGAAGGACCGCCCACCCGGGCCTAGGCGAAGGCGGTAAATTTCACCCCAGGGGAAGCGGCACGCCACTCCCGGACGGAACGGTTCTCACCTTCGCGCTGGTCGGAAACCAGAACTGCGGCAAAACAACGCTGTTCAATCAGCTGACCGGCGCGAATCAGCACGTGGGGAATTTCCCCGGCGTGACGGTGGACCGGAAGGACGGCGTGATAAAAGGGCATCCGGAAACGCTGGTCACCGATCTCCCGGGAATCTATTCCATGTCACCCTACAGCAGCGAGGAGATTGTTTCCCGCAATTTCGTTCTGAACGAACATCCGAAGGCCGTCATCAACATTGTGGATGCCACGAATATTGAGCGCAACCTGTATCTTACCATGCAGCTGCTGGAGATGAACGTTCCGATGGTTGTTGCGCTCAACATGATGGATGAGGTCTCCGCAAACGGCGGAACGATTGATGTGAACGAGATGGAAGCCAGGTTGGGTGTGCCTGTCGTCCCGATTTCCGCAGCCAAAAACCAGGGCATCGCGGAGCTTGTGGAACATGCGGTGCATATCGCCCGTTTCCAGGAAAAGCCGCTCCGCATGGATTTCTGTGATGAGAACGATCACGGCGGCGCCGTTCACCGTTGCCTGCACAGCATCAGCCACCTGATCCAGGATCACGCGGAGAAGTACGGTCTTCCGCTCCGCTTTGCTGCGGGCAAGGTGATCGAGGGCGACCCGATGATCGTCGGGCAGCTCAGACTCGACCAGAATGAACAGGAGACGATGGAGCACATCGTCCTGCAGATGGAACGGGAACGGGGGCTTGACCGCAGCGCGGCGATCGCCGATATGCGCTATGCGTTTATTTACAGCATCTGCGATTCCTGCGTGAAAAAACCGAAGAGAAGCCGGGAGAGCATCCGCAGCGCGAAGATCGACCGTGTTCTCACCGGGAAATGGACGGCAATCCCGTTTTTCATCCTGATCATGGGCCTTGTGTTCTGGCTGACCTTTGATGTGATCGGCGGCACGCTTCAGGAAGTTCTGGAACAGGGCATGGATCTCCTGACCGGATGGGTTGATGCGGGTCTCACCGCCGTGCATGTGAACAAAGTGCTGCACGGCCTGATTGTCGACGGCATTTTTGCAGGCGTCGGAAGCGTGCTGAGCTTTATCCCCATTATTGTCACGCTGTTCTTTTTCCTGTCGATGCTCGAGGACAGCGGATATATCGCGCGAGTTGCCTTCTTTATGGACAGGCTCCTTCGCAAGATCGGCCTTTCAGGCCGCAGCATCGTCCCCATGCTGATCGGTTTCGGCTGCACGGTTCCGGCGGTCATGGCGACGCGCACGCTCCCCAGCGAACGGGACAGAAAAATGACGATCCTGCTCACGCCGTTTATGAGCTGCACGGCAAAGCTCCCGATCTATGCGTTTTTTGTCGACGCCTTCTTCCCCGGCCACAAGGCGCTGATTATGGTCGGCATCTATTTTCTCGGGATCGTGGTCGGCATTCTTGCGGCGCTGCTTTACCGGGGAACCATGTTTCAGGGGGAAGCCGTTCCGTTTGTAATGGAGCTTCCCAACTACCGTGTGCCGGGCGCAAAAAATGTCGGGCAGCTGCTTTGGGAAAAAGCGAAGGACTTCCTGCAGCGCGCATTCACCGTCATCTTTTTTGCGACGATCGTGATCTGGCTGCTGCAGAGCTTTGACCCGCATTTCAACTTCGTGGCCGACCAGCAGAAGAGTATTCTGGCCATCGTGGCCGGCTGGCTCGCCCCGGTCCTGAAACCGGTCGGCCTCGGCGACTGGCGGATCTGCACCGCGCTCATCAGCGGCTTCCTTGCAAAGGAAAGCGTGGTTTCAACACTGGGGATCCTCTTCGGCCAGAATGTTTCCGGCGTGATGACGGCAACGGCTGCGGCGTCTCTGCTGGTATTCTCGCTTCTTTATACGCCCTGTGTGGCAGCGATTACATCGATCCGCAGGGAGCTCGGAGGAAAATGGGCCGCCGCGGTGGTGCTCTGGCAGTGCTTTGTTGCCTGGTGCGCCGCCCTGATCGTTTACTGGCTCGCCTCTGCCCTGTAGTAATGCTCCGGCCCGGCAGCGCCGTTCCCGCGGCGTCACATCCCCTCTCTCCGGAGAGGAAGAACGAATGATCAACGGGAGGTTATCAGGCATGAAGGGAAGAACCTTTGAACTGAATGAGGATACTCTGTCCGTTATCGAGGAAATCGGCGGGCATATGCCCGGCGGATTCTTCATCTACAGGGCGGACGGGCGGGAAGAACTGCTTTATGCCAATAAGGCCGTGTTCGGCATCTACGGGTGCGACAGCCTGGAGGAGTTCAGGGCCCTGACGGGATACACCTTCCGGGGAATGGTGTATCCGGAAGACTATGACCGGATCAGTTCCTCCATCGTGCACCAGATCGACTCCAGCGAAGATCAGATGGATTACGCGGAGTACCGCATCGTCCGGAAGGACGGCGCCGTCCGCTGGGTGGACGACTACGGCCATTACGCCGAAACCAAGGCCTACGGCGGCATCTACGTCGTGTTCATCTCCGATATTACCGAAAAAAGGCTTCAGCGGGAAACGGACACCGCCACGCGGGACGCCGTGATCTCCACGCTGACCACGGCCTATAACACCGTGTACCTCATTAACGACGTCGTCACCGAGGAGATGTCCCTTTATCATACGGACATGGATGAGGCGCACGAGGAGGCCATCCGCAATGCGCTGAGTCATCCGCGGTATACCGAGACCAAGACGGAATACGTCAACACCATGATCGCGGAGGAAGACAGGGAACGGCTGCAGGAGCAGATGAGCCTTCCTTACATCCTGAAGCGCTTTGAAACCGCCGACCGCTTCTCCGTCAATTTCATCCGTGCGCTGGACTCCGGTCCCAGGCATTACCGGATCGACTTCGGAAAAATCCATATGCCCGGCGGCCGGACCGGCGTCATGATGGGCTTTAAGGATGTGGACGATGAAGTCCGGCAGGGGCGCGCCTATCAGAAGGCCCTTGCGGATGCAAAGAAGGTCCGGGAGGAAAACCGCAGGCTGAATGAAGAAGTTGAGTCCGCGGCAAAGCTGGCCGATCTGATGGGCTCGGTCTCCTCGCTGCTGACCAATATGCCCGCCATGAGCTTTTCCAAGGAAATCGCAACCGGCAGATACCTTACCTGCAACCAGGCCTTCGCGGAATATGCCGGGAAGACAAAGCCGGAGGAAGTCGTCGGCCTGACGGATCATGAGATTTTTGACCAGGCCACGGCAGACCACTTTGTGGAGGACGACCGCAAAGCCGTGACAATGGACGGGGCCTATGTCTTCTTTGAGGACGTACCCGACGCCACGGGGGCCGTTTTCCGCAACCTGCAGACGACCAAAATCACCTTCCGGGAACCCTCCGGCCGCCTGTGCCTGCTGGGCATGTGCGTGGATGTGACCGAGATGACCCGGATTAAGACCGCCGAAGCGGAAGCGCGGGCCAAGCAGCAGGAGCTGGAGGAAAAACTTGCCCTGCATGAGCAGCTTCTGGCCCAGGAAAACCGCCAGAAGGAACTGAACAGCATGATCACCGCCATGGCGTCCGACTACCGCAGCGTCTACTACGTGGATGTGGATGCGGATGACGCTGTCTGCTACCGGGCGGACCCGAACGATCCGAATCAGACCCCCGAGGGCGTGCACTTCCCCTATCACGTGCGCTTTACGGAGTACTGCGAGCGGTATGTGGATCCGGAATACCAGGAAGGCTTCCTCCACTTTATCGCGCCGGATCATATCCGGCATGTGCTGGAGACGGAATCCATCATGGCATACCGCTATCTGGCACGGCGAAACGGCGCGGAATACTACGAGATGCTGCGCATGGCCGGCGTCCGCCACCCCGGAGAGCGTGACGATCATATCGTGCACAGGGTCGGCGTGGGCTTTACGGTTATCGATGCGGAAATGCGGGAATCCATGGCAAGAAATCATGCCCTGGCGGAGGCGCTTGCCGCGGCGGAGGAGGCCAGTAAGGCGAAAACGGTGTTCCTGTCCAACATGAGCCATGAGATCCGCACCCCGATGAACGCCATTATCGGCCTGAACAACATCGCCATGAACGAGCCGTCTGCCAGCGAAAAGGTGAAGGAGTACCTGGCCAGGATCGGCACATCCGCCAATCACCTCCTGAGCATCATCAACGACATTCTGGATATGAGCCGCATCGAGTCGGGCCGCATGACGATCCGGAGCGAGGAGTTTTCCTTCGCGAAGCTTCTTGAGCAGGTGAACGCGATCATCGGCGGCCAGTGCCGCGACAAGGGCCTGAAGTACGAATGTCGCATGAGCGGAGATGTGCGGGACTACTATATCGGCGACGACATGAAGCTGCGCCAGGTGATGATCAACATCCTGGGCAACTCCGTCAAATTCACCCCGGAGGGCGGCACGGTTTCTCTGGCGATCGAAACGGCTGCGCGCTTTGATGGCAAAACCACCCTGCGCTTTACCTTCCGGGATACCGGCATCGGCATGAGCAGGGAATACCTGCCGAAGCTCTTTGACGCCTTCACGCAGGAGGATTCCTCCACCACCAGCAGGTTCGGCAGCACGGGCCTGGGCATGCCCATCACCAAAAGCATCGTCGAGATGATGAACGGCAACATTACGGTGGAGAGCGAAAAGGGGAAGGGCACAACCTTCACCGTCACGGTGACCCTGCTGGATTCCGACCGGGTATCCGCCAGCGGTGAAGACAGCCTGGTCCGGCCGGATGACATGTGCGTGCTGGTGATCGATGACGATCCCGTCGCCTGCGAGCATGCGCAGATCGTTCTCGGCCAGGTCGGCATCCGCTGCGAGACGGCGCTGTCCGGCCTGGAGGGCATCGAGATGGTCAGGCTCCGCCATACCCGGCGGGAGCCCTACAACCTGATTCTGGTGGACTGGCGGATGCCGGAGCTGGACGGCGTGGAAACCACAAGGCAGATCCGGCAGATTGCTGGCTACGATACGCCAATCATCATTCTGACCTCCTACAGCTGGGAAGACATTGCCGAAGACGCCATGGAAGCCGGCGTTGACACCTTTGTTGCCAAGCCCCTGTTCGCCGGGATGGTCATGGATGAGTTCCGCGAGGCCTTCAAGAAAAAGAATGCCCGCCTGGCGCGGGAAACGGCGGACCTGAAGGGGCGCCGCGTGCTGCTGGCGGAGGACGTGGCCGTGAATGCGGAAATTATGATGATGGTGCTCTCCATGCGCGGCATCGAGGTGGAGCATGCGGAAAACGGGCGCATCACCACGGAGCTCTTTGCCGCCAGCCCGTCCGGGTACTTCGACGCCGTGCTGATGGATATGCGCATGCCGGAGATGGACGGCCTGGAGGCTGCCCGGATCATCCGGGCGATGGACCGGGAAGACGCGAAGACCGTCCCCATTATCGCCCTGACGGCCAACGCCTTTGACGAGGACGTGCAGCGCAGCATGCAGGCGGGGCTGAACGCACACCTCTCCAAACCCGTGGAGCCGGAGGTCCTGTACCGGACGCTGGAGAGCCTGATTCCGGTCTGACGGCGTACACAGAAAGAGTTCTCCCGTGGTGAACCCGGCACTGCCGGCATCACCACGGGAGAAAACTTGTCCTACTTCAGTTCCATTTTCAGCCGGAAGCGGCCGGAGGCCGGCGCGTAGCGCACGGTCGCGATGCTGCCGGAGATAAGCGGCATCATCGGCGGCAGGTGCCCGATGTCCACATCCAGCAGGATGGGAACGCCGAACTCCGCCAGCGGCTCCGTCACGGCACGGATATGGTCCAGACCCATCAGGTCCTCCCGTCCGGCCAGCGGCCGCCCGATCAGAAAACCCTTCACATGCCGGAACCATCCGGCATTTTTTAATTGCCAGAGTGCCCGCCGGATGCCGAAAACGCTCAGGTCGCAGGCCTCCAGAAACCACACGATGCCGTCCTGCCGGTAGCGCTCGGCAAAGTCCGCGGCGCAGTCGTACTGCGTGCCGCACAGCGTTGCCAGGATATCCAGACAGCCGCCGACAAGGCGGCCGGAAAAGCCCAGCGCCTTCCGCCGGGAGATCCGCCCGGTTCCGGGGTCCCAGGCGACAATGTTCCGCTCCTCGGTGCAGGCATAAGGTTCCAGGGGGTCCTCCTTCTCGCGGTAGGGGTCCCCCTCGTAGCGGGCGTAGCCTTCGGATTCCAGCTTCTCGCCGCGCAGCAGCATCAGGCTGTCGCGGATGGCCGGGTGCCAGGGCTGCATGCCGAAGGCGGGCGCGCAGGGCCCGTATACGGCGGCGGTGTCGCACAGGGTGGTCAGGGTGAAGACCAGGTTGGTGTTGTCGGAATACCCCTGGAACCACTTGGGCTCGGATGCCCGGACGGCCTCAAAGTCCACATCCTTCAGGATTTCGCACATCAGCTCCCCGCCCCCGCAGGAGATCAGCGCCCGGCAGGCGTCGGAGCAGTAGAGCTCCGTGAATTCCCCACCGCACTTTTCCGGCGCGGTGCTGATGCCGGTGCCGTCACCCAGATACACGTTCGGTCCCGGCAGGATGCCGTAGCCCTGTTCCGCCAGCACCGCCAGCGCGCGGTCAAAGCGCGAGCGGTAAGGCTCGGTATTGCAGCCGAAGGATGGCGCGCAGAAGCCGATGGTGTCGCCTTCTTTCAGGAATTCCGGATATCGCATGTCAGTTCCTCCCCGTATTCACAGTTTGCACTGCCCCCATTGTAAGCCCAAAATCCCGCCGAAGCAAGGCTTTTGATGTGAAGCGGATTGCACATTTCAGGGGGCAAATCTGCCTTTCGTGCAGAATTCCTGCCTTTCGTGCAGAATTGCTTGACGGCCGCCTTAACTGTGGTATACTTTGCTACAGAAATTAAAAAGGGGAAAACTGCGCCCCGTGCGGCGAGTCCGCAGAAGAAAAATTTTTCCGTCTGCGCAAACTTCCCCAGATCATTGATGCTTTTATTGATTGCATCCGCAGTATACTGGATCCATAGAATCGGACCATCCGCCTTCCGAACCCCGCACGCGAAAGGGACCGCGTCTCAGCTGCCCCGGCAAATGCCACCCCCGCGAAGCCGCGTCTCAGTTGCTTCAGCCTCCCGTTGGGAGGTCATGCGGAGACAGAACCGCGCAGGCAGGAAGCCCGGAACCGAATGAACGGACCGGTACACGGATGGAATCACTATGTCATGTTTATGACATCCTTTGCCTGATAAAGGAGGACCTTTTGATGACTACTACCATGCCCAAACGGATCGGCGCGCTGCTCATGGCTCTGATCATGATGTTCAGCCTGCTGCCGGTCTCGGCGTTTGCAAGTGACGGGTTGGATACGCCTAGTGAGCAATCTGCACAGGAGTCTGCCCCGGCCCCGGAGCCGGTATCTGAACCTGCCCCGGAGCCTGTTCCGGAAGTTCAGCAGACGCCTTCTGCTCCTGCGGCAGAGCAGACAGAAGATCCTGTTGCTAATACAGGGACGGTGACAAAGACAGAAGACACCGACCTCGAAGAAGGGGAAAAACAGGAGAATATCGAGCAGCCCAACGCGGACCAGAAAAAGGTTCAGGTGAAGGCTGCGCATGATGCTGCCCAGACTCTGGAAGAGAGTCATACCTGGGTCGAGAGCAGTCGCATTGAAGCCACCTGCGGAACAGACGGCTCGGTTACCTATACCTGCTCGGATGATGACTGTGACGCAACTTATACCGAAGTAATCCCTGCAACTGGCGATCACACTTGGGGTGATGACGGCAAGTGCACGAGCTGCGGACAGGAGAAGGTTACGCTGAGGGAAGCCGGTGACGGAGATGGCGAGACGAAACAGGTTACCGTCAGCTTTGTTGTGGACGACATTGAGAGAGAGAACCTGAAGCAGACCGTCAACAAGGGCGCTTCAGTTGCACTTCCCATTGCACCTGAAGTGGAAGGCAAAACCTTTGTTGGCTGGTTCCTTGGCGCAGACAGAACGGACAAAGTGGAAGGCGCATTTACTGCAGACTCAAATCAGACGGTCTACGGTATTTATGACATTACCACCGTTCAATACACGATCACATGGATGCTTGACGAAAATACTCTTATTGACACCACCCGGGTAGAGGAAAACACCAATCCGACCCATGCCGATGCGGTGAAAGAACCGACGGGTGATAAGGTGTACACTTTTAAGGGTTGGACACCTGAGATCACTGCGGCCACTGAAGATGCCACCTATACTGCAAACTTCACCGAGGCGACCAGAACCTACACTGTCACCTTCGTTGATGATGACGGAGACGTTCTGAAGGAAGCTGCCTCTTATGATTATGGTACGGCCGCTGGCAGCATTGCAAAACCCAATGACCCGACTAAGGAGGAAGATCGGGGATATACCTATACCTTTGCCGGCTGGTCCCCGGAGATCAGCGATGTGGCTGCGGACGTTACCTACACCGCAACCTATACTGCGACGCCCAAAACCTACACTGTGACCTTCGTGGATGAGGACGATGAAACAGTGTTGAAGGAAGCCGCAACCTATGCTTACGGTACTCCTGCCGATCAGATTGTTCAGCCGGAGGCACCCACTAAGGCGGCAACAGCTGAGTTTACCTATACCTTCTCCGGCTGGAATCCCGAACTGACCGAAGTGACGGGTGATGTCACTTACAAGGCAGCTTACACAGCCGAGAAGAACAGCTACGCCGTGACCTTTGTAACCCGGGATGCCGAAGTGATTGAGACCAGAAGCATCAAGTACGGTGAGACCATCGGAACCCTTCCTGCGGTACCTGTATATGATGATCACACCGGTGACTGGGTATACGGCACTACGGACGGGCGCAACTTTAACCCGGGTGACAAGAATGCCGAAGTTGATGACTCTGTGACCGAGAACGTTGTCATTGGCCCGAAGTACACCCCAGTTCAGTATACGGTGACCTTCTATCAGGAAGACAGGACAACGGTCGTGGAAACGGTAACTGTTGATTCCGGCTCCAACTATTCCGTGAACAGCTTGCCGACACCCCCTGAAAAGGACGGGTATATTGCGAGCTGGGCCTATGCCGATGGCGTCTTTGACAACACAGTCGTGATCAGCAAGGATACCGATGTCTGGGCTGCCTATAAGCAGAATGTCTTTACGGTCACCTTCATGCTGGATGATTCCGAAGTCTATTTCACGGACACCTTCTATGACGGGGATGCGCTGGTGCTGCCAGCTGATCCTTCCGCCCAGGGCAAGCAGTTTGTGAAGTGGCTCTACGAGGATGAAACCGAGGCGAAGGCCGGGGACATCGTCACAGAGGACCTGACCATCACTGCGGAGTTCGACAACATGTACGAGGTTATCTTCGTGGTCCGTGCAGAGGATGCCGGTGGGGAGGAAGATGTCAGACTTTCCCAGTATTTTGCGAAGAAAGGCGCGGCGGTTGGCACACTGCCGCAGGCCCCCTTTATTCAGGGCAAGGTCTTTGAGAAGTGGGTCAATGAGGATACGAATGAGGAAGTTACCGCGGATACTCCTGTCAATAGCAGCTTTGTTGCTGTGGCAGTCTTTCATGAGGTGAAGATCTATACCGTCCATCTCGAGTATTTCTATACCTACGGCGGGGAAGGCGGCGGAGAAGGGACGAAACACACCTTCAATACGGAACTGATCACCCTTGAGGCGGGCGACCTGCCGTATACCATTTCGGTTCCTGCCACAACCCAGACGGAGGAGGCATATGTTACCGGCAGCCCGGTCTACTATGCGACCGTACAGGAAGTCATTGTTAAGGAATCTGATTTTGATGAGGAGCTTCAATGTGAAGTAAGCGTCAAATATGTCCCCTGGACCGCGGAATATGACTTTGTATACCTGCTGAAGAATCTTCCGGGAGATGAAGGCGGCAGTGATGATTTCCCGGGATATTCCGAAATTGAACGCGAGCATATCAAGGGCGTTCTGGACAGTATGGTTACCCCGACGGTCAAAACCTATGCCTATGCGAATCTGGAGAGCGCTCCGACGGTCAAAATCACGCAGGCATCCGGACAGCTGGTTCCGGTTTTCTACACCCGCAGACACTTCTCCCTGTCCTTTGAGACCAACGGTGGCAGCTATGTCCCCGGTGGTACCTACGCCTACGGCGAAGAGGTGACACTCCCGACCGGTGAGAATGCCCTCACCCGTGAGGGCTATGACTTCACAGGCTGGTTTACCGAGGCCGATGAAAAGGGCAATGGTACCGGCACTCAGGTGAGCGGCACGGTCACAATTGAGGCGGATACCACACTTTACGCCGGGTGGCAAGGCCAGACGGTTGAATATACCATTGTCTACATGTTCGAGACCTATAACGCCGCGGGTACGGTTAGCTCCTATGTTTATGGCAACTCCGAAACCGCCACGGGGACGGTCGGCACGATGGTCAAAGCGACAGACAGCGGTATCCCTGACAAAACCAGAACCGGCTGGGAATTCGATAACACGAAGAATGCCAGCGGTCAGGACGAAACCAGTGTAGTCATCGCGGCAGACGGCAGCACGGTCCTGAAGGTTTATTACAAACTTACGGAGTATGTATTCCAGTTTAATGCAGGAACGTATAACTACGGAAACCGGACCTATAACGTGACGGCGACTCTTCCGGATGGTACAAGCGGAACAGGATTGCTGAGTTATACGATGACCGTAAAGATCGGCCAGGACATTTCAGGAAGCTGGCCCATCAACACAACGGGAGAAATCACGACTGGTGGCGGCTGCAGTGGGTCGGAGGAACATACACTGGAGTTCATCGGTTGGAGGCATCCTTCTGGCACAAATTATGTCACAAAGCGGTTCACGGTCACGAATGAAATGCTGCCCGATTCAGGCAACATCATAACATACACCGCGCAGTGGTATCTTGATGCGCCTGTTTATACCGTTAATTACTGGCTGGAAAATGCCGATGACTCCGGATACACAAAGTCGGAAGAGTACAGTCAGACCTACGCTTCCAGTGCGGCTCTGACCGACCTTGGCGCAAAAGATATCAGCGGTTTTACGCATGAGACATCCAAAGATCACTATGATTCGAGAAATAGAACGGTTGACTTCTACTATAGTCGTCACGCATATAATATTGAGTATTTCTATAAAAACGAGCAGCTCCAGAAGATCGATGGAGTCAAATTCGATGCCGACATCAGCGGCAGCACCTACAACTGGGAACCGACGCATGCACAATGCGGCGTTGACGATGACAGCACCTGGGGCGGATGGTACACAGATGCAACGCTGAGCACGCCGTATACGTTCAACAAGATGCCTGCGGGTACGGAAGATCAGGTCGGTAAGACGGTACTTGTTCTGTACGCCAAATGGATTCCGAAGAGCTTTACTGTCAGTTTTGATCTGGGTGGCGGTACCCCGGCGGAAGCATACCCGGATCAGACAGTTCCCAAACACGAAAAAGCAACAAAACCGGTCAGCAACCCGACCAAAGAAGGTTTTGACTTTGATGGCTGGTACACCACAGCCGACGGTGATACCCTTTATGACTGGGCAACCCATATTACCGAGAATACCACCATCTATGCGCACTGGACGCAGGCGACCCTGAGTTATGCCGTCAGATATGTTGACGGTGAGGATGAGGAACTCGCTCCGACCAAGACTGTTACCAATCCGAACCTTCAAGTGGGAGACGAAGTAACGGAACAGGCTCTGGCGATTGCTGGTTACCGTCCGGATCAGTCTGAAAAGACGCTGACGCTTGCTGTCAAAGATAATGTGATTACCTTTGTTTACAGTTCAAAGGCGGAAACCACTGCTTACACCGTAAACTATGTGTTTGCCGAAGGTGAAGGGCATGAAGGTGAACCTGTCGCAGAATCAAAGACTGTTCTGGGTGTCCCCGGTGACACTGCCAGCGTTACAGAGGCCGCAAAAGGCATCAATTACAGCTGGCTGAGAGGGCAGTATCCTGATCTTGCCGAGGACGCGGAATTCTTCCCGGATGCAGACACCAAGCACCTGACGCTAACGGCGGATGAGACGAAGAACATCCTCAATTTCTACTATTCCTGCTACAAGACTTCGACCGTTACCGTCAACTATGTCGATATGAACGGTGTTCCCATTGCTTCGCCTCACACGGAAAAACTGAAGATTGGCAACAGTTTTACCCTGAGCCGCACTCCGGTTTCCGGCTGGGATCTCTATAAAGCCATTGAGGGCAGTTCTACTACCGGTCCGGAAGCTGGCAGCAACTATACCATTACCAACAGCACCGGCAACCTGACCTTCACACTTGTTTACCAGAAGAAGTTGGTAATCACGGCGCTAAGCATCAGCAGGCAGTATAATGGCGAGGCCCTGACGTTGGGCAATACCGTTGCCACTCAGGTAAAATGCGATGACGGCGGTCTTGTGGACGGGGACAGCATCGGTTCGGTTGAGCTGAGCTACTCAAATACCGACACGGAGGAAGGTGCTACCCCGGGCCGCATCAACGCCGGCACCGCGGTGGTGACCCCGGGCAACGCCGTTATAAGCGGCACGCATGAGGGACAGGCGAATTACTATAACATCCGGTACATCAGCGGTACGCTGGAAGTGACGAAGCTTTCCGTTTCCATCCGCATCGAACCGGATCGCTGGACAGGCAACGTCTATGACGGCAACGAGAAAAAAGCCGGGTTTACGAATGGCTCGAAAACGCTCGAGGATTACGTTAAGATTTCAAACGCAAAGTACAAGGAGCTTTATCTGGAGACAATCTGGGAAACGATCAGTAGTAGTATGGCGACCCATGATAACTCTACCCCGGGACTGCACTATTACTGTGTTGCCAATAAAGATGCAGGCAATTATCCCTATACGCTTTCCTTTAAAACGGCGAATCTGCCGGAAGACGACAACTTCAGCGTGAACCTCTTCGTCCGCAGCGGTGTTCTGGAGATCAAGCCGATTCCGCTGACGGTTACCACTGGTAGTGCCAGCAAGGTTTATGACGGCACGGAGCTGACCAAGGACGAAGCGGACATCACCGGCAGTTTCGTGACGGGCGAGGGCGCAACGGTTATTGCCACCGGATCGCAGACAATAGTCGGATCTTCTGATAACACCTACAAAATTACCTGGAACGAAGGAACCGAGCCCAAAAACTACAAGATTACGGAAAATCTGGGTACACTGGCAGTAACCGAAGCCGCTTTGACCATCACGGTAAAGGATGCTGAAAAGACTTATAATGGCACAACGCAGATGGGCAATGATGCGGTTTTGGGGAAATACGATGTTGAAGGTCTTGCTGACGGCGACACATTAACAATTACCGGCTATAATCCGGCCAGCGGCGAAGATGCCGGTACCTATGAAAACGGCAGCTTTGTGGATGCAACGATCAAGATTACCCGTAAAGTAGATGGGACGGAAGTCGAGGTCACATCTTTCTACACAATTGAGAAGATTCCAGGTAAACTGGTTATTAAACCCGCTGAAGTGACTCTGACTGCAAACAGCGAAGAATATGACTACGACGGAGTCACAAAGACAGTCGGCGGGTTCACATCCAGTGTTGAAGGCCTGACGTTCAACGGTGTCAGCACCAGCGGAAAAGGCACGGCGGTTGGTGAATACGATGTTACCTTCACCAATGTGACGGAAGGCGAAACGAAGGATACCACCGGCAACTACGTGGTGAAGGAAGCGAAACCCGGTAAGCTGACTATCAAACAGGTATATTTTGATCTTACGATCAACAAAACATGGGTGAAGCCGGCCAGCGTAGAAGCACCCAATGTAACCTTTACGGTCAGTGACGGAACAATCGTCAAGACCGTTGAAATTGAGTCGGGAGAGGATTCAGTAACGGTTAAGAATCTTCCCGTTTCGAATCCGGATTCCGTAGCAGGTGCGGGCTATCGTTATGAAATTTCGGAGAACACCCTTGAAGGATATACCTGCAATGTCGTGAAAATCACGGTCATTGCGAAAGCGGGGGTGGATAAGAGCGTAACCTTCGAAAACACTAAGACGGAAGCGCCCTACACAGTAGAGTACTACTACCAGACGGAAGGCAGCTATCCGACGAGCGCGACGAGCAGCGACAACCGTACCGGCACGACGGATACGACAGTGAGTGTGACGGAAGCGGACAAGACCCCGACCGAGGACGGCTATGTCTTTGACAGTGCGGCAGAGAACGTACTGGAAGGCACGATTGCCGGCGACGGCAGCCTGGTACTGAAGGTATACTTCAAGCAGCAGTTCACGGTAGAGTACAAGAAGGGTGCTCACGGCACCTTCACGGAGACGAAGACCGAGAACCTTGACTACGGCACAGCGACCCCGGCGGCACCGACCGTAACGGGCGATGCAGGTTACACGTTCACAGGCTGGAGCCCGAGCGTAGCGGACACTGTAACAGCGGATGCGACCTATGTGGCGCAGTGGAGCGCAGACGAAGACACGGCCTACAAGGTAGAATACTACTACCAGACGGAAGGCAGCTATCCGACGAGCGCGACGAGCAGCGACAACC
>CAZBXX010000046.1:0-16985 GCA_964495965.1 uncultured Oscillospiraceae bacterium | reverse complement strand
CACATTATTAAGAACTATTTTGTTCAGAACTTTGTTTTTCAGTAGACCCTATTTAGAAACATTAATGCTTGCAGCCTGCATAAATACTGGGATTCAAAGATCGAGGCTATTATTCGTACTCCACCGTGGCGGGCGGCTTTGAGGTAATGTCGTACAGGACCCGGTTGACACCTTGAACTTCATTGACAATCCGCACCGACACCCGGTCCAGCACTTCATACGGGATCCTGCTCCAGTCCGCCGTCATGAAGTCTGAGGTCTGCACACTGCGAAGCGCGACAGCGCAGTCATAAGTGCGCCCGTCCCCCATCACGCCGACCGAGCGCAGATTGGTCAGCACGGCAAAGTACTGGCTTGCTTTCCGGTCAAGTCCGGCAGCGGCCATTTCCTCGCGGAAAATGGCATCGGCGAGGCGCAGCCTCTCCAGTTTCTCCCGGGTGACCTCACCGATGATGCGGATTCCGAGCCCGGGGCCCGGGAACGGCTGCCGCGATACCAGCGCCTCCGGCAGGCCCAGCTCCCGGCCGAGCTGCCGCACCTCGTCCTTAAACAGCATGCGCAGCGGTTCCAGGATTTCACGAAACTCGACATTCTCCGGCAGTCCGCCCACATTATGATGGCTTTTGATGACCGCGGCGTCGCCTTTGCCGCTTTCGATCACATCCGGATAGATGGTACCCTGGGCCAGATAGTCCACGGCGCCGATTTTTCTGGCTTCCTGTTCGAACACCCGGATGAATTCCTCGCCGATGATCTTCCTCTTCTGTTCCGGCTCCGTCACACCCGAGAGCTTCTCCAGAAAACGGTCCGCCGCATCCACCCTGATGAAGCGGAGCTTCCGTGCGGAGAAAACGCGCTCTACCTCGTCCGCCTCATGCAGGCGCAGCAGACCGTGGTCCACAAAAACACATATCAGTTTTTCACCTAACGCTTCGGACAGCAGCGCTGCCGCAACGGATGAATCCACCCCGCCGGAGAGCGCCAGCAGAACCCTGCCGTCGCCGACCTTTTCCCGCACGGCGGCAATCGCTTCATCCTTATACCCTGCCATGCTCCAGCTGCCGTCGGCGCCGCAGATATCCAGAAGGAAGTTCCGCAGCATCGCGCTGCCGAACTCCGTATGGTTCACCTCCGGGTGAAACTGCACGCCGTAAAACCTGCGCGCCTCATCACAGATTCCGACGCTGGGGCAGGCCGCTGAGCTTGCCGTAAGCCGGAAGCCCTCAGGTAACCGGGCTATATAATCGCCATGGCTCATCCAGGAAATGCTCTCCGCGGGAAGCCCGTGAAACAGCCTGCAGGCGGAGTCAAAGCGCGTCTGCGTCTTGCCGTATTCCCGGGCGCTGTCGTCCCGGGCGGGCAGCACCTCTCCGCCGAGCTGGGCAGCCAGCAGCTGGCAGCCGTAGCAGATGCCGAGAATCGGGATGCCCATGGAATAGATCTCCTGCGCGGCATGCGGGGAATCCGCATCATAGACCGACCGCGGCCCCCCGGTAAAGATGATGCCGATGGGGTCAAACTGCCGGATCTCCTCTGCCGGCATGGAATAGGGATGAACCTCACAGTACACATGGTTTTCACGTACCCGCCGGGCAATCAGCTGGTTGTACTGCCCGCCGAAGTCCAGGATCAGTATTTTCTGCATGCTGCTTATCCTCCGCTGTTCTGTCATACGCTGATCTCGGACTGTTCTTCGTCAACATCACGCAGCAGCGGCCGCAGCTGCTCCAGGAACATGGTTACCTGCTGCGGGCAGCGGCCGATAAAGATCTCCGGTCGAAGCATCGCGTTGATTTCCTCGGCAGTCAGCCTGAACTCCGGCTGCCCGGCCAGCCGCTCCGGCAGGTCGCACACTCCGCCGGCGTCCATGGCCATTCTGCTCTCCATGGAGCACTGCCGGATCACCTCATGCAGCTGCTGTCTGTCGCCGCCCCGCTTGACTGCTTCCATCATCAGATTTTCCGTAGCAGCAAAGGGCAGATACTCCCTCAGGCAGCGCTCAATGACCGCCTCATTCACCCGAAGACCGCCGACCACATTCTGCGCCAGGCGAAGAATGGCATCCGCGCAGAGAAAGGCCTCCGGCATGAAGATGCGGCGGCCGGCCGAATCGTCCAGGGTGCGCTCCAGCCACTGTGCGGAAGCCGTCAGCGGGGCATTCACGGCTTCCGTCATCAGCGTTCTGCTCAGGGAACAGATCCGTTCACACCGCATGGGGTTCCGCTTGTATGCCATGGCGGAGGATCCGATCTGGCTCTCTTCAAAGGGCTCTTCCAGCTGGCGGTCATGCTGCAGAAGCCGGATGTCCTGCGCCATGCGATATGCGCTTTGCGCAAGGGAGCTCAGAACATTCAGGATCCGGCTGTCCAGCTTGCGCGGATAGGTCTGGCCGCAGACCGGAAAGCATTCTTCAAAGCCAAACGCCGCAGCGAGAAGCCGGTTCAGCTCGTCGATTTTCTTTTCATCGCCCTCAAAGAGGTCCAGAAAACTTGCCTCCGTCCCCGTGGTGCCGCGGCAGCCGAGGAACTTCATGTTATCCAGCACAAAGTCAAGTTCTTCCAGATCGGACAGGAAATCCTGCAGCCACAGCGCAGCCCGCTTCCCGACCGTGACCGGCTGTGCAGGCTGGTAATGCGTATAGCCGGGTGCCGGCAGCGCCCTGTAGCGGTCCGCAAAACCGGAGAGAAGCTTCATCAGCTTCAGAAGCTCCCGCCGCAGATACTGCAGCCCCTCACGGAAGAGGATCAGGTCGCCGTTGTCCGTCACATAGCAGCTGGTTGCTCCCAGATGAATGATCCCGGCAGCGGACGGCGCCGCTTTTCCGTAGACATAGATATGGGCCATCACATCGTGGCGGACTTCCTTTTCCCTTGCGGCAGCACAGGCGAAATCAATGTCCGTGATATGCGCTGCCAGCTCTTCAACCTGCTCCTGCGTAACGGGGAGGCCGAGCTGCATTTCAGCCCGGGCCAGCTCCGTCCAGAGCCGCCGCCAGGTTTCGATGCGCTTCCGGGGGGAGAAGAGCCGCAGCATGGCTTCCGAAGCATAGCGTGATGCGAGGGGGGATTCATAACGGTCGTTCATGATTCTGCTTCCTTTTCAGCATTTGATCGTCAGCGGGTGCAGACGCACTTTTTACTTTCCTGATTCTGGCTTTAAATTGCGGAAATCCGCGGGGTGATATCTTCCAGCACTTCCAGCACAATCCGCACGGTATCCAGCGAGGTAAACATCGTGACTCCGTTCATCACGGCACACTTGCGGATCTCGACGCCGTCATCATAGTGCACACCGGAAAGCACTGCCCTGGTGTTGATGATGTAGCTGACGTATCCGGCCCTGATGGAATCCAGAATTTCGGTGCTGCCTTCACTGATTTTTCCGCGGATCCGGGTTCTGATTCCGTGCTGCTTTAAAAACATACCCGTTCCGATGGTCGCTTCAATATTAAAGCCCAGCTCATAAAACCTTTTGACCAGGGGAAGCGCTTCTTCCTTGTCCTCATCCGCAAGCGTGACCAGCACGGTTCCGTATTCCTTCATTTTGATCCCGGACGCCTGCAGCGCTTTGTAGAATGCCCTCTGAAGGCTGCCGTCATAGCCGATGGCCTCACCGGTGGACTTCATTTCCGGGGACAGATAGGCGTCCATCCCATTCAGCTTTTCAAAAGAAAATGCCGGCGCCTTCACATACCAGAACGGTTTTTCCGGCAGAATCATATTCGCATAGCCCTGGGACTCCAGGCTCTGCCCCAGCATGGTTTTTGTTGCAATCTCCACCAGGGAGACACCGGTTGACTTGGAAAGGAAGGGAACGCTGCGGGATGCGCGGGGATTCACTTCGATGATATAGACTTTCTCATCCGCCGTAACAATAAACTGGATATTATACAGCCCGACAATTCCGATGCCCAGACCGAGCTTTCTGGTATAGTCCCATATCGTCTGCTTCACCTGTTCCGAAATGGAGAAAGGCGGGTAAACGCTGGTGCTGTCGCCGGAATGCACGCCGGTGCGTTCCACCAGTTCCATGATGCCCGGGAGGAACACATCCTTCCCGTCACAGATGGCGTCTACCTCAACTTCTTTCCCCATCAGGTACCGGTCAACCAGAACGGGCCTGGTTTCATCCAGTTCAACGGCACTCTTCAGATACTGCGACAGCATCCCGGCATTGGCAACAATTTCCATCGCCCGGCCGCCGAGCACAAAGGACGGCCTCACCAGCACCGGATACCCGATTTCATCCGCAGCCGCAATCCCGTCCTGCAGAGAGGTCACGGCAACCCCCTGGGGATGCGGAATGGCAAGCCGTTCCAGCAGCGCTTCGAAGGCATCCCTGTCCTCCGCCGCAAAAATGGCCTCAGGTCCGGTTCCGATGACGGGCACGCCTTCTTCCGCAAGCGGCCCGGCAAGGTTAACCGCCGTCTGTCCGCCCAGCGAGACGATCACGCCGAGCGGTTTTTCCAGGTCCGTGATATTCAGGATGTCCTCGGCGGTCAGCGGTTCAAAATACAGTTTATCGGCAACGGTATAGTCTGTTGAAACCGTCTCGGGGTTGTTGTTGATGACAATGGCCTCATATCCCAGTTCGTGTATCGTCTTTACCGCATGCACGGTGGAATAATCGAACTCCACTCCCTGTCCGATCCGAATCGGGCCGGATCCGAGCACAATCACCTTCGGGCGGTCGGAAACAACGGACTCGTTTTCTTCCTCATAGCAGGAATAGAAATACGGAACATAGCTTTCAAATTCGCTGGCGCAGGTATCGATCATCTTGTAAACCGGGCGTATGTTCTGCTTTCTACGGAGATCGCGGACGTCTTTTTCCCCGCAGCCGAGCAGTTCCGCAATGTAGGAGTCGGAAAAGCCCATCCGTTTTGCCTCGATCAGCGTATCCCGGTCCAGATTCTCCAGACCGCCGAGGTTTTCGATCTTTTTTTCATAATCCACGATGTTTCTGATTTTGTCAAGGAAAAACAGATCGATTCTGGTGCGTGTATAGATCGCCTGAAGGTCCGCGCCGAGCCACAGAAGCTCCGAAATCGCGTAGATCCGGTCATCGGTTCCGTTTTCAATATAGGCCATCAGCTTCTCGATGGCTTCCTTCCGGTTGTCCGGAGCGGGTTTGTGAGAGAGGTTTTTGATATCGAACTTTGACAGATGAATATGGTTTTTCCCGTCCTCCAGGGAGCGGATCGCTTTCAGCAGGCTCTCTTCCATGGTCCTGCCGATGCTCATCGTCTCTCCGGTGGCCTTCATCTGTGTGGACAGCACGTTGGCTGCCTGCGTGAACTTGTCAAACGGGAAGCGCGGCATTTTGGTCACAACATAATCCAGCGCGGGTTCAAAGCAGGCAGGGGTATTGGCGAGCCGGATTTCATCCAGATTCATCCCGACGGCAATTTTCGCCGAGACCCGGGCGATCGGGTACCCGCTCGCCTTGGAGGCCAGCGCCGATGACCGCGATACGCGGGGATTGACTTCAATCACATAATAGTCAAAGGATTCCGGATCCAGCGCGAACTGTACGTTACAGCCCCCTCTCACCTGCAGCGCGCGGATGATCTTCAGCGCGCTGTCCCGCAGCATGTGGTACTCTTTGTTCGTCAGCGTCTGGCTGGGCGCCACCACAACAGAGTCGCCTGTGTGGATCCCGACGGGGTCCATATTTTCCATGTTGCAGACGGTAATGGCCGTATCGTTCCCGTCCCGCATGACTTCATATTCAATCTCCTTGAAGCCTTTGATGCTCTTTTCCACCAGAACCTGGTGAACCGGAGAAAGCTGCAGCGCATGGCGCAGCTTTTCCTGAAGCTCCTCCTCGCCGTAGGCAAACCCCCCGCCGGTTCCGCCGAGCGTGAAAGCCGGCCGAAGGATAACCGGGTAGCCGATCCTGTTGGCGATCTCCAGCCCTTCCTCCACGGTTTCCGTAACCGCGGATGGGATTACCGGCTCATGCAGCGCCTCGCAGAGTTCTTTGAAGCGTTCCCGGTCCTCAGCGCAGCGGATGCTTTCGGCGCTGGTTCCCAGCAGTTCGATTTCGCATTCGCGGAGAACTCCCTTGTCGTAAAGCTGCAGCGCCAGGTTCAGGCCTGTCTGCCCTCCGAGGCCGGGAATCAGGGCGTCCGGGCGCTCATACCGGCAGATTCTGGCTGCGTATTCCAGCGTCAGCGGCTCCATATAGACCTTGTCCGCAATGCTGTGATCCGTCATGATCGTCGCGGGGTTGGAGTTTGCCAGAATGACTTCGTAGCCTTCCTCTTTCAGCGCAAGGCATGCCTGCGTTCCGGCATAGTCAAATTCGGCCGCCTGGCCGATCACGATCGGCCCCGAACCTATGACAAGAATTTTTTTGAGATCGGTTCTTTTCGGCATCAGCAACCCCTTCTCATCATGTCCGTAAAGCGCTCAAACAGGAAGCCGCTGTCCTGCGGTCCGGGAGCGCTTTCCGGGTGGAACTGAACGGAAAAAACATGGTCCCTCTCACAGCCGAGGCCTTCCACGGTCCCGTCGAGAATGTTGACGTGGGTAACGGCAAGGCCTGTCCCGGCAAGCGAGCATTCATCCACCGCATAGCTGTGGTTCTGACTGGTCATTTCGATTTTCCCGCTCCGAAGCTCTTTCACGGGATGATTCCCGCCCCGGTGGCCGAACTTCAGCTTGTAGGTTTTTGCCCCAAAGGCAAGGGCCAGCAGCTGATGCCCCAGGCAGATCCCGAACAGCGGCACACGGCCGATGAGCTTTCTCAGGGTTTCCGCCACTTCCGGGACATCCGTCGGGTCCCCCGGTCCGTTGGAAATGAACACTCCGTCGGGATGCAGTGCCAGAATATCCTCCGCATCCGTATCATAAGGGACAACCGTGACGTTGCACTTGCTGCGGTTCAGCATGCGGATAATGTTCAGCTTCATGCCGCAGTCGATGGCAACCACATGATACCGCGGGTTGGAGGTGCGGCTGTACCATTTTTTCCGGCAGCTGCAGCGCCTGACCGCATCGTGCGGCACCGGCTCTTCCGCGATTTTCTGAAGGCAGACGTCCAGCGGCAGTTCCGCATCCGTGATGACCGCTCTTTTTGTGCCGAAATCGCGGATGCTCCTCACAAGCCTCCTTGTGTCCACGCCGTAAATTCCCGCCACGCTGTTTTCTTCCAGCAGTTCGGGCAGTGTTCTGGTGGCACGGAAGTTGGACGGTTCCCGGTTGACGTCCCTGACGATCAGCGCAGAAGGGGCAATCAGCCGGCTTTCAAAATCCTCGTCGGCAATTCCGTAGTTTCCGATCAGCGGATAGGACATTACCACAGCCTGGTCGGTATAGGACGGATCCGACAGAATCTCCTGATACCCGACCATGGACGTATTGAAAACCAGCTCCGCAACACAGGTTTTCGTTCCGCCGAAACCGAAGCCGTAAAAGACCTGCCCGTCTTCCAGAACAATTTTCCGGTTCGCATTCATCATGGCGCTTAGAACATCCGGCTCTGGTGAATCAGGCAGGCTTCCCGTTCCGCGCCGACAGACACATAGCGGATCGGGCAGGCCAGCTGTTCTTCCACATAGGCCACATACCGCCGGGCCGCTTCCGGCAGCTCCTTCCAGGTGCGCGCGCCCGAGATATCGCAGCCCCAGCCTTCCAGATATTTCACAACCGGTTTTGCAGCACTGAGGGCGGCAGGAAACGGAAATTCGTCCGTCTGCCTTCCGCTGATTTCGTAGTGCGTACAGACCGGGATTTTATCCATATAACTGAGCACATCCAGTTTGGTCAGCGCCAGTCCCGTGGCGCCCTGCACCCGGACGCCGTAGCGCGTCGCCACAAGGTCAAGCGGCCCGACCCTTCTGGGTCTTCCGGTTTTGGCGCCGTATTCACCGCCCGCTTCCCGCAGCTTTTCGGCCTCTTCCCCGAACAGCTCACAGACAAACGGCCCTTCGCCCACGCAGGTGGAGTATGCCTTCACCACCCCGATGACTTCATCCAGTCTCACAGTCGGCAGCCCGGAGCCGATCGGCGCATAGGCGGCAATGGCGTTGGAGGATGTGGTATAAGGGTAAATCCCGTAGTCCAGGTCCCGGAGTGATCCCAGCTGCGCCTCAAACAGCAGGTTTTTCCCTTCCTCCGCCGCCTGCCGCAGAAGCGCGCCCGTGTCGCAGAGATAAGGTTTGATGTTCTCTCCGAAGCGGTTAACCCATTCCGTCAGCTGCTCAAATGTATAGGGTTTCGCCCCGTAAACACCGGTGAGAATCAGGTTTTTCCACTCCAGCAGCTCCCGCAGGTGCTCCTGCAGCACATCCGGATAAAACAGTTCCCCTGCCATCACGGTCTTCTTCTGATATTTGTCGGAATAAAACGGCGCAATTCCCTGTTTGGTCGAGCCGTACTGCCGGCTTGCCAGCCGCGCCTCCTCCAGGGCATCCAGGTCCCGGTGCCACGGGAGCAGCAGCGAGGCACGGTCACTGATTTTCAGGTTATCCGGGCTGACCGGAACGCCCCTGCTCCGGAGCGCTTCCATCTCCGTCCACAGATTTTCGGCATCCAGCGCAACCCCGTTCCCCAGCACATTGACAACGCCCGGACGGAAAATGCCGGACGGAAGCAGATGCAGGGCAAACTTGCCGTACTCGTTTACCACGGTGTGGCCGGCGTTTCCGCCGCCCTGATAGCGGATGACAACGTCATAGTTCTCCGTCAGCAGGTCGACCATGCGGCCCTTTCCTTCATCGCCCCAGTTGATCCCAACGATTGCACAGGTCTTCATGTTGTACCTCTTCCCTTCCGCATTCTGTCATTTCGAGTCCCGATTCCGGATCACTCTTTATTTCTCATCTGTTTTTTCTTCTCTGTTCTGTGTCTGCGTCTTCAGCGAAGCTTCCACAAGCCCCCGGAACAGCGGATGCGCCCGGTTCGGCCGGCTCTTGAACTCGGGGTGGAACTGCACACCGATGAAGAAGGGGTGTTCGCTCAGTTCCACCGCCTCCACGATGGTTCCGTCCGGAGAGAGGCCGCAAAGGCAGAGCCCCTTTTCCTGAAACAGGCCGCGGTATTCGTTGTTGAACTCATAGCGGTGGCGGTGGCGTTCCCGGATCTCCACCTCCCCGTAGCACTGCAGCATGCGGCTTCCTTCCGCAATGCGGCAGGGCCAGGCACCCAGGCGAAGGGTGCCGCCCTTGGCAACGCTCTCGCTCTGATCCGGCAGAAAGTCGATGACCTTGTTCTTCGAGGCAGGATCCAGTTCCCCGGAACTGGCATCCGGAAGGCCGCATACATGACGCGCAAATTCAATCACCGCAACCTGCATGCCCAGGCAGATCCCGAGATAGGGAACTCCCGTTTCGCGGGCATATCGGGCCGTCTCAATCATCCCTTCCATGCCCCTGTCCCCGAAGCCCCCGGGCACGATGATGCCGTCACATCCGGAAAGAATCTCCCCGGCGGACTGGGACGTTACCGTCTCGCTGTCGATCCAGAAGATTTCGATTCTGGTGCCGCAGGCATATCCGGCATGCCGCAGCGCCTCCGCAACGGAGAGGTAGGCGTCGTGCAGCTGCACGTATTTCCCGACCAGCCCGATGGTCACGCTCCGGCGCAGGCCGCGGATCCGTTCAACCATCGTCTTCCACTCCGTCAGGTCCGGCGCCCGGGTCCAGAGCCCCAACTCCCGGCAGGCAATCAGGGAGAAGTCATGCTCCTCCAGCATCAGCGGCGCTTCGTACAGGTTCGGCAGGGTGAGGTTCTCAATCACACAGTCGGGCTTCACATTGCAGAACATGGCGATTTTGCGGAAGATTTCCGGCTCCAGCTTCTCGTCGCAGCGCAGCACAATGATGTCCGGCGCGATCCCCATACCCTGCAGCTCCTTGACCGAGTGCTGGGTCGGCTTGGTCTTGTGCTCCTCGCTGCCGTGCAGGAAGGGCACCAGCGTCACGTGAATATAGAGTGTGTTTTCCCGCCCCTGTTCCAGGCCGACCTGCCTTGCTGCCTCCAGAAAGGGCTGGCTTTCAATATCGCCGGTGGTGCCGCCGATCTCGGTGATGACCACGTCGGCCTTCGTCTCTTCTCCCACGCGGTAGATAAAGTCCTTGATCTCCTGGGTGATGTGCGGAATCACCTGCACGGTCTGCCCCAGGTACTCGCCCCGCCGCTCCTTGTTCAGCACGTTCCAGTACACCTTCCCGGTGGTCAGGTTGGACCATCGGTTCAGGTCTTCGTCAATGAAGCGCTCAGAGTGTCCGAGATCCAGGTCCGTCTCGCTGCCGTCTTCGGTGACGTAGACTTCCCCGTGCTGATAGGGGCTCATGGTGCCGGGGTCCACGTTGATGTAGGGGTCCAGCTTCTGCGCGGCCACCTTCAGCCCCCGGCTCTTCAGCAGCCGCCCGAGGGAGGCCGCCGTAATGCCCTTTCCTAGGCCGGAAACGACGCCTCCGGTCACAAAGATATATTTGCTCATGCCGCTACCCTCCGAAATAAAAAACGTTTTCCGATGCCTTAAGGGGGCACAAGGCCCCTGACATCAGAAAACGCAGGAAAACGGAGTCAATATTCAGGACACGAAAACTATATCACGCGGCTCCCGCCGCTGTCAAGCGGGGGAGCCGTTTCGTCATACGCCCCGGGAAAGGGGATCCATACGGAAAAGCTATGATAAAGATGCCGGCGGCATCTGCGTTACAGGTACTTGGTATCCTCCGGAGGAAAATACTCCTTCTCCGGCATGAGATAGGTCTGCGTCCCGTTCCGCTCGGCCTCCAGGCAGTCCTGCACATAGTACAGGAACTCCGACTGCAGCTCGGTGTGCCGTTCGTTCCGCCGCCAGATCAGCGCGTACTCGATCTGGCGCGCGCTTTCGGTAATGATTTTCTTGGTAATGAGATCGCTCTCGTTATAGGTCGTCATGGGATAGATACAGATCCCGGCATTCTGCTCCGCCAGCGCGACGGCGTCGATGTAGCTGGAGAGATCGCCGGCAATCGTCGGCTCCGCGTCCAGCTCCTGAAACCATGCCCGGATGGTGTCGGCCCGGGTTCTCCGGCTCGGAATAAACAGCGGCTGTCCCACCAGCTTCCGCAGGGAAAGAAAGTCCCCCTCTTCCTTTGCAAGGGGATGGTCAACCGACATAACGGCGACCCAGGGCTCTCTCCCGACGGAAATCCCCTCGAAGATTTCGGCGTTGAACGGCAGGGCAATCAGCGCCAGGTCGGCCAGCCCGTGGGACAGGCGTTCCATGGCCTCGTCCCCGCTGCCGTTCCAGAGATGGATGGCGACATGCGGGAACTCCGAGCGGAACCCCGAGACCCACCGCGCCAGAAAGAAGGGAGCGCGGCCTTCCACCAGGCTGATGTTCAGGTCCCCGGCGAGCCCCTCCAGCGACTGCAGTTCCTGCCGGGCCTGCTCGGAGAGCTCCAGAATCTGCTTCGCGCGGCGGTAAAGCCGGCTGCCCGCCTCGGTGATGGTCAGGTGCCGCTTTCCCCGGACAAAGAGCTGTACGCCCAGTTCCTCCTCCAGGCTGTGAATCTGGCTGGAGAGCGGCGGCTGGCTCATGTTCAGGCGCTCGGCCGCCCGCGTGATGTTGAGTTCTTCCGCTACCGCAACAAAGTAGCGCAGTGAGCGTATATCCATCCTTCGGCCTCCTTCTCCGGGTTCCCTGCGGCGGAACTCACAGATATGCGGTCAGTATACTAGAAAAATGCGGTGCGCGCAAGAGAATTCGAAAGTCCGGTAACTGCGGCAGACCGGAAGTTCGGCGGGCGGAATGATACCGGGCCGTGTCGCCGCCCCGTTGACGGCCGGATTATTCGCCGCTGCCGCCGTAGTTGGAGAGAACACGGGCCGAGGGGTCGTCCACCCGGCAGCCCTCCCAGTCCGGGTTCGGCATCCAGAAGTCCCGGATCATTTCCGCCTGGCCGGGATAATGCTTTTCAAAAATGTCGCGGTACAGCAGGCTCTCTTTGGTGAAGGGCGGGCGGTAAGCGTACTTCGCGCAGCCGGAACGGAATGCCCCGTCGCTGTACACGGTTTCGGCATAGGCCTTCAGGTCATCCACCATGGAATGCCCGACGGCGTCGGAAAAGGCCGCCTTCTGCCGCCAGAGGATCTCATCCGGCAGAATATGGTCCTTCTCAAAGGCGTGGCGCAGCAGGTACTTGCCCATTCCGTAGCGGTTGAGCTTCAGCTCCGGGTTAATGCGCATCACGTAGCGCACGAAGTCCAGGTCGCCGAAGGGAACCCGGGCCTCCAGGGAGTTTACCGAAATGCAGCGGTCGGCCCGCAGCACATCGTACATGTGCAATTCGTCCACCCGCTTTTTGCTCTCCTGCTGAAACGCCGATGCCGAGGGTGCGAAGTCGGTATATTTATATCCGAACAGTTCGTCCGAAATCTCCCCGGTCATCAGCACGCGGATGTCCGTGGTCTCATGGATGGCTTTGCAGCACAGGTACATGCCGAGGCTGGCGCGCACGGTGGTGATGTCCCAGGTGCCCAGCAGGCGGATCACTTCATCAAGCGCGGAGAGCACCTCTTCGCGCGTCATGGAAAAGGGCGTGTGCTCAGCGCCGATATAGTCGGCCGCGATCTGCGCGTACTTCAGGTCGATGGGATCCAGATCCATGCCGATGGCGAAGGTGCGGATCTTTTTGCCCAGCAGTTTCGCCGAGATGGCGCAGACCAGGCTGGAATCCAGCCCGCCGGAGAGCAGAAAGCCCAGGGGCGCGTCGGCGTCCAGCCGCTTCTCCACTCCGGCGATCAGTTTCTCGCGGATGTTCCGGCACACCGTCTCCAGATCGTCGGACAGGGGTTCCTCCACCGTTGTCAGGTCGGCATAGCGGATGAAACGCTCCCCGTCATAGTAATGGCCGGGTGGGAAGGGCAGAATGCGCGCGCACAGCCCCTCCAGGTTCTGCGCCTCGCTGGCAAAGGCGATGCAGCCGTCGTCAAAGTACCCGTAGTAGAGCGGCCGGATCCCGATGGGGTCCCGGGCGGCGATCAGGCGTCCACTCTCACCGTCGTAGAGGATCAGGGCAAATTCGGCGTCCAGCCTCTCGAACATGCCGAAGCCGTACTCCTCATACAGCGGCAGCAGCAGTTCGCAGTCGGAGTCACTGAAAAAGGAGTATCCCTTCTCCATCAGTTCCCTTTTCTGCCTGCGCCAGCCGTAGAGTTCCCCGTTACAGACCACCTTGTTCCCGCCCCGGGTGAAGGGCTGCATGCCGCTGCTGTCCAGGCCCATGATGGCAAGGCGGTGGAAGCAGAGCATCCCGCCCGGTATGGCCTCGATCCGGGTGTCGTCCGGCCCGCGGGACTTTGTCCGGTCAAAGAACGGCCGGATCTGCTCTCCGGAATAAAGCGAAGACTGAAAACCCATGACACAACACATAAAAACGCACCTCCTGAAAAATACGCAGCTGCTCCATCCCGTAAAAGGACGGACAGCTGCGCATCCGTGGTGCCACCTTTTTTACCGCTCGCGCGGTCACTCATCAGGGTCCGACAACCCCTGTCCCTTGACGCAGGACTTACGGCGCCCCTACTGGCTTTCGCGTTGGGTTTGCGGCTCCGGAGGGTTACCTGCCGAAAGCGCCCGTACCGGGCTTCCACCGTCCCCGGCTCGCTGCTGCGGCATTCTTTCGCGGCCTGTCTCCATCATGGCCTTTCGGTTGATTGAATTGTTACGGGAAGCATAGCATGGCGATGCTGAAAAATACAATACGGATAATGTTTGCTCTTCCATACATGATCCGTATGATAACCGTTATCATAATAGTATAGGTAGCCTGTTGTTCTTCCGCGGGCGTCTGTGTTACAATACAGGATATTTTTGGAAGACCGGAAGAGGGAAACCGTTATGGAAAACAATCAGCAAAAGTACCCGCTGTATGATTCCTCCTTTGAGCACGATTCCTGCGGCATCGGCGCCGTCATCAGCATCCGAGGGGAGCAGACGCACCGCACGGTGGACGACGCGCTGAAGATCGTGGAGAAGCTGCAGCACCGCGCCGGCAAGGACGCCTGCGGTGAGACCGGCGACGGCGTGGGGC
The DNA here is from genome assembly GCA_964495965.1 of uncultured Oscillospiraceae bacterium. Classification (GTDB taxonomy): domain Bacteria; phylum Bacillota; class Clostridia; order Oscillospirales; family Oscillospiraceae; genus Limivicinus. The sequence continues at coordinate 2,950 of CAZBXX010000046.1, read as the reverse complement.
TGATGATGCAGATTCCGCACCGCCTGATGGTGAAGGCAGCCGCGGAAATCGGCATTGACGATCTGGGCCCCGCGAGGAGCTACGGCGTGGGTATGTTCTTCTTCCCTCAGGACACGCTGAAGTGCATGCAGGCGCGGAAGATGCTGGAAATCATCGTCCGGCGCCACGGTGTGGAGTTTCTGGGCTGGCGCGACGTTCCCGTCTGTCCCGAGGTGCTCGGTCAGGCGGCAAGGGAAGCCCAGCCGAAGATCATGCAGTGCTTTGTGCGCCGCCCGCCGCAGGTGGCGGAGGGTCTCGCCTTTGACCGGCTGCTGTACATCATCCGCCGGGAATTTGAGCAGAGCGACATCGGCACCTACATTCCCTCCTTCTCCAGCCGCACGGTGGTGTACAAGGGTATGTTCCTGGTGCATGAGCTTCGCACCTTCTACACGGACCTGCAGGATCCGGACTGCGAAAGCGCCATGGCCATGGTGCACTCGCGCTTTTCCACCAACACCAACCCCAGCTGGGAGCGCGCCCACCCCAACCGCTACATCATGCACAACGGTGAGATCAACACCATCCGCGGCAACGTTGACCGGATGCTGGCCCGCGAAGAGACCATGCATTCGGCGGTCATCGGCGATGAGGATATGGACCGCATCCTGCCCGTGGTGGACCAGCGCGGATCCGACTCCGCCATGCTGGACAACACGCTGGAGTTTCTGATGATGAACGGCATTGAGCTTCCCCAGGCCGTGATGATGACGATCCCCGAGCCCTGGGCCAATGACCGGAAAATGAGCCAGGAGCGCCGGGACTTCTACCAGTACTATGCCACCATGCTGGAGGCCTGGGACGGCCCCGCAGCCATTGTGTTCTGCGACGGCGACTGCGTCGGCGCGGTACTGGATCGCAACGGGCTGCGGCCCTGCCGCTGGTACCGGACGAAGGACGATTACCTGATTCTCTCGTCCGAAGTCGGCGTCCTGGAGCTGGACCCCGCGACCATTGTGAAGAAGTCCCGCCTGCAGCCGGGCAGGATGCTGCTGGTGGATACCGTGCAGAAGCGCCTGATCGAAGATGAGGAGCTCAAAGCCCGCTATGCCGGCCAGAGCCCCTACGGCGAGTGGCTGGACGCGCACCTGGTGCACCTGGACGAACTTCCCATTCCGAATCTGAAGGTCGAGAAGCACGACCAGCTGCTGCGCGACAAGCTCTACAAGGCCTTTGGTTACACCTACGAGGACGTAAAGGAATCCATCCTCCCCATGGCAAGGAGTGCCGCCGAGCCCATTGCATCCATGGGGACGGATATTCCCCTTGCGGTGCTGTCCGAGGCACGGCAGCCGCTCTTCAGCTACTTCAAGCAGCTCTTCGCCCAGGTAACCAACCCGCCCATCGACGCCATCCGTGAGAAAATCGTGACCGACACGGCCGTCTATCTGGGCGCCTCGGGGAACCTGCTGGAGGAAAAGGCGGAAAACTGCTCCGTTCTGCAGATCCAGAACCCCATCCTGACCAGCGTGGACCTGATGAAGATCCGCTATATGGACAACCCCAGCCTGAAGGTTGCGACCATCTCGCTGCTGTACTACAAGCGCACCCCGCTGGAGAGCGCTGTGGAGCGCCTCTTTGTAGCCTGCGACCGCGCCTACAAGCAGGGCGCCAACATTCTGATTCTCTCCGACCGCGGCGTGGATGAAAACCACGTGGCCATCCCCTCACTGCTGGCGGTTTCGGCGGTGCAGAAGTATCTGGTGCGCACAAAAAAGCGGACGGCCCTGTCCCTGATTCTCGAGAGCGCCGAACCGCGCACCGTACACCACTTTGCAACCCTGCTGGGCTACGGCGCCCAAGCCATCAACCCCTATCTTGCCCACGAGTGCATTGAGGAGCTGGTGGAGCGCGACATGCTGGATAAGGATGTCGGAGCCGCCATTGATGACTACGACCGCGCAATTCTGAGCGGCATCGTGAAGATTGCCTCAAAGATGGGCATCTCCACCATTCAGTCCTACCAGGCGGCGCAGATCTTCGAATGCGTCGGCATCAGCCGTGCCGTCATCGACCGCTACTTCACCAATACCGTCAGCCGCGTGGAGGGCGTCGGCATGGAAGAGATCGGCGAGGGCGTGGAGTGGAAGCACGACCAGGCCTTTGAGCCCCTCGGTCTCGGCATCGACACCACGCTCAACTCCGTCGGCTCGCACAAGCTGCGTTCCGGCCCCGTAGCCGAAGACCATATGTATAATCCGCTGACCATCAAACTGCTTCAGAAGGCCGCCCGGGAAAACAGCTACGACGCCTTCAAGCAGTACACCTCCCTGGTAGACAATCTGGAAGTTCCCCATACCCTGCGGGGCCTGCTGGACCTGAGGCCGGACCCGAACGGCGGTATCCCCATAGATGAGGTGGAACCGGTGGAGAGCATCGTCCGCCGCTTCAAGACCGGCGCCATGAGCTACGGCTCCATCTCGCAGGAGGCGCATGAGTGCCTGGCCGTCGCCATGAACACGCTGGGCGGCAGGTCCAACTCCGGCGAAGGCGGCGAGACGCCCGAGCGCCTCTCCGACCCGCTGCGCTGCTCCAGAATCAAGCAGATCGCCTCCGGGCGTTTCGGGGTTACCAGCGCCTATCTGAACAGCGCGCAGGAACTGCAGATCAAAATGGCCCAGGGTGCCAAGCCCGGCGAAGGCGGCCACCTGCCGGGCAGCAAGGTCTATCCCTGGATTGCCCGAACCCGCTGTTCCACGCCCGGCGTTTCGCTGGTGAGTCCGCCGCCTCACCACGACATTTATTCCATCGAAGACCTGGCGCAGCTGATCTATGACCTGAAGAACGCCAACCGCGATGCCCGTATTTCCGTCAAACTGGTCTCGGAAGCCGGCGTGGGAACGATCGCATCCGGCGTGGCCAAGGCGGGCGCCCAGGTCATCCTGATCTCCGGCCACGACGGCGGCACCGG
>CAZBXX010000045.1:0-17178 GCA_964495965.1 uncultured Oscillospiraceae bacterium | reverse complement strand
AAAAACGAAGCCGGCGGCTCAGCTGTTCAGCTCATCCAGGAGGAAGGTTTTTCGTATTCATTCCTCTCTGCCGGTGACGGCGCCGCGGCGGCATCCGAACTATTGGACCGCAGGAAGCTTCTCCCTGTTCTGCGCGATCTTCAGACGAGCTATGATTATATTCTTCTTGATCTCGAAGCGATCGGCTCGTCGGTTGACGCCGCTTCCGTCGGGAAAGAGCTGGACGGCGTGGTCGTTGCTTTCCGTGACGAACGCTGCACCCGCAACCAACTCACAGGCTGCATGACCCAGCTTGAATATGCGGCGGCAAATGTTCTCGGCTTTGTTGAAATAAAAAGAAACGCTCTCAAATAAGTCCGCAAGTTTTGACGCTCATTATTCTGATCTGATAATAGATATGCTTTCATCTTCACAATAAAAAAAACCGGGGTGACTGTCGCCCCGGTTTTTTTATTCCATATTTCTTCTGTCAAGAAAGCAGCCCTGATGCTTTTACGATCCGTCACTTGCCCAGAGGATGATTCGTTAAGTACTCCTCCCACGGAGTTTCCGTGTCAAGAACAAACATTTCATGCTCCGAGCCGCCCCTGACAGGCGTCCGCCAGTCGCCATACTCTCTTTCCAGGACCTTCTCATATTCGGCCGGGCAATTGACAGACGTGTTTTCAAAAGGCAATTCAACAGAATGCTCAAACCACTCGGCATTCCACATCATTGTCTGCGCATGGCATCTGATGGAGGTCGCTCCGACTTCCTTTGCTTCTGCTTCTCCCCACGCGCAGGCCTTCAAATATTCCTCCTTCAGCCATACGATATCCGGATCACAGACATGCGCTATTCCCCTGTCGCTGCAAAGCTTAAGATATTCGGGAACAAAACTCAGATACTGTTCGTTAACAGGTTCTCCCCGGTTCTGTCGAAGCAGCGCATCGTGTCCGTGGATGCATCTCCAGAGCTGCATTACCTCTTCCTTCTGCCTTGCTCTCTCTTCCATGGAATCCGGAACGTAAAACAAAGGAAATATATCGATAAAAACGCCTAAATTATACCCCGATGCGGCGTTTTCCGACTCCCATTTTGTAAAGCCGGTCGTGTCGCTTCGTCTCAGCCTGCTGGAAACGGCCATGGCATTTACGTCCGAATAAATGCCCTGAAAGAAGAACGGGTACCGGCACTCCTGCGGTGCGACCTGCATGAACTTCTGATAATCCGGCCACAACAGGAAAAAATCCATGTCGTCATCCCAGGGAATAAAGCCGTTATGACGGGCAGCGCCCAGCAGCGTACCATCCGAGGCATAGTAGGTCAGACCATGTTTTTTGCATATTTCTTTCAACTTTTCAAATAAGCTGAGTTCAACTGCCCACAGCTTTTTCATCTGATCTGACACCACATAATCAAGGTTCATATGCTATCCTCTCAGCTGTTCTGTATACTTGTTTTTTCGCCGCATGTTGAATTGGCTGCGGCGTTTTTTCTTTGCGCGATAAGCTCTCTGATCTGGGTGCTGCTTGTGGTCGTGGTATAAGGAAAGAAGACGATCTCGACTCCCTTGTCCCGGAAAAACTGCTCATATCTCCGGAATCTTTCGCTTCCCTGGTAATCCGATCCCACAAAAAGGCGGTCGTAATGCAGGAGCTTCCATGCTTCGCTGTCTTCTTCCTCTGCGTCGACTACTTTGTCCACGTACCTGCACGAGGCCACGATCTCTTTACGCTCATCAAACGGAATAAAGGTTTCTTTCCCTTTCCATGCTCCGCTGTCATGTACGCCCACGATCAGATAGTCACACCGCTGTCTGGCGCGGCGTATCAGATTGAGGTGGCCTATATGGAAAAGGTCAAAGGTGCCCGAAAGATAACCGATCACAACTTTTTTTTCGTTCATGACCCGATCGGATCTCTTTTTAAACTGGTAGCTGTACAGGCCGTATTCGTGCGGATCTTTGTGATAGCGCTCCAATATGGCTTTGAAAAGCTCCTCGTACTTGGGGATGTAAAGGCTGTCCCGCGCGAATAGATGCTCAACGATCTCCTCTGCCAATCCTTCCAGCAATTCAAGCTGGTTTTGTCCGCCGTTGAAGCGGGATCCTTTGAAAGAAGCCGGGGAAACATCCAGAATTCGGTTTTCTGTCCCTGAAATCTCCAATTCGATATTGACACTTTCGATAAAACGGCATATCGCCGCCTTGGACGCAGCATATACTGATGCCATCGGCGAGGACATCCACCCGGAAATTGAGCCCATCACACCGCAGTAAAAGCTGTCGTTTCCTTTTATCCGGTCATAAAACAACCGCAAAATGCGGATAGTGGATGTCGCGTTGACGGTCATGATGTTCTTGATCTCGGCCGGATGGAAGTATTCGAGGTCAGCTACACGGCCGATCCCTGCGGTGATCATCAGGAGCGATATCCCCGGATCGTCGGCGAAGGACGAAATAAGATCCTCGTCCAGATCCAGAAGGTCGCAGAAATGATGAACATAATAGCCGTCCGGCAGCACACCCTTTTCCGGTTCGCGGCGAGAAAGGATATCCACCCGATACCCTTTGTCGATAAGGTTTTTGGCAATGGCAAGACCAATGCCGTTGCTTCCCCCGATAACAAGCGCTCTTTTCATAGAGCTCCCCTCTTTTGCAATAGTATCTGACGTCAGCTTTATTCCTCCGGGAACTTAATGCTGCTGATTGGATAATACGATATCTCGCTCGGCGGCGGAGGTGTCATGTAATCGCCGTACTTCAAAGTCAAAAAGGTATCATAGTCTTTTGTGATCCTCAGTTTTTTCCCTTCGAATTCCGCGTCGGTGTATTCGTCGAAGCAGCGGCTCGGCAGGCCAAAGAGGCATTCTTTTCGAAAATACGGGAAGGTATAATGCCTCATCAGTTCCGTTCTCTTCCGATTGCTGTGTCGGGCAAGGGAGTCCAGCATCGAAAAAAGCCATTCTTTGGGAACCTTATCGATCACCGCATACCATGCGCGAAGCCCGGCCGTCTTTGCATTCTTTTTTCCGAACAGAGAGTACTGGCATTTACGGATACAGAAGCACGCGGCAAAATGGAGCCTGCGTGCCAGGAAGCCGTCGGGGACATTGTCATATACGAAAATATCGGCAAAAATACCGTCCCGGAACTGCAGATCCTCCTGCCCGATCTGAATAAGGCTGGTCCCGTTCATGCGCAGCTTGGAATACCCCCAAGGGTACTTGGGATCTGTTCTGTGTTCTTGCAGAAAGTATTTTTCCGTGTTCAGATCTGTCTTGCAGGCTTCAAAAAATTTCTCGTATTCTTTGCGGGACATGGAGATGTCGATATCGTCATCCCACGGGATAAAGCCGTGTTCTCTGACCGCGCCGATCAGAGTCCCGCCCTCCAAAGTATATTCGATGTTATTTTTGCGGCATATCCTGTCAACTTCGCAAGCGAGTTCCAGACATACATCCTGCAGTCTTTTCAATTCCTCCGTGCTCAGTACCATTGGTCAGCACCTCTTTATCCGTCTCTGTATACTTGCAGCGCTTTAATCAGTCCACAAGGACGTAATGTCTATCGTTGAACTCTTCAATCACATGAACGATTGCCCTTGACGTTTCTTCGCTGATGTAGTAATTCCCTTTGCCGTTTTCCACCGCTTTGGCAAAGGCTACGATTTCATAGCGAATTCCTTCTCCGTCAAGCTGGTAAAAATGTCGCTTGTTCTCGGCGGGGTCCTCAAAACGTACTTCAAAATAGTCCGTTTTCCACCAGGGAGAAGGCACGTAAATGTATCCCTTTGTACCGGTAATGATCAATTCGCCTTCCGCTTTCGCCGCTTTGGCAACTTTAAGGGATGCTACTGATTTGTCATAAACAAAGTCAACCTTGGTAAAACCGTCATAGTTCATCTTCTTATCAAGAAGCTTCGTAACGATAGTATCGTACTTATACTTTGTTCCGAGCAGTTGGAAAATCGGAAGCATGGCCGTCGGGCCCCAGGCACAGATACTGTTTTGCTTTTCGCTCAGATCGGCGCCGGCTTCTCCTGCTCCGTCCGCAAGGCTCGTGCAAACGGTGTCGACCGAAACGATATCGCCGATCCGCCCGCTTTTCGCAACGACGAGCAGTCTGGCGTAGGCTGTGGAATAGGCAGTTTTGATCGCATCGACGAGAACGAGGTTCTTTTCATGCGCCAGTTCCGTCAGTTCCTCAAACTGCACGGCAGAAAGCGCAACGGGCGATTCACAGATCACATGTTTTCCCGATTTCAGGGCTCGTTTCACGTCATCATAGTGTCTTTTCGGGTGCGTGGCCACGTATACCGCATCCACGCCGTCAAACGATTCGTCGCATGCCTTATACTCGACGCCGTTTACAAACTGCATCTCCCGGACAAACTTCCGGCACAAGCTTTCGTTTCCGAGCGTCCCGATTGCAAGCCTTCTCTTTTCCGCCCGGATCTGCGAGCTGGAGACGCCCTCGGTTCGCGGAAGATATATCACCTTGCAGTATTCGTTGAGATAGTCGAATTTTCCGACCCAGTCTGAACCGACAGTAAAAATATCTACATTATAGCGCCGGATGTCGTCGATCTTCTGACCTTCGTACTCCTCGACGATGATCTCGTCCGCAAGCCCGGTAGCCTTGACCGCAGCAATACGCTCCATCAACGACTGTTGATTATTGATCTTGCCTCTGGACTTATCGTAGTCGTCACTTGTGATGCCGACGATCAGATAATCGCCGAGAGCCTTCGCCCGCTCCAGAAGACGGATATGACCGTAATGAAGCAGGTCATACGTGCCGTATGTAATAACCTTAACCATATCGCTGTCTCCAATCTGAAAGGATCATGGTCAAAGCAGACCTCTTGTCTGCATATCTTTCAAGGCGTTGATCAGCGTTGTGTTGTCCTCGTGAGTCAGATATCCGATGTGGCCGACCCGGAAAACCCTCTTCTTTAATTCTCCGCCGTTCGGGCAAATCCAAATACCGTATTCGTCCTTGAGTGTCGTAAAGATCTCGAACGCGTCCGCATGCAGGGGATGCAACGGAGTAACACCGTTCGCCGGCGATTCGGAAACAAACTCAAACGGGAGTCCCCGGATCTTCTCACGAAAATCCTTTGCCTGGGCTGCAACCCTGGCGACTTCGGCATCCGCGCCGCCGGCCGCTTCGATCTCCTTGAGCCTCGTGTTGATCTGACGAAGAATCCCTACGGCAGGAGTAAAGGGCGTCTGTCCTCGCTCCATATTCTTGAGGGCATCCGCGAGGTTGAAATACATAGATCTGACATTAGCATGTTTGACCCTTTCTACCGCACCCGGAGCAAGAATAATGATCGAAACTCCCGGAGGGCAGGCAAGCACCTTCTGGGATCCGGTGATCATCACGTCCGCCCCACAATGATCCATGTCAAATGCGTCGGCCAAAAAGGAGGATACACAGTCACATACGAAAAAGATGCCGTTCCTGCGGCAGAACTCGCCGATCATTTTCACATCGTAAAGGATCCCCGTAGAGGTCTCGTCCACATTGACCAGCAGGCCGGTGAAACCCTGTCCGTCATACTCATACAGGCTTTCTTTTTTCAGCTTCTGTCCGGGATAGAGCTTAAGAGCTGTGTGCGGTATCTCGTGAATCTCGCACAACTCCGCAAAACGGTGCCCGAAGCTGCCACCGTCGATGACAAGGACTTTATCTTTCGCCGTAAAGCAGTTCATCACGACCGCTTCCATAGACCCTGTGGAGGAATTTGTCATGAAAACCACTTTCGACCCGGCGGGCGCCTTGGCGAACTTCAGCATCAGTTGCTCGTTTTCCAGCATGACGGCAGAAAACTCAGGTGTTCTGAAATAAGGGACCTGCTCTCCTCCGACAGCGCAGACTTCTGCGCTGCACATGACCGGGCCAACCGTAAAATTCAGCATGGCTTTACTCTCCTCTTGAATTCTTTTTATTGACGTTCAGGAGCGTGTTATTCTTTCCAAAAACACGAAACCAGATGATTGATGCGTTCTTCCGGAGGGGGGAGCAACTTATAGTTCTCATATGAGCAGTTCAAAACACTTTCATAGTTTTCGGGGCCGATCAGCATGTGCCCTTCGAAGGGCAACTCGGTGAGCTCGTCAAAGTCGGACTTTTTGAAGTACGAAAGAAAATAAGGGACCCCGAAATACTGCGTTTTTACGTCCTTATACTTTTGGCAATATCCGTCCAGCTTTTTGATCAGCTTGTCGGTTTTGAAGCAATGAGCATACGCGAATGCGGAATACAGCAGAAAAGCGTGCTTTAATCCTTCCGGTTTTCCCGGTTTGCGCTTCGCCGAATGCTGGACCAGCTTTGCCAGATAACGGGCGCGGGATTTGAATTTCTTTCTTTCCTTTTCGTCGTCCGGGATATTATCCAGCGGAAACACGTCGATAAATGCCCCACAGCCCTCCACGGTCCTGAAATTGGACTCTCGTATGACCGTCCTCGTATCGCAGATCTTCCCGGGGACATAGATCGTATCGTTATGGTTGCTGATATCAATAAAGTTCAGTCCCGTCTCAGGATGGTCCAGGATATACGTCTTGAGCTTTTCATAATCACTTCTGGGCATGGCGATGTCCATGTCGTCGTCCCAGGGAATGAAGCCCTGATGCCGGACGGATCCGAGAAGCGTACCGTAAATAATTGAATACCAGATGTCGTTCTTACGGCAGATCCCGTCGATCTTCAGCATCATTTCAAGCAGAAGATTTTTGTATTCAGAGCTTGTCAGTTGTTTCATGGCGGAGCGGCTCTCTCTCATTTGAGTATTATAACAATTGCTTTATAGCGGCGGTATCCTTGGATATCCTCTCAGCATGCAGACAGATCATCGTGCAAAGCGGGACATGATTTGGCTCATGAGGGCCTTCATATCCCTGAAATTCACCGCAAGATAGGCGGCGGCAGCCAAGACGGACACCAGATAGATGTGATAGTCCAAAGACACAAAGACAGCCTGGACGATAAGGATCGCCATCGTAGGCAAAAACGTGCGCCATTGAACGTCGATCGTGACAAAACGTTTGACATCAAACAGTCTGACAAAAGCGATCGTGATATAGGCAACGAGCGTTCCGATCGCGGCGCCCCAAATGCCTACTACCGGAATAAAGATCCAGTTCACGGCAATATTGACGACAGCTGCAGTAGCGGTGGAAAGCATGTTGTTGACCGACTTTTTGATCGCGCTGTACATCGATCCGAAATAACCTGCTATTCCCGCAAAAACAGCGCTGACCAGCAGCAGCGGGACATAATGCCAGGCGTCAAGAAAGGCTTTTCCAACGTAATGGCTCATGAAAACCTTCATGATAGCGACAAAAACAATGCACGCGCCGGAAATAAACAGGAAAAGATATCGAAGGACCGTCGAGTAATACCCTCTGTCGTTCGTCGATTCAAATTCTTTTACCGCAGAGATGCCCCATGCCTGTTGGAAAATGGTGACCATGACGTTGATGAGCGCGGGGATTTTGGCAGCTGCTGTATAGATCCCCAGCGCGGCGGCGGAAACCATGGCTTCCACCATTACTTTATCGGACGACTGGATCACCCACCAGGAGACGTTGTTAAGGATCAGCGGGGAGGAAAACAGGACCATTTTTCTGAACAGTTCCCTGTCAAAGCGGGCTTTTTTCAGATCGGAAGAAACGTCCGCAGCAAAAAACAGGCAAACATCCACAACCGATTCCGAGATGATATAAGCCATCAGATACCCTCTTATCCCCATGGAACGATACACGAGGAAAAACACGTTCAGGCTTGCCATCATTCCGGTTTGGATGACGCTCAGCAGCGCGTATGTTTTGTTTTTTCCTTTTGCTTTTAAGTAGCAGTACCCGATGCTGTCCGCAATGTTAAAGATCACATAGGCATACAAATACCATTTCCACTCGGCCATGGCTTTGTACAGGCCTATGACGGGAGTCAGAATCAGTCCCAGAACAACGGATGCTCCCCAAACTATCACGCCGACCAGCAGGACGTCTTCTTTTTTTTCGTAACTGGAGAGGCCGAACCGGATCACCGCATCAAAGATGACCACCGAAATAAATGGCGCCATCAGTTGTGCGATCGTGAAAACAAGATCGGCTATTCCGTATTCCGCTTCTGACATATAGTTCGTATAAAGCGGAACCAGCAGAAACAGGATCAGTTTTGTTCCCAGATTTCCCAATCCGAAGATCAAGGTATCTTTCAGAAGAGTTTTATAACGAGATGCCATGAATGCTTTCTCCTCAAAGCGAGCAGATACTGTTTCAGCGCTCTGTCGGCTTCTTTTTCCGGAGGCCGTCGATCAATGCCAGAATTCGTAAGGATAAAGGTGATTCCATTCCGGGCGGAAAATGAGCGTCCCAAGAAACATCAGCAGAAAAACCGTGCAGATGCACAAAAGACAGAGCCGGAAGTTTTTCACTTTTCCTCTGTAAAGCATGTTCGGGATCTCCGTCACAGCGATAAGAAGATAGTAACCCGCCGCTCTTTCGAAAAGGTTCACTGCGTATCCGAAGGCCGTCAGGATCAGCAAAAGTGCAAAATTGGTCGCCACGATCTTATCCGGTTTGCAATCTGTATTGATCGACCCGTTGATCATGAGATACAAAACCAGATAGGACAGCAGATAAACGGAAACGGCGAACCATCCGGATGACGCATACTGACCTTTGAAATAATGTGAGTATCTGGGGACGAGAGTATCGACAACGGTCCTCAGCACTCCTGAAAAAGATATGACCGCGCAGAGAGCAGTCAGCCCCAAAACAAACCACCATTTCTCGAGGATCTTTACATCAAGGAACAGCAAAAAACAGCACAGCGCCGTCGTGTGGAAGGCCATCGCCAGCAGGAACACCAATGCTGCCGGAATCTTCTTCCCGTCCTTCAGAAACTGATAACCATACAGCGCGATCATCATAGCAATACCCTGTCTGAGAGTGTTGGTATACACGGAAAAGAACAAGCCGAAAAACAGACAGAGCGATACCGCAGGGTTTTTGGAATACTTCAGAATATACAGCCCCGTCCCGCCGTACATGATCGTTGCGATGATGATCAGAAAAGCATGTTGATCAAGCGTGACTCTGCTGATGAGATAGTTGAGATACTGGAATCCGATCTCAAAATCGCGCGCGCGGTCGGTCCCTCCCGAGAAGACGTTAAAAAAGGCCAGGTAGTTTTTCGTGTCGTTTCCAATAGCGGCTGATCGAAAGGCAGTTAAAAACCATAACAGAAGAAAAGACAGCACAACAAAGATGGAAACGATGGCCTTGTTCATCCTTGCCACTTTGTCTTCCGGCTGATTCGGCCAGCATTGTGCGGCGTCGATCGAATCGGGTCTCAGTCCCATAAGGAGAACAAGAAAATGCCAAATTGATAATCCGACGTAAAGAGCCATTGTGTGATCCTTTATAAGTGTTCTTAATGAGAAGCAGGAGCCCCGGCGCTCCCGACCAATCTTTTGTACTGATCCACGGTCTCATTCATGATCGTATCCCAGGAATATCTCGATTCGGCAAGCTGTCTGCCGTTCTCCCCTATCTCCCGCCAGCGCTGTTTCTCACTCAGGCATTTGACAAGTGCAGCCTGGATCGTATCGACCGTCTCCCCCGCATTCCATCCGGCGTCCGCCTCCGTGATCGTCTTGGCAAGCGTGGTCCCTTCTGTTGCGACACAAGGGATCGCATAACTCAAGGCTTCCAGTATTCCGAGCGGCATGCCTTCAAATCGCGAGGTCTGTATGAAAACATCCGTGTTCAGCAGCACGGTCTCTTTTTCTTTTCCGGATATCTCATGATTCAAGGAAATGATATCACCGACATCCGCATCCGAAATCAGTTTTTTCAGGTGATCGAAGCGCCCGTTGAAGTCCGGCCCGTAGATGCTGACCGCCGCTTTTTGTTCAATAAAAAAGCCGTGCAGGTTTTTTACGGCGGAAACAAGCAGGTCCAAACCTTTATGATAGGCATCCAGTCTTCCGATATAGGTGATCCGGACCGTTTCGCTATCGGTCTTCTCAGCTCTCACTTCCGGTATATGTATACCGTTTGTCGCGATGATTTTCTTTCTCCCGAAGGCCGTTCCGTCATACTCTCTCTGGGAAAGGCACTGCAGAGCGACTGCGTTGGAAATAAAGCGGTCGAACAGCAGATAATTCGCGACGGTTTTTTTCAGATGCTTCTTTTGCTGTGCCTCTTTTCCAAGTTCTCCATGCGGGATAATAATGTAAGGGATCCTTTTTTTCTTCAACTGTGGCCAAATCGTCAGGTAATCCTTGCAATAGCACTCCTGGAAAACAACCAGATCCGGCTTGTTGAACGGGGGCTTGAGCGAATCAATCGTCCGCGTTTTTCTGAACGGGACCTGATCGACTCCCGGAATCGTTTCACCGGTGACATTCAGCAAAGCCGCCTCATTTCCCAAGCGCTTTTGAGCTTTGATGTATTCCGGGACGACAACGCAAACTCCGCTGAAAGGATCGTCTTCGATTGCCGCAATATGAAGGATCACCATGTTATCATATCTCCTCATCCTGTCAGCTTTGGGAAGCTTTTTCACAGCAGTCTCATGCTCTTTGGATAATCACGGTCTCCGCAGCTTCAGGATCCCCGCGAGCGTTCCCGCGCCATAAGACAAATGCAGCATCAGAAAAACAAACGGCAGAAGCAGAAACAACCCGTTTCTTTCTCTGCATCCCACGACCGATCCGATTGTCATCAACAAATTGGCTGCGGCGTAAGCGCTCCAAAGCACCGTTGCCGGCCAGGTCAAGCCGAAGAGCTGAAAAACAGACGCAAACGCAATAGCCAGGACAAAAACAAACGGGATAAAGTGATAAAGGGAAAAACACCGCGGTTCGACCCATAGTGTTCTCCCGATCCAATAACCGTTAAGATACTTCTGCCTGACAAGTCCTTTGAGATCCGATCTTGTTCGTCTGCAGGAAACGATCGATGGATCATAATAAAAACGGTAGCCGGCCCGACGCATGCGGTAATGCATCTCATTATCTTCAGTTCTTGTCAATGCCTCGTTGTATCTGCCGACTTTATTAAAAACCGATTTTCGATAGATGGCGAAGGCTGCCGTACTGACATACCCTGCCTCATTCGCCCGTCGGAACGCGGCAAATCCGCCGCCGAACATCGAGTTTTCAGCCTCGTTCAAAACGGCGCCCCAATTCGAGTCGTCCGAGGGGATACTCAGCACTTTTCCCCCGCAGATGTCCTCGCCGCGAAGAAGGTTTTTGACGTTCAGTTCAATAAAGTTGTCCGGAATCGTCACATGGGCGTCGACGCGAAGCAGAGCATCACCCTGCGCGGCGTCGAGGGCAACGTTCCAACCGCAGGGAAGCGTCTTCCCGGGATTGTCCAGCACCGTGATGTTCCGAAAACTCTTTTCTTCGGCCTGGAAGCGCTGCATTTTTTCTTTTGTCGCATCCGACGAGAGGCTATCGATCAAAACGACCTCTATCAGCTCGTGCGGATAGGTCTGCCGCTTCAGGCATTCCAATAGAGGCCCGATCGTCTTCGCTGCGTTCAGTGCAACCACAATGAACGAAACCTGTAATTCCATCCGATCTCCTTAATTGTAATCCTTCCCGCAAACGGCCGCGACCGTCCGGAAAAGGGTGCCCAGTTCTCTGAGCAGGCGGAAGCGGCGAAGCTCTTGGAGGTTCCACTTCATCTTGTCGGGAAGGACCTGTTCGAGATACGTGCGGTCAACATCGTCCGCCGCGCTGAGCAGTCTGTTCTCATCCTTATAGCGGATGCTGGCCTCGCTGGTGATCCCTGCCGGGAGGAGAAGCGTCGCATAGTATTCCGGCTCATATCTCTCCACGTATTTGACTGCTTCAGGACGCGTCCCCACAAAGCTCATATCGCCCTTCAGCACGTCCAGAAGCTGCGGCAGCTCATCCAGACGCAGGTTTCGGAGTTTTTCTCCCGCGTTCGTGATCCGCTTATCATTTCCTACCGTAACAGCTGTCCCTATCCGGTCGGCGTTGACGACCATCGTCCGGAATTTATGGATGCGGAAATGCTTTCCGTCTCTTGTCACGCGCTCCTGTCTGTAAAAAACAGGTCCTTCGCTGTCCGTTTTGATCCAGACAGCGATGACGATCATCGGGACAGCCAGAAGGATCAGCAAAACGATAGACGCAAACAAATCAAACAGCCGTTTGATCAGCAGCGAGAAGCGTTTTTTATTCAGGATGTCGTAATAAGGCCTTACTTCCGGGATCCTGATGGATTCCGGAAGCTTTTCCCAACTCGTCAGCATCGCTTGATCTCCTGACCCGCGGTCATTGAGCAATTTCTCTCAGTACATCACAGATATAGGCCACATCTTCATCCGTAAGCAGCGTGTGAAGAGGCAGAGAAATAAGATTGCGGTAATAATCGTAGGAATTGGGGTATTTTGAGCAATCGCCGCCATAAGCGGTCATCATGGGAAGCGGTTTATAGTGTACGTTGGCATATATGCCTCGCTCTGCCAGCATGTCGATGGCTTCTCCTCGTTTTTCCTCATCCGCGCCCGGGATACGGATCAGATACAGGTGATTGGAACTGTCCATTTTGGCCGTATGATGGTTGAGATGGAACAGGCCGAGCTCATCACAGACCTCATCGTATCGTTCGATGATCTCTCTGCGTCTCTCGCACATGGAAAGATACCGGTCCAGCTGCCGAAGGCCGATGGATGCCAGCACGTCTGTCATGTTGCATTTATACCAGGGGCCGATGATATCATACTCCCATGCGCCCGGTGTGGATTTTGCCATCGCGTCCTTGCTTTGCCCATGCAGGGAAAGGAGCTGGAACATATGGTAGATCTCGGCGTCATCGATCTCTTCAAACGGAAGCCACGTTGTGGCGCCGCCTTCGGCCGTCGTAAAGTTTTTCACGGCGTGGAAGCTGAAGCTGGTGAAATCCGCGATCTGGCCGCAGTATTTTTTCACGCCCTCAAAAGCCCGTGACGCGCCCAGGCTGTGCGCGCTGTCCGCCAGGACCGCAATGCGGCCCAATGATTTCTGTATCCGGGAACTGAGATCGCCAAGCGGCGATCCGTCGCTTTCGCTGGCTTTATAAAGATACCTCTTGCGGCGGACAATGTTGTAAACCCTGTCGTAGTCGCATACGATCCCGGCGAGGTCGACCGTGACGATCGCCTTCGTTCTTTCGGTGATGGCGTCCTCAAGACTTTGATAGTCCATTTCCGGCATATGGCTTACAATGTCACCGTCTTTTTGAATATCTATCAATTTCACCGTCGCGCCGCAGTGGATCGCAGCGCTGGCAGAGGCGGTATACGTATAGGCCGGAACAATCACCTCATCGCCGGGGCCGATGCCGAGGATACGAAAATTCATCTCTTCCGCGGCAGTTGCAGAATTCAGGCAGACTACGCGGTTTGCGAAACGAGAAGAATCGTCTTCGGAATCACAGTCCACATCGGTTCTGCCGGTTTCGATATAAGCGGCCAAACGGCGTTCCAGCAGCTTTGTACGGAGGCCGGTCGTGATCCAGCCGGAGCGGAGCGTATCCACCACTTCGGCAATCTCAAGCTCCGAAATATCCGGAGGGCTGAATGAAATCTTTCTCTTTGTCATGTCCTATGTCTCCATGTTCCATGATGGTATTCTGCAAAACGATTGAAAGGTTAAACGGTGTTCGAGGAGTTTCCGTCCGTCTCTGAGCTGATTCTCCAAAGATCGGTATAAAAGCGCACACCTCTCCATCTTTTTATTGGTTATTATAGCACGCCGAAAGCTAATAATCAACCGCAAAACACATGAACCGCAAAAGCGAAGAAAGGGCTCATAATAAAGAAAACAGCCTCCGGCATGTCCTTTCTCAGCCGGAGGCTCTCATCTGTAAGAGAGCTGAAAATGCATACAAAACAGGCTTTGGGAGTCCTCTTTCGCGTTTGAGCTCAGCGGATCGACCCGCGACGCAGGCGCAGCGCCGGAAACGGAGCATCCGATTGGCCGCCTGCTTTCCGGCATCCAAATCCGAGGATAGCGCTGCGGGTCCGGTTGGGGAAGGCCGTGCCGCGGAGTACAGATGAGGAAAAGGCAAGCGCTTACACGCCTGCCTTTTCCGAGTCGTACGGAGTGAAATCCGATGTGGTGCGGGCAACAGGACTTGAACCTGCACGGTTTCCCACGGGAACCTAAATCCCGCGTGTCTGCCAATTCCACCATGCCCGCCTATAGAAAAAAACCTATTGCACAGGCAATAGGTTTTTTGGAGCGGCCTACGAGGCTCGAACTCGCTACCTCCACCTTGGCAAGGTGGCGCTCTACCGGATGAGCTAAGGCCGCATCGGCAACGGATATTCTACCATACCCTGCCGATTTGTCAAGGATTATTTTGGTCCGTAATCGGAATCGTTTCTCCCGTTGTTTCTTCAGCCGTTTCTCCGGTCGTCTCTCCGGTCGTTTCCCCGGTCGTTTCCCCGGTCGTTTCTCCGGTCGCTTCTCCGCACGTTTCTCCGGTCGTCTCTCCGGTCGTCTCTCCGCTCGGCTCTCCGGTCGTTTTCCCGGTCGTTTCTCCGGTCGCTTCTCCGCTCGCTTCTCCGGTCGGCTCATCGGTCGACTCCCCGGTCGACTCTCCGCTCGGCTCTCCGGTTGGTTCTCCGCTCGGCTCTCCGGTTGGTTCTCCGCTCGGCTCTCCGCTCGGCTCCTCGCTCGGCTCCCCGGTCGGCTCCCCGGTCGGCTCCCCGCTCGGCTCCCCGGTCGACTCCCCGGTCGCTTCTTCCGTCTTTTCTTCGGTTGTTTCTTCCGGCATTTCTGCGCTTGTTTCCGCAGCGCCTGCCGCGGCCGGCTTCGGCTTTTCCACGACCTGCTCCTGCATATCGTCTTCCAGCAGATGTGCATAACTCAATTCGCCCGAGCAGACAGGATAAGCCGAGATGGTCCAGCGGTATTCGTCCCACATGCTTTCGTCGTTGAGCAGGAAGCCCTCCTCAAAGCGCTCGTCGTAGCAGCGGCTGACGTCCACATGATAATAGTCGTCGCCCAGTCTGATGATATTCCAGCTGTGGTTCTCGCCGTTGAGCTTGCCGTATACGATACGGCAGTCCTGGCCCAGCTGATGACACATCTCGACGTAGGCAAGCGCAAGGCCTTCGCTGCTGCTCTCTCCCTGGATGAGCGCGTCAAAACAGCTCGCGGGCGCGGATTCCGAAAGGATGCAGTTTTCTGTAAGGTATCGGCAGGCGGCAAAGGCGCGGTGGATATCGTCAAGCTCCCGCGCATCAAGGTTGCTCACGACGTCGAGGTTTTTCAGCAGCGACTTGCAGCGGATGACCTCGTCGTCCGGCATCCCGTATTGGAAATTGATCTCATATAGTCTCTGACGTCCTGAGCCGCTGTACATATAGACCGTCAGCTGCGGCTCACGCACACAGAGCGTCGGGTTCTTTCGGTAAAGATCGAGAGCGGTGGAACGGACGTTCTCCGTCGTAGTGGAGCTTGTGTCGATCAGGATCGTCACGCGCTGACGGTTTTCCTCCATGGCGGAGGACAGGATATCCTGCAGGCCGACGGAATACGGCAGGTGGATGATGCTCGAGAGGTCGGCGGCGTAGCCGGTGTAATCGATGCTGACCGTCGCTTCGTAATAGTTGACGATCTTCTCGGTTTCAAAGCGCAGATCGCGGACGCAGTAGGCGCAGAGCGCATCCTGCGTTCTGACCTGCCAGCAGGCGCTCTCCATGTCCTCGGTCGCGCTGCCGTCATAATTGGGATCAAAAGCGATGGGGCCTCCGGAGGAACCTCCGTAGACCATGTCGATGATCGCTTTTTTCAATTCCGCCATGTTGCGTACGGTCACGCGCTCGTCCGCGCTGTTTTCGGCCTGCGCAGGCGGAACGTAATCAGTCACGGATACATATTCTTTTTCGAATACGCTTCCGCAGCCCGCAAGCAGCAGGCACAGGAGCATGAGGCAAAACGCGCTGAGGATCTTTTTCATCACATCACCCGGGAAATCTTATTCCTCCATCAGGGAGAGCTGCTTTTCTTCCTTGTCCTCCGGCTTCAAAAGCGCGCCGGCGGCCGGCAGGCTGCGTACGCGGTAGCGCGAAACGTTTTGGATCGCGGTGTCCTTCAGCGGGACGGCTCTGACGACTTTTTTGCCCTTCTTCAGCGTCATCACACCCACGCCCTGCGTGCTGCGGGTGGTCTTGGGCAGGATCTGCGCGGTATTGAAGATCAGCGTACGGCCGTCGGAGGAGGAAACGACGACGTCCTTTTCCTCGTCGATGATTATGACGGAAACGGCGGCGCTCTTGTCCGAGTAAGCGTTGATCAGCTTGCGGCGATTCGCCTTCGTCTCATATGCGCCAAGTTCGATACGCGCGGCTTTGCCGTTCTCGAAAACGATCAGCAGATGCTTGGAATAGTCGCCCGGATCGATCATGGTGATCACGCTCTCGCCCTCGTCCATCCCGAGCTTTGTCGGCAGATAGACACCGAGCGCGGAGGCTTTCGTGTCCTCAAAATCCGAGACGCGGCATTTGTACATCTGCTGGCGGTCTGTGAGGAAGAGCACTTCCCTGCCGTTGGCCGACTCGAAGCTGACGGCCTGACGGTCGCCCTCTTTGTATTTATGTTCGCCGCTCATGCGCAGAGACTGCGCGGTGATCTTCTTGAAATAACCTTCCTTCGAGAGGAAGAGCGTCACGGGATAGTCCTCGACCTCGTCCACGGGCTCGAATTCCTCGATCTCATCGGAGTAAACGATCGCCGAGCGCCGCGGCGTGACATACTTTTTGTTGATCTGTTTGAGTTCGTCGATGATGATCGACTTGATGCGCCGGCGGCTCGAGAGCGTATCGCTCAGATCCGCGATCTCCTTCTCCAGCGCCTCGATCTCGTCCGTACGCTTGAGGATATACTCGCGGTTGATGTTGCGCAGCTTGATCTCCGCGACGAACTCCGCCTGGATCTGATCAATGCCGAAGCCCATCATCAGGTTGGGCACGACCTCGCTCTCAAGCTCTGTGCCCCGGATGATCGCAATGGCTTTATCAATGTCGAGCAGGATCTTTTCCAAACCCTTGAGCAGGTGGAGCTTGTCCTTTTTCCTGCTCAGGTCGAAATACACCCTGCGGCGGATGCTCTCGGTCCTCCAGGCGCACCACTCGTCGAGGATCTCCCGCAC
>CAZBXX010000044.1:0-17462 GCA_964495965.1 uncultured Oscillospiraceae bacterium | reverse complement strand
GATGCAGTCTCGGCAAAGAGTTTACACCTCAATCTCCATCCCGCAGGTCAGCCGGTTCGCCCGCAACACCGTCGATCTGCTGGAGACGGTCCGGCACCTCAAAGACATCGGCGTGGACGTGTGGTTTGAAGAGGAAGGCATACATTCTATGGACGGGGATGGCGAGCTAATGCTGACCATCCTCGCTTCTTTCGCCCAGGAGGAAAGCCGCAGTATCTCGGAAAACTGCAAGTGGGGCATCCGCAAACGGGAATTTGACCGCTTCATCAAGGCTTTGGAGAAACTGCCGGAAACAGTGACCGAGTTCGACGAAGCCATGTGAGGCAGCCTGGTTTCCTACGTCACCGTCTACGGCAAGGATGACCTGCGGTTCACGCTGCCATGCGGAACAGAGATTCGTGCGTAAAACCATTGAAATCTCCTCGTTACCGTATCTCTTCCGGTGTCAAAATAATCATTGCGTGTCGCAAGCAAAGAAATGTCATATAAAACCGTTCTACGCCTTGAAAAAACAGCGATTGTGAAGTATAATAAGCGGCGACTAACAGCCCGTAATACAGTACTCCGGGAAGGATGGCTGTGTGGCGGGCTGTTTCTTTGCAATGAGGTTAGCCACCTCTAACAGAAAGAAGAGGTATTATGTTCGTCAATGAATACGGAAACCGGGAGGATCCGACAATCATCCTCCTTGCGCCGATGATGGTGACGGGCTCAGATCTGTATCAGCTTATGAAACCGCACCTGGAAGGCTCCTATCACATTATCTCGCCGGACCAGGGTGGCCATGGAAAAGCCGGGGCATACCGTTCCGCGGATGAAGAATACAAGGGTCTGAAGGGCTTTCTTCAGGAAATTGGCTGCACCGATATCATGCTCGTCTACGGCGCATCGCTTGGCGTGGCAGTCGCATACCGTCTGTTTCTCGATGCGGACTTCACGGTGCGCCATGCCTGGTTTGATGGTGTGGCGCTGTGTCGGAACGCCCGGTTTGCCGAGGGGTTCATGAAAAAGCTATTCCGAATCCGCAGAAAAAAACTAAAGAAAACTCATATTGAGGCATCCTCGTCTCTCATAAAAATGTATGGCTATGCCTTTGCGAAGATGATGACAAGGAATTTTGAGAGGATCACACCGGAGGACATAGACGCCATTTGCTATGCCTGCTGTCATTATGACCTGAGACAACTGACAGAATCGGAGCAGAAGAAGCTGCATCTGGATTTTGGGGAAAAGGACTTCGACTGGACGTACTCGAAGAAAACGATCCCTGTATACATGCCAAAAGCAGATTTGTCGATTCGCCCTGGCTATGCCCACTGTGCCTATATGGCGGCTGAGACGGAGAAGTATGTCGGGGAGATCGAAGCGTTTATCGGGAGGGCAGATCAATCTTTGACGCCATGACGGCAAAAGCCATCAAATATGCCAACGACTACATCCGAAAAACCGGCAATAACGACGCTGAGCTGCATTTTAGCGCGGACAGTGGCCGATCGGTGGCTGCGCGCTGCGGAATGAAGCTGGTGGAAGAGCGCCCGTTCTTCACGGCGGCGAGGAAGCAACTGAAACGAAAGCTGAAGCTGTACACACGCATTGCCATGAAAGTTGTTGATGAAGGCGGACGGCGCGGTTTTTTGATCCATCTGCGTGGTTGAGAGGCTATGTGATATGAGTGAATTGAAGAAAGACAGCGTGGAACGCACCTTGTGCATTCCTCTCTGGAGCAGGGCAATAGCGGTAAAGAAGCTTCCGCAGATCATGCCTGACTATGATGCGGTGCGAATTCTGAAGGAGATGGGCGAGAAGAAGCCGCCCACGGTCCTATACAATCTGGAGTGTGGGGCGCTGGCAGGAGCGATCCGCCAGTACGACTTTGCTTGTGAAGTCTGTGATTACTTGAGAATCCATCCAGGGGCAACGGTTGTGGAACTGGGAGCGGGGCTTTCCTGCCTGCGCAGACAGATGAAAAACGACTCAAATCCGTGGATCAATATCGATTTCCCGGATGTGATCGCCTGCCGGAAGAAGTACATCCCCACAGGAAAAAACGAAAAGAACGTCGTCAGCGACATCACCGATCACCGCTGGTTTGACGCGGTGCCTTTTGAAAAAGAAAAGGGCGTAATCTTTCTGGCGGCAGGCGTGCTGCACTATCTGACGCAGGACGCGGTGAAAGAACTCGTCTCCGCTATGGCTGAGCGTTTTCCCGGCGGCGTGTTCGTCTTTGATTTCGTGAGTGCCAAAGGGGCGAAGTCTGGCAACACACAAATCAGCATGACGCAGAATGAGACAAAGATCACCTTCGCTCTGGAGAATGCGGAAACAGAGCTTCCCGCCTGGTCCAACCGTATAACAAGTGTCGTGCAGAAAAGCTATCTGGAGGGCTACCCCGTGGAGGGTGTTCGGTATAGCTGGATCACACGGTTGTACATCAAATCCAAGAGGGATCAGTATTTCGTTGTCCGAACGGAGTTTGGAGCTGTCTGACACGAAGCTTCAGATGGACGCCGGAGGGAGGACAGTATATGCTTGCGATAAAACTTCTCCTTGAAGGTCTTGGCCTTGGTTTCCTGTTGTGCCTCGTCTGCGCAATCGGCATACGCGGTGGCGCGATCGGAATGGTTCATCTTTACGATCAAAAGGTGCAGGATCGCGTTGTAAAGCTGGGAATGATGACCAGGGATGTGATCAGGAAACGAAGCCTTAGGTTCAAAGGCTTGTGTGTTCCGGGATATATGATCTATGTGCTCATTTGCGTATATTGGGTCAACGATGCGCGGGGATTTCTGCCCGGTTTCTGGCAGTCGTCTGTGATTTTGTCAATTATGAATCTGATCGACCGTTTTCTCATCGATGGATATTGGGTCGGACATACCGATGCATGGATTATCCCCGGGACAGAGGACCTTCGCCCGTATATCACTGCGAAGGACAAGAAGCGGAAATGGATTATGGGAACTGTTGGCATGGTGGTGATCGCTGCCATTCTGTCCGGCATTATGAGTTTGATTGTGAGATGATTAGATGAACATTTATGAGTTTGGCGGGGCTGATCAGAAATCGCTGGTCATGATCCACGGAGCCTGCATGAGCTGGGATATGTTTCAGGATTCAATAGATGAACTGAAAGAGGATTTCCATATATTCGTAGTTGCGGTGCCGGGGCACGATCTCACAACAAATGAGGAATTCACCACCGTGGAGGATATAGCAGATAGGATCGAAACGAAGCTGATTTCCCGCGGCCAGCATGAGATCGACGTGCTCTACGGTTTATCGATGGGAGGCGGCTTCGTAATCCGTATGCTGGCGAATAATCGCCTCCGTGTGAATCATGCGATTATAGATGCCGGGATTACCCCGTATGAACTGCCGCGCCCGATTACCAGACTGATCCTGCTGCGTGATTTCTTAATGACAGAATGGGGAAAACACAGCAAAAAGGCACTGTCCCTTGCCTTCCCGCCGGAAAAATATACGCAGGAGGGCATCGACTACATGTACAAGGTCATGCGGCACATGAGCGCAAAAACAATCTGGCATGTATTTGATTCCACTGATAATTATTCCATGCCTCCTGGTTTTCCGGTTCTTGATACCCTGATCGAGTATTGGTATGGCCAGGATGAAAAAAGGGCCCGGAAGCTGGATATAGCCTGGGTGACAAAACATATTCCCGGTGTGCGGTTCCGGGAAATCCCGGGTATGGATCACGGGCAGTATGCCCTCATGCAGCCGAAGCAATTTGCGGAAGATTTGCGAAGGATCTCGGAGACAGCAAAAGATTGAGAAAGGGATTCCCAAAATGACCTGGTGGGTTATTACAATTGAAATGATCGTGTTTGCGGCGCTGTTTACGCTCATCATCTTTACCTATTATCGCGGGGACAGGAAGTACAGTGCTACGAGCATCCACAACTATCCTCCGGATATCCAGGAGGAGTATTTCAAAACTCATGAGCGCATCGACGTGTCTTACCGCTCGAAAAGCGTGCTGCTGACAAAGAGCCTCGGTATAGTGATCTTTACCGCGATCCTGCTGGGGTGTGCGCTGATTGCCGGAACCAGTACCTTCTGGCAGGGATTCTGGCTCTCGTTCGGCCTGATGGTCTGGATCGGCGTTTACGACACTTGCTTTTTGGACTGGGTGCTTTTTGCCAATCTCCCCATGTTCCGGCTGGAGGGTACTGAGCACATGGACGAGGCATACCATCAGAAGTGGTTCCACGCAAAAGGCATGCTGTTCCCGGGAATAATCTTTGCCTTAATCCCTGCCGCGCTGGTGGGGCTGATGGTCATGTGGATCCGATGAAAGGAATTGAGTAAATACAATGTGGTTGACAATTCTCTTAGCTCTTGCAGGCTGTGCACTTCTGTTTTTCGGGATTTGGGGCGTGACGGTCACGATGCCGACAAAGTTGTTGGCGAAAAATTTTCCTGAAGACGTTCAGGAATGCCTGAAGCCGAGGCTTGAGGAATGGGAGCGCCAGGGCATGTCGCCCCGCCGTTTTCTCGGCTGGATCATTCTGATTATGTTTTGCCTTGCCTATATCGGCCTGTTCGCGATTGGCGGAATCGACGGACTGCGCAGAGGTTTTTCTTTCTGGCAGTTCTTTATCCGCTTTCTGATCATCGGCGGCGTGATCAAGGCATTCGATATCGGGGCGCTGGACTATTACCTGCTGACAAAGACGCACTTCTTCCAGCACTACTTCCCGGAGACAGAGGGCTGCGCCGGATGGCAGGACTTCGGATACAACCGGAAACAGCAGCTCAAGCAGATCGTGATGATCCCTATCGCCTGCGCATTGACGGCATGGATCTTTACTCTGATCGGATAGAGAGGACAAAATGAAAACCATTAGATTTACGGAAAGCACAGATGGATTCTGTGGGCTCTTGTCGCAGAAAGAAGGAAAAGCGGTTATCCTCCTGACAGAAGACGAGTATCCGGATATGTTCCTTGTCAAAAAAGGTATGAAGTGGATCAATCAAATGGGATGTTCTGCTCTGGGGATCGGCCCGGAGAAAAGCATGAAGGGGCTGCACAGTTGGCCGCTGGAGAGCGTGGAGAACGCAGTGCGGTATCTGAAGGGCATCGGATATGAGAAGATCGGCATCTGCGGGATGTCGTCCGGAAGCAATATGGCGTTGAGCGCGGCTGCAAGGATTCCGGATATCACGCTAACAATCGGCATGACGCCGATGGATTGGGTCTACTGGGGAACATATAAAGACGGTCTGGACGGGGCCCCGGAAAGGCCCGCGGAGGGAGAGTCCGCTTATACCTGGCGGGGAAAATCGCTTCCATACATGCACGCTCCGTATCTGGACTATTGGAATCAGGTAAAAGCGGAGGCAAAACGGCGTGGCGATCTGGTTGCGGCCTTGGATTTTCATAACCTGGCAGAGGAAAAGCAACCGCTGACGGAAGATATCATGATCCCGATTGAGAATATTCAGGGAAGACTGCTGCTGGCGGGCGCTGAGGATGACGTTCTCTGGGACACTTGCCGGGGCATTCGGCGTATGCAGAAACGGCTGGAAGAAAAAGAGCACAGCTGTCGGTGCGAGACGCTGATTTATGAGCACTGCAGTCATTTCATCTTTCCTGAATCCCTGATGAAACTGATTATCCCTGCCTTTGCTTACGATCTGCTTCTTCCGCTTATCTTCAAGGAAACGAAAGGCTATGTGCGGGAGGGTCGTGAAAGTCGGACTGATTTTGACGCTCATATTCGAGCAACAGTCCGAGAGTGGATTGACGAATGAGGGAATTTGAATGATCGTTCATAAGACATCGGTCTTCCCAGCAAAGCGGGAAGTCGTATTTGAAAAGTTGCAGCGTCTGGAGACCCTGCAGGCCGTTGCCGCACCGTACGCGAGCTTTACGCCGACCAGCGAGGATACGGATCCAGTCTGGCGAGTCGGCGGCGTATCTTCCTACCGTTTCAAGTTGTTCGGTTTTATTCCCTTTGGAACGCATACGATCCGAATCGAACGTTTTGATATCGACGCTATCCAGAGCCGGGAGCACAATGAGCATGTTCGGGCCTGGGATCACAAAATCACGCTGTGGGATGCAGGTGAAAAGACAGAGTACACCGACGGGGTAGATATCAAGGCAGGCTGGAAAACGCCTTTCATTTGGATCTGGGCAAAGGCGTTTTACGCCCACCGACAGAGAAAATGGATCAAGCTGTTGAAAGCGCTGTGACAAGCCGGTATCCACAAAGACATTGATTATTCGGGAGGAGCGCAATGAATCCGATCGTATCCATGATGGCAAACGGGGCCAAAAGAGACTTTTCAAACTCGGAACTCCGCAAGATCAAGTTGGAAGCAAACCGCCGCTTCTGTCAGTTGACAGAGGAGAATAAGGACGTCTCAAAGGCACTAAAGCAGCACACAGAAACGAACATCTTCCCGGCGATTGCTGTATACAAAACGCTGCTTCAGCACGGGATGGAGCCGGAGAAAGCCTGCGATGTCATCCGCCGTTTCTTTGTTCGGATCTGCAGCCTGATGTTCAAACCCGTTTCGTGGTATCTCCATATCGGAGGGCTGTACCACCGCTATCCGGCAGGCATGGTCAGGCACTCCCTTCGGGACTTCAGCCCGGAGGCAGGCTTCGAGTATCGGATGCCGGTAACCGAAACCCCGGCGGTAGCGCGCTTCGATATCGTCTCCTGCCCCTATCATGCCATGTGCGAGAAGTACGACTGTCTGGAACTCAACCCCGCTTTTTGCGACAGCGACGACGCCAAGTACGGTCATCTCCATAAAAACCTGAAATGGGCGCGGATCAGCACCATCGGCAAAGGTGCGCCTTGCTGCGATTTCCGCATCATCGACACATCACGATGCCCGGATTACCGGGGCTGAATCGGAGGAATCTGCATAGTGAGGGACAGCAAATGAAAACAACGGCACAGATCATGAAACGCAAGCAGTTTATCAAGAACGAACTGGATGCCAGGATACCAAAGAGAGAAAGCGATGCGCTATGGGAAAAAGCGGAGCACAGGCTTGTTGAAATCATGAAGGAGTATGCCGAAATCCCGAAGGGCGAGCATACCCACACAGATACGTATATTTTTCCTTCCGCGGCGATCTATCTGACCTTGAAGGAAGCTTTGGATGAGAAAACGGCATATGCCGTAATCGAAGATGCCGCCATCAGGAAGACGACGGACGCCGGAAAGAAAATCGCCGGGATGATGAGGCTGCCTGGGATGAAAGGGCTGTTCATCCGGGTATGGGATCCTCTGACAAAGAAAATGTTCGGCTCTGACAGCGGTTTCAAGAACGTATTTTACCCAAAGAAAAAGGGCGAATACCGCATGGATATCGTCGCGTGTCCCTACAATCGGTATTTTGCAGAGCTTGGCTGCCCGGAGCTGACCAGAATCTTCTGTGAAAATGACAATCGGACCTATGGAAACCTCCCGGGCTTGGAATTCAAAAGGAGCGGTACGCTTGGCACCGGCGCAGATCGCTGCGATTTTTATGTGAGAAAGCTGTAAGGAGCGTACATATGAATTGGCCCAGGATCATTCTTGATGGGATCTCTATGTCCCTGCTGTTCAACGCTGTTGTGCTGATAGGCTTCACCATCTGGCCGCAGGAGTACAGCGTCATGTTTCCCAAAGAGATCAAGGAAGCGGCAGCGCCCTATGTGAACCGGACAGAAGCACGGAAGATGAAGCTGTTCCTGTACGGGCTGTATCTTGCCATGTTTCTCTATTGGGCAATCAGTGCGCACCTTTCGGGTACTGCAGGCTTCTGGCCGCTGTTCTGGACCGGCTATGTGGAAATGACCTTTGTGAGCATCAGCGATTTTTTGATCCTGGATTGTTGGCTGCCGCAAAAGATCAGAGACAGGATCAAGGGCGCGGAGCATTGCAAAGCCTGGGAGCGAAAGGAATGGCTGCTGAAGCTGGCGATTCCGGAGCACGCCCTTGGCTGGACCTTCCTCGTCTGCCCTATCGCGGGGCTGATCGTTGCGGGTATTGCGGCGCTGTTGAGGTAGAATAAATGGGGAAGCTTTCTATTGATTACAATAAACACCTGGCTTATTCAAAAACTGCCGAGGAAGGAATACGAAAGCGTCTTGCCCAGAAGTACGGAGCTGATGAATGTGCCCGTATCATGGAGCAGATCGATAGAAAATACGAGGAGTTCCTCGCAGATCTTCCGTATTGCGGTGGCAAACATAATCTGATGATCTGGCAGCTCTATGACGCTATCGCCGCCTTTGCCTACTGGGAAGTGCTTCCAGAGAAGGAAACCGTGGAGGAGTTCTACCGATCCAGCGGCGTCATCTTCGGCAAGGATGTTCCGGAGAAAAGGCTGCCGCATTTTCTGACGGTTGACAGCAAGGGTTTCCTGCGGCTTGCCAGGGCTTTGATCCGGCGTATCGGAACGAGGATGAACCGTGAGCTTGATACCGGTCGCTGGGAAGACGGATGGCGCATCGAGATGGATACGGATGGGCTGAAGGAAGGAATCCAAGTCGCCCTTGTCGGATGCCCCATCTACAATTTCGCGGTCAAACACGGATATGAGTTTCTGATGCCGGCCATGTGCAACTGGGACTTCCCGGGGATCGACATGATCCATGGAGGCCTGATCCGTCCGCGCACTGTATCGAACGGAGACGACCGCTGCGATAATTGGTATGTAAGCATGGGCAGCAAGCGGCTGAAGGAATACCCGCCGGAGCGGAAGGAAAACGGACTGTTGATCAGCAGAGACTGGCGAAAATAAAAAAGGCAACGAGGGCAAAACCATGAGCATTTCCTTGAGATTGTTTGAATGCTTTCTAAAAGCTGCGGGCATCAAAGCAAAATATGACCGCCCGGTAGAAGACATCAACCGCATGAAAGAAAAGATCAACCGGGGCCGGACCTTTACGGTGAAACCGATGAGGGGTCAGCATGTGGAGTACAAAGAGAACCTGGGACGGCAGGTGCTGGTCATCCTGGACGAGAGACCCTCCGGTCGGGCGCTGCTGTATCTCTATGGCGGCGGCTTTACCAGCGAGATTTCCGGTCTGGAGAAGAGAACCTCCGTCAAGTTCGGCCGCCTCTCCGGACGGGACGTCTGGATCCCGCGTTATCCCTCCTGCAATGACGTATCCGTGCGGGAAATATACCACATGGCGCTTGAAACTTACCGTGAGATGCTGAAAACCTATAGCGTGGAGAACATTGCAGTGATCGGCTTTTCCGCAGGTGCAGACATCGCCCTGGGCATGTTTGAGTACAACAACACGCTGACTGATCCTCTGCCTGCGGCGAAGCTTATGATCGTCTCCTCTCCGGCTTGTGAACCGGTCTCCGAGGAGGAAAAGGCACGTATCCGGGAGTTGTCAGATACGGACATTATGATCTCGGCCTCCTTCATGGATACCGTGATCCCCACCATGCGCCACGGGGAAAAATTGCCGGGGTATATGACGCAGTTTTCCACCGGAGACCTGTCGCACATGCCCTATACGCATATTTATTACGGCAGCAACGAGGTGTTGAGCGCCGCGGCGGATCGTCTGATAGAAGCTTTCCGTCGGGACGGCTCGGAGTGTGAACTGCACATCGGCGAGGGTCTGTTCCACTGTTATCCTGCAATCGATCTATTCCCGGAGACAAGAGCTGCCTTCAATGAAATCGTCGGATATCTGTCATGAGGAAGAATATCCATAAGACAGCCGGTCTGCTGTTGGCAGCGCTGTTTCTGTTAAGCGGCTGCGCTGCATCGAAGAACGTGTATCAACGCAACGCCTCTGAAGATCAGCTTCAGGGAACCGGATGCTTTATCGCGGGCGAATATATAGCAAGCGCATGGGGATTTGCGGGAAAAGTCATTGTCGAGGCTCAGTTTTCAGAAACAGATATCATCCGACTTCGCATTGAAGGGCCGGAGGAAAGCGGAAAAGGAAACCGGGCGATCCGAAAGCTCTGTGACAAGATCCTGGAACGGCAAAGCCCGGAAGTGGACGCTGTCAGCGGCGCGACGATGACCTCCAGCGCCGTTATCAAAGCCGCAAAAAGCTGTTTTAATCAGGCGAAAGCCGACAGTCAAAGCTAAATTGAGGGGAAGTAAAGGGGTTGAAAACATGACGGCTATCAAATGGCTATTCCTGGTCGCGCTGATCGGGCATCTGCTCTGCGGTGTGTGCGACTGCTGGCTTACCTATTTGCCGAACGGGCGTTTTAAGTTTGACTATATGAAGGACAACCGAAAACTCTCCGAAGTCTTTGAGGGAATGCCGCTGCGAAATGCCATCCTCTCTATGGTGCTGGGCTGCCTTGCCATGTGCATGATGTTCTTTGGCTATCTGGCGCTCGCGCTGTGGATGCGGCCGTTCTCGGCGATCCATGGGAATCTGATGCTGCTGGCCGTGGGCCTGATCTTCACCTTTGGCATGGCGCATCATATCCTCTGCGGCGTTCCAGAATGGCTGTATGTTCGCTTGGGGCGCACAGAGGAGGCCCGGAAGATTATCACGGAGCTGTTTCAGAAAACGGCTGTCACGATGGTTGTCTGCTATGTCGGCTTTCTGATCTTCGGCATCGCGCTCTTCGTCGCAGTCATCTTGGGCCTGACGCCGTTGCCGAGATGGACGTGTGTGTTCAACACGGCCCTTTTGATGCTTGTGCTGATGCCAACTCGCATCGGCGGCAGCGGGAACTGGGCCGGAACAATCATGTTCCTCGGCCTTATGTTGCTATTCTGAATTCTTTCCTGCAAATCTATAAAGATAAGGAAATGCTGTCATGAAATTCGTGGGGATCTACTGGACGCTGTTTGCGCCGATGATGAAAAAGAGCATAACAAGACGTTTCGGAAAAGAACTGGCTGAAAAGTCGATCCGGAACGGCAAGGCAGAGTACAGACGCCTGCTTTCCCATGCGGACGATCTCGGCCCGGGCAACCCTATGGCCACGAATGCCTACTTCGCTTATGTCTTCGCGGCTGCCTGGCTCGGGAGCGGCCGTCAAATCACTCCGGAGAAAATGGGCCTGGTCATGACCGACGTGTTGGAAAGCCGGCTGCTCCGCACAATCTTCGGCATGACAGATCTGAACCGGACGCCGAAGAAGTGGGAGCAGGACATGCGGAAATATGAGAAGTGGTACAAGGCTCACGGAAGGGAGTATCCCGTCAATTGGGTAGTAAACTTCGACGAATCCCGCCATAAAGACGGAAGCTTCTATTACTTCACCCGCTGTCCGATCTGTGAGTTCTGTCAGCGTGAGGGTATTGCGGAGCTGATGCCGGCCCTCTGCGCCACGGATGAAGTTATGTTTCGACTTCAGCATGGAAAGTTGCAGCGGGGGCATACGATCGCAAACGGCGATTCGGTATGTGATTATTGGATCGTGGGCGATCGGGTAAAAGGAGCAAAATAGCATGAAAACAGCATGTGATCGCAGCTTCAGCATAGAAAAGGACGGCTTCGATCGGTACGCGCTGTTCCGGGAAAGCGATCCTTGCCGGGTTTGCGGTCAAAGAGGACAGAGCCGCGGCGGAAGACGCCAGAAGATACGTGATCGCATGGCTTGACCGCTGGGCGAAAGGAGATTTATGAACAACATAGGAATTGAGAATAATCTGGACAGAGCACGTATCCGGAAGCTGCTTATCATCGGGCTGTTCGCCTCCGTTATGACAGGAATCGGAGACTTCCTGCTGGGCTATGCTGAGGAGATCGGAACGGGAAGCATAGCCGCCAGTGTGATGGCCGGCGCTCCCAACCTGACGGACGGGCAGATAATTGCAGGATCGCTGCTTGGCATGTTTGGGATCTTTCTGGAAGGATTAGCCTGCTTCGGCATCTACCGCCTCATGGCAGACGCTGCGCCGAAGTACGCACATATCTATCGCACCGGCATTTTCGGTTACATATGGCTTGCGCCGATCGGCTGCCATCTGAATATGGGCATCCTGAACATGGTCTATAAATATCTGCTCCCGCAGGATGCGGCGACGGCGGAGCTTGTCGCAGACCGCCTGTTCTGGTGGTTTTCGCAGCCAATCTATGTACTGCTTGCGGTCTTCTGGCTACCGATGATCGTGATCCAGTTCAAGGCATTTGCAAAAGAATTTACACCCTATCCGCCTTATGCCAAGTGGTTCAATGTCATCCTGGGATCCATTCCTGCGCTGATTATTGCAAAGCTGATCGGATCGAACTCTGCAATCGGGCCTGCTATAGGAACGACTTTTTTAAGTTGTGGCAATGCATTTATGTTCGGCGGGCTGCTTGCAACGCTGCCGGACCAGGAGACATTCGATTCATTTGAAAGGAAACTGAACAAGGTCGGAACGGAAAAATAGTGGTCAAATACAGAAAGGATGGATGAATATGAGTATCAAGGATAATTTCGGAAACCCGAAAGGCCTGCTTGGAAAGCTGATGCTTTCCGGCATGAACATGGGACATTCTCCTATGGCAAAGTGGGGATTTACGCAGTTTGCCGTGCCAGCGGAAGGCAAGATCGTGGATATCGGATGCGGCGGCGGGTTCAATGTCAAAAGGCTGCTGGAGCGGTCGGAGTGCGGCAGCGTATACGGGGTGGATATTTCTTCAGCCAGTGTAGAAAAATCCACAGCCACAAACAAAAAGGAAATCGGGAAACGATGCTGGATTATTCAGGGAGATGCTAAGAATCTTCCATTCATGGATGGGGAGCTGACACTTGCAACGGCCTTTGAGACCGTATACTTCTGGAAGAACATTGAAGCCTGCTTTTCTGAGGTGAAACGAATCCTGAAGAAAAACGGGCAGTTCGCTGTTATCAATGATCCCGGTGATCCCAATAAGCACTGGGAGGACATGATTCCCGGTATGACATCCTACACGCCTGAGGAGATCAAGGCGCTCATGGAGAAGGCGGGCTTTACCGGAATTCGAATCACCAGAAACAAGAACATGTACTGCGTTGTCGGGAGCGCGTAAAGAAAGAGGAGTTTAAGATGCACGAATATTATGCAAAAAAAGCGCCGAAGATGAAAAAGGCGATGGACAAGCTTCTCAAGCCCATTGCCGGGGAGATGGAGGAAAAAAGTGGGAAGTCTTACGCCTTGCTCTTCTCTGAGATCTGGGACCACTATGAAAAGAACATGCTGAAGAACTTTCCCTATATCGGCGGAGATGACGTCAGCGGCACCAGTAACCTGACCGGAGCGTATTGCTTCGTCTCGATGGGCGAGGTTTTAAAGAAGTACGGCGCCGGGATGGAAGAGATCGGTCATTTGATGGTGCTGGCCTATGAGCGGCGTTTTAAAGGAATGCCCGGTATTGTTAAGACAATCGCACACAGATATTTTACGAATGTCAAATCCCTTAATAGGAAGTACCAGAAGAAAGACGCTCAGAACGCTGCAAAC
The DNA here is from genome assembly GCA_964495965.1 of uncultured Oscillospiraceae bacterium. Lineage (GTDB taxonomy): Bacteria > Bacillota > Clostridia > Oscillospirales > Oscillospiraceae > Limivicinus. The sequence continues at coordinate 4,067 of CAZBXX010000044.1, read as the reverse complement.
GCAGCCAGATATCCGGGCAGCTTTGAAACCAAAACGATGATTCCACCGGAATTGGGCTATGATTTCAGCTATCACAATCTGGTATGCCCTCTGTCCAACTTTGCAAAAACGCATGGCTATGAAGAGTATATGCCGTATCTGTGCAATCTGGATTACGTCATGTTCGGGGCTTTCGGCGTTCCGCTGTTCCGGGAGCACACCTGCTTTGAGGATGGCGATTATTGTGATTTCAAGCTGAAAATCGACGCCAACCCAATGGAATATTGGCCGCCGGTATTTACTCAGGGCAAAGGATTCAAATAGGAGGGGTTTTACCAATGAGCATGGATTTACGATTTGGAGATATTCAGGAAACCGCATTGATCCCGCTGGCGATTAAAGCAAGTGAGACATCGCGTCCGAACGCACGAATCAGGGACGAGAAGGCAAAAGAGATCATCGAGACCCTTGGCGTTGACGTCAGCAAATATGATCCCTTTATGTCCCACGAGGGTGTGATCGCCCGCACGATCATGTACAGGGATAAACTGAAAGAACTGATTGCGCAGTACCCTGATGCTGTCTGCATCAATCTGGGATGCGGATTCGATGACAAGTTCCCGCAGGTGGATAACGGAAAAATCAGATGGTTCGATGTGGATCTGGCCGATCAGATCGCAGTTCGGCGAAGGGTCTATGAGGACCGGGACCGCTGCGTTATGATGGAGGGCAATGCTCTGGACGGTGCATGGACAGCGAATATCCCCAAAGCGGATATGGTTATCGTTGTTATGGAAGGTGTCCTGGAGTATTTTTCCAAAGAAGAGGTCAGGACCTGCCTGAACATGCTGTGCGACAATTTTCCGCACGGCTATCTGCTCGCCGAATTACACTTCCCCTTTATGGAGAAAAACAGCAAGCATCATGACGCAGTGAAATATACAAAGGCAAGCTTTGGATGGGGCACCAAATCCGGGAAAGAATATCTGGAGCTGGAGCCGAGGATGAGCCTTGTGTCTGAGACAAGCTACAACGAAGAAATGAAGAAATACACTATTCGGGGGAAGCTCTTCGCCATAATCGGAAAGAAGATCAACAATCGGCTTGCGGTATATCGCTGGTGAAAGGCATAACAGCGTTGATGCCCCGGAGCTTTGATGGCTCCGGGGCTGATTCCGGTCTTTTTAGAAAAACATTGACTTTTCAGTCTTAAGGTGCTATCTTATGTGAGTAAATACCATTAACTCTCGGAGTCGCAACATGCCAAAAGACAAAACTGCCACCAATGCAAAGATTCTTGCGTGCATGCGGGAAGAGTTTCTGACATGGGGATACGAGAAGGCTTCTCTCAACAGGATCGCAAAAAAGGTTGGAATCACAACCGCCGGCCTGTACAAGCATTTTGCCGGTAAAGAAGCGATGTTTGGCTTTTTGGTAAGGAACACGCTGGAGGATTTAGAACAGCTGCAGACAGAGAACGGCGCGCAGATGAGCGGCGATGTTACGGTATATTCCCCTTTTCGGGAGGAATACATGATCCCGCTGGTGGATTTTATCTATGATCATTATGAAGGCTTCAAGCTTCTGATCTGTTGCTCCGAAGGCTCGCGCTATGCTTCTTTTGAAGAAGACCTGATTGAAAGTGAAACAGAGTCAAACAAGCAGTACGCGCAGATGCTCGAACAGACCGGCATCCCTGTCAGATCTCTCAGTGATATGGAATGGCATCTTCTCTCCACTGAATACATTCATGCCGTCTTTGAGATGGTCAGGCACGATCTTTCCAGAGAAGAAGCATACCGTTATATGGAATTCATCAAGATCCTAATGTATCCCGGCTGGCAAAAGATCTTCGGTATATAAGCATAAACACTGAGAAATTTCCGCTTCGGCGGATTTTTCGCGTTTATGAGGTTAGTTAACTCTAACTCAAATCATTAACTTAAGGGGGTTTCTCATCATGGACAAATGGAACAAAAAGAATGCTCTGCGGATGCTGTTGTATGCGGTGCTGTACGCAGTTGTGACGGCACTTGTGTGCGTAACCGGCTCGTTTCATCCGGTTCTCTTCGTGTGCTATCAGGTCACGGCTGGACTCCTGCTTTCCGGGATCATCATCACCGCGTTTAGACGGGTGAAAGCTCCGGGAGTGGCGGTGTGCCTGTTTCTCGGTATGCTGCTTCTTCTTCTCGTGATACAGGATGCGGTTGCATGGCATGTAATCCCGCTGATCGTTATCGCAGTTCTGGCGGAGATCATCCGGGCGGCCTTCAAGTATAACTGGACCGGGGATGTTATTGCGACAATCCTTATGACTTTTTCGAGCTTCGGTTACTATGGTCAGATTTGGTTCAATCGGGCATATACCTATGAATGCGCGGTTGAAGAAATGCCTGCCGGATATGCCGACGGCCTGATGGCGGCAAGCCCGTCGTGGACACTGCCTGTCGTTATCCTTGTTGGCATTATCCTGTCTGCTCTGATTTCAAATGTGACGGCAAAACTCTTTAAGCTGGAAAAATAAATCGAGTCATGACCAAAGCGTTATTATACAGAAATAAACCTTGATAGCTGCAAATGCGGCGCCTTTTCCGAGCGTTGAGCACATTACGGCAGTAATCGCCAGTCCCTAAAACAAGAAATAGCGGCTTACCACAAGGGTGAGCCGCGTTCCTGCTATTGTTTTACCCTTCCATCTCTATCCCGCAGGTCAGCCGGAACACGATCCGGTCCTTGCTGTGCACCGTCGTTGCGGATTGCATATCGTCTCGCTTCCGCGCAAGCGCAAAAGCTCGCTCACTCCATCGCTCCTCCCTTTCCCATATCGAACCACTTCGTCGAGTTTGCCGCCTGTGTCAGACTGATACCGTTTGATGCCTTGAATCATCGATATTTACAGAACAAATTTGTCGAAATACTCGGATTCGGTTCGTCGATTTTTCTTGATTAAGTGTCCGCTGCGTGATATGATACATGCAGAATCGGGAAGGAGGAATCCTTATGTTGACTCCGGAAGGATATAGACCAAGATTGATTGATGCCCAAATCTCACAACTCATGAGCATCTATGGTGCAGTTTGTGTGGAAGGGCCGAAGTGGTGCGGAAAAACCTGGACTTCCAGGAGCCATGCTGAATCCGCTGCATTCATCGGGGATCCCGCTGGAAACTTCATGAATAAACAGCTTGCTGAAATGGATGCTTCTCTTGTGCTGGACGGCGAATTCCCGCGTCTGATTGACGAATGGCAGGTGGTGCCGGCAATTTGGGACGCTGTCAGGTACAAAGTGGATCAGACCGGGAACAAAGGACAGTATGTGCTGACAGGCTCGTCTACTCCTGTTATGAAAGGAAAGCTTCACGGAGGCAGCGGAAGGATCGGCCGAATTGCCATGCGTACCATGTCCTTGTACGAAACCGGAAATTCATCCGGAGCTGTTTCAATCATGGACCTCTTCAACAACTCCATGACACCAGTCCCCGTACGGGAAGTGCAGTTGGACAACCTGATTTCTTATGTTGTCAGAGGCGGCTGGCCTGGGATTCAGGATCTTCCGCTGAAAAGTGCATTACAGATCCCTAAGGATTATCTGTTGAATATACCGGATGATATGGAACGCAGTGACGGCATAAAAAGAGATGCCAAAAAAGTTGCTGCTCTGCTTCGGGCGCTTGGCCGGGCAGAAAGCAATATGACATCGAAAAAATCATTGCAGAAAGACATGGAAGAATACGCAGAAGATCGTCAGGATAAGAGTGACGCATCTATTGATACGATTACCGACTACCTGGATTGTTTTTCGCGTTTATTCCTGACAGAAGATCAGCCGGCATTTGAGAACAAGCTGCGGTCTTCCATCAAGGCACTCAAGAAACCAAAGCGGCATTTTACAGATCCATCGCTTGCAGCTGCTGCTATCGGAGCAACTCCGGAAATGTTGAAATATGATCTCAATACTTTCGGATATCTGTTCGAAGCGCTCTGCGTCAGGGATCTGAGAATATATTCGGCCTGCCATGATGGAAGAGTTTACCATTATCATGATGAACGAGACAATGAAGCAGATGCAGTAGTAGAACTTCCCGATGG
>CAZBXX010000043.1:0-17702 GCA_964495965.1 uncultured Oscillospiraceae bacterium | reverse complement strand
ATTTCGACTTCTATCTGATGCACGCGCAGGACGGCGCGATCTTTGAAAAGTACAAGAAGTGCCGGGCCTATGAGACGGCCTTGGAGCTGAAGGCCGAGGGCAAGATCCGCCACTTTGGCATCTCCTTCCACGACAAGGCAGAGGTGTTGGACCGCATCCTCACCGAGTATCCGCAGATCGAGGCGGTGCAGATGCAGTTCAATTATCTCGACTATGAGGACCCCTCCGTGGAGAGTCGCAAGGTCTACGAGACGGCGGCCAGGCACGGCAAGCCCGTCATCGTCATGGAGCCCATTAAGGGCGGAAGCCTGGTGAATCTCCCGCCCGAGGCCCAGCAGGTCTTTGACGCGCTGCAGGGCGGTAGCAACGCAAGCTACGCCCTGCGCTTCGCCGCGGGCTTTGAGAACATGATGATGGTGCTCTCCGGCATGTCCACCATCGAGCAGATGCAGGAGAATGTCAGCTTCATGGCGGAGCCTCAGCTGCTGAACGAGCGGGAGATGGAGGCTGTCAATAAGGTGCGGGAGGTCTATGCCTCCATGGACATGATCCCCTGCACCGCCTGCCACTACTGCGTACTGGACAACGATTGCCCGAAGAAGATCCAGATCCCGGAGCTCTTCTCCTGCTATAACCAGAAGACCACCTTCCACAGCTGGAATCAGGATTATTACTACCATAACATCCTGACCCGCGATCACGGCAAGGCCTCCGACTGCCTCAAGTGCGGCAAGTGCGAGAAGATCTGCCCCCAGCATTTGCCCATCCGCAAGCTGCTGGAGCAGGTGGCGAAGGAGTTTGAGGGCTGAGACGTGAAAAAGATATTACCTCTTTTGCTTGTCCTGGTCATGCTCCTGAGCCTTGCAGCCTGTGGATCGACTTCCGCCGCCGCGCCGCAGCCGGCGCAGGAAACCCCGGCGGAAGCGCCTTCGCAGGAACAGCCCGCGGCAGAGTCCCTGCCTGTAGAAACAGAAAGCCCTGCGCAGGCTGAGCCAGCCGGAAGCAGCGTCCTGGTGATCTACTTCTCCCGCACCGGGGAGCAGTATAACGTGGGCGTAATCGACAAAGGCAACACCGCCATCGTGGCGGAGATGATTGCTGAGGCCATCGAGGCGGACTTGTATGAAATCCTCCCCGCCGACGACCACTATCCCATGACCTACAAGGAGCTGACGGATGTGGCCCTGCAGGAGCAGCGCGAGGGTGCGCGCCCCGCCTATGTGGACACCGTCCCCGACCTGGACGGCTACGACACGATCTTCATCGGCGCGCCGGTCTGGTGGGGCGACTGGCCGATGCTCCTGTATACGTTCTTTGAAAACACGCCCCTCTCCGGTAAGACGCTGATCCCGTTCTCCACCCACGCGGGCAGCGGCCTTGCGGGCTTTGACCGCAGTCTCGCCGCGGCTTACCCGGATTGCACCGTGGCCAAGGGACTGGCCGTTGCCGGGACGGACGCGCAGAATGACCCGGAGCGGGTACAGCAGTCCGTAAACAGTTGGCTGACAGAGCTGGGTTTCTGATATGAAAAGCAAGCGCCTTTTCATTGACACCGCTATGGTTGTGCTCCTGCCGATGCTGATGGCCTATTCTCTGATCGGCGAGCGCTTCCATGAGATCGCGGGGACGGTAATGCTATGTCTGTTCATCGCCCACCACTGGCTGAACCGGGCGTGGCTCAAGGGCCTGCTCCGCGGGCGCTATACGCCCCGGCGCGTGTTCCAGATGGCACTCGATCTTCTACTCCTGATCTTCATGATCGCTCAGCCCGTCACCGGGATCCTGATGAGCAAGCACCTGTACAGCTTTCTGCCCACCGCCAATCTTTCCGCTGCGGTGCGGGCCATCCATCTGCCGCTGGCCAACTGGGGCTTCGTGCTGATGTGCGTCCATGCGGGAACACATCTAGAAAAGCCGCTGCGCAAGCTACCAAGGGCGGGAAAAGCTGTGTTCGTTCTGATCGCCGCCTACGGTTGTTATGCCTTTATCAAGCGACAGCTTCCGGCGTACATGTTTCTGAAGACGAGCTTCGTTTTCTTTGACTATAATGAGCCGCGCGTGTTCTTCTTTCTGGACTATCTGGCCGTCATGGTCTTGTTCGCCCTGTTGGGCTGGGGGATCATGCGGCTATGCCGCAGAAGTCGCAGTGGAGCTTAACCTCGACAACCGGGAGTATGAGAGTGTAACTATTGGCTAACAATTAGATGGTTGGCAGCACATATTGACGACAAAAAATCCCTCAAGCACAGAATTCATGCTTGAGGGATAAATTTATCCTTGACAAAACGCTTGCCACAAGGTGATACTATGAACATTACCAAGGCAACACCGGATCAGTATTCAGCTGTATGGATACGGTATCACGGAGAAAGAACAGATTTCACCATGCGGTTTGGTTTAAGCTTATGAAAAAAGCGTTTCGATACTCTCTAAAACACAGCATACCGATCCTGATCGGCTTCATTCCGGTTGGTTTGGCCTATGGCGTTTTGATGCAGGCAAACGGCCTGAACTGGATCTGGACGGGTGCCAGCAGCATCCTGGTTTTTGCCGGATCACTGCAGTTTCTGGCTGTCAGTTTTTTTGCGGGCGGCGTGTCCTTGTTTACGGTTGCCGTCATGGCCTTATTGCTTAACAGCCGTCACATTTTTTATGGAATTCCCTTCATAGAGAAGTGGAAGGATTACGGTCCGTGGAAGCTTTTTCTGATTTACGCCCTGCCGGACGAGGCTTTTTCCCTGCATTGTGCGAACAGCTACGATGACGGGAATCCGGTGCACAAAAAATGGACGTATATCTTTGATGCGCTGCTGGTACTCATCTATTGGGTCACCCTTACCGTGATCGGGGCCCTGATCGGCTCACTGATCCCGTTCCGCACAGACGGAATTGACTTTGCTTTGACCGCGCTGTTCATTGTCATTCTGCTGGAACAGCTGAAATCTGCTGAGATGAAAATCGGTCCCGCCGTAATCGCTGCTGTCTCCTCTCTTATTTGCCTGTTGCTTTTCGGGCCATCCGGTTTTATTCTCCCCTCCCTGATGATTACCGTTGTCCTTCTGTCATTGCTGCGGGCAAAGCTCACCGGGAAGGAGGCCTCGAAAGATGAATAAACTATGGGTCATGGCTGTCATCGCTGTCTGTGCAGGCTGCACGTTTCTGGAACGGGCTTTTCCGTTTTTGATTTTCCGGGGAAGAACAGTGCCTGAGCCGATTTCAACGCTGGGAAAGCTTCTGCCGATGGCGATCATAACAACTCTGGTTTTCTACTGTCTGAGAGGTCTCAGTTTCACTGCCGCAGCTTCCTGGGCACCACAGATCGTTGCGTGTGCCGTAACCGTCGGGCTCCATCTCTGGAAAGGAAGCACAATGCTTTCCATAGCGGGTGGCACGCTCTGCTGTATGCTTCTGACACAATTCGTTTTCTGATACCGGATTTCCGGGGGACAATGCTCATCTAACGATTCCTTCTTTTGGTCGGCGATAGAATACCGCAAATCAGCACTGCCTTCCACGGCCAATTTGGCTCTTTTTTCATCTGTCCTGTTCATCTTTGCCATCTTCTGTGGTATACTGCTGATAACGACTTTCAAGGACGGTATCTGTATGGGCTTATTCAGGAAAAAAGATAAAAATCCTCTGCCATCGCCGTTCCCTCCGGAGCAGTATGAGCCTGTCATCCGAAGCAGCATTTGCACCGGTGAAATGACCGCCTGTATGCGGAACCGGGAATCAGGAAAACTGACCGAAATCATGCTGATCAGGAGCCCGGATGATCTCGCCCGGTTTGGGAAGGATTACAATGTGGATGTTTCAGCAATAAGGACGGTATACTGATGGTACGACAGAAATCTGATAAAACAAATGCGGATCCGGACTATAAACTGCCGGAATCAGGAACATGAGACTTTTTCTTGCCATACCGCTGTCACAGCCGATGCGCGACAGCCTGATCAGCATTCAGAATGACTGGTACAATCTCGGTGTTCGCGGGAATTATACTGCGGAAGAGAACCTGCACATCACGATGGCTTTCATTGGGGAATACTCAGATCCCGATGCCGTGCTGGATGCGCTGTCCTCTGTTTCTTTCACCCCCATGCCGATAGCCCTTGACGGGGTCGGCTCTTTCGGCAACCTCTGGTGGGTGGGTATTTCAGGCTCTCCGGCGCTGGATGCTGTGAGCAGGCGTATCCGGCGTGCTTTGAGTGATGCCGGTATTCCCTTCGACCGCAAGAAATTCTCGCCGCATATCACCCTGCTGCGGAAAGCCAGCGCGGATAGAATTCCCGGTGTGGAAATTCAGCCGGCCTCGATGACCGTCAAGCGGATTGCTCTTTACCGGTCTGACCGTGGCAGGAACGGTATGATATACACGGAGCTTGGCAGTATCTTTGCGTCATAGAGAAGTGCTGACCAGCGGATATGAAAAGTCCGACAGGATCTGCACCACATCAAAAACCGTGTCATGATGAAAGGACCGCCCCGGCGGTCTTTTTCATTTCCTATTTGGTTATATGAATCTAACGTTTTGACCATGAAACGTCCCGGCTTTCACCGGGACGCAGTATGACCTGTTATTCCAGCCCATTATAAAACTCAGCCGCAGCTTTCAGCCGGGTTCTCAACGGTTTTCAAACAGGATTGCCGCTCTTTTCAGCTGCTCCGTAATCTGAATATGCTGCGGACATACGCCTTCGCACTGATGGCATTCCAGGCAGTCTGAAGCAGTGTGCCCTTCGGAAACCGCCTGATGATAAGCCTCGGTCGCAGCTGCCATTTGTCCGTTGCCGAGTTGCCTGTTCATGGCCGCAAAGATCTCCGGAATTCGAATCTGCTGCGGGCAACCTTCCGTGCAGTAATGGCAGGCTGTGCAGGGAACCGTCGATGAATTGCCCAGGATTCGCTGAGCAGTCTGGATTGCCTTCTGTTCCTCTTCATTCAAAGGCTGAAAATGTTTCATGTAAGACAGGTTATCCCGCATCTGCTCGATGTTGGACATTCCTGAAAGAACCGTGAGAATGCCGTCAAGGGAGGCAACAAAACGAATCGCCCAGGACGCGCAGGACATATCCGGGTGTATATCCTTAAAGAGCCTGTCAACGTCTTTTGGCGGGTTCGCGAGATTCCCGCCCTTAACAGGTTCCATAACCGTGATCAGCTTCCCGTGCTTCCTGGCCGTCTCATAATTTGCTCTGGAAGAAACCTTCGGGTTTTCCCAGTCCGCATAGTTGATCTGCAGCTGAACGAAATCCACTTCCGGGTGTGCTGTGAGAATCTGATCCAGCAGCTCAGGATCCGCATGGAAGGAAAACCCCAGATTGCGGATCAGGCCTTTCTCCTTCTGTTCACTGACGAAGTCCCACAAATGGAATTTCTCATATCGCGTGTAATTGTTTGCCATGAGCGCATGAAGCAGATAATAGTCAAAATAACCTGCTCCGGTCCGTTCCAGGCTTGTGGCGAACTGTTTCTTTGCCGTCTTTTCTGTCGGCGCCATCATGGCATTCAGCTTTGTTGCCAGGGTAAACGAATCCCTGGGATGCCGTTCCACAAGCGCTTTTCTGATGGCATTCTCTGAGCCCAGATAGGCATAAGCGGTATCGAAGTAGGTAAATCCGGCATCCAGAAACATGTCCGCCATAACCTTGACCTGTTCCACATCAATTCCGATCCCCTTTTTGGGCAGCCGCATCAGGCCGAAGCCCAGCTTTGGCGTATCTTTTCCATAGACCACTGACATAAGCTTCTCTCCTTTTTCTGTCATCTCCGCAGGCTGATCTGAGTCCCGTCCAAATCTTATATCTTATGCATAACCAACCGCAAGGCCAAGCAGAAGAATTGAGGACGTCAGGATAAGGTTCAGCCCCTGAAATTTCCAGGAGTATGCTGCCCATTTTCCGTATCCCACATCGGCAAGGCCCAGCGAAATCAGCAGCGCCGACGGCGATACCGCTTCATGACGTGCTTACAGCCCGAGCCCTTTACAGAGCGTAACGATGAAATCCTGAACATTCGTAACAATCCCCTTGGCGGAAAGGCTGCCTCTGTCGCTCAGCTTGTTGGCTGTAAATTCTGAAATGTCAACGCAGTAGAAATACACTTCGCGTACGGTTCCATCCGGCATGACCCGGTAGGACGGTGTCATATTCCCGACCGCAATGGAATGCAGTGTGGTCGCAAGGCACAGCACGGTGGTTGCGCTTCTCACCTCATCACGCATGCGGTCCTGCGCGGTGTACACATCCGGAATAACCGGCGGCAGCGGCCCGTCGTCCCTGATGGAGCCGGCGAGAACATAGGGCACATGATACTGTTCACAGCTCCGGATGATTCCGTCTTCTATCTTCTCCTGCCTGAGAAATTCCGCAATGCTGCCGCACTGTTTTACCCGGTTGATGGTATCCAGATGATTGTAGTGTCCGTTCGGCTGCAGTTCCTGCGTGTAAATATTCTGCCCCAGAGCGGTGTGAAGATATGCCGCTTCCAGATCATGTGTCGCCAGGGCATTTCCGGCAAGCAGCGCATCAACGTATCCGTTTGCGATCAGTTTGGAAAATGCCTCTCTTGCGTCATGGTCAAAGGCAAACGCTGGCCCCATCACCCAGACAATCTTTCCATGCTCCCGGTCGTGCCGGAGAATATCATAGAGTTCGTCATAGTCTCTGGAGAAGGCTGTCTCTCTGGAGCGCCCCTGGCGAAATGCAAAAACATCCCGGTGCGCCTGATTTTTGTCCCAAAAGCCATTGGGATGTACATAGATGCCTTCGCTGCCGTCTTCGGTTCTGCCGAGTATGACCCTGTCGCCCTTCTTCAGCTTTCTGAATTCCCGAACGTGGATTCGTCCGTTCTCATACACGGGAACACAGTCCATCCTGCTCTCCTCTGCCAGAAGCCAGTTCCCGTCCACTTTGAAGTATTCCGGGAAAATACTCATTGCATGGAAACCGGACGGCGCTATGCCGTCAGCGGGTGCCTCCGCCATACCGGCATCCGGAGCTGACTGAAAGCATTCCGATGTAAAATCCGGCGAATGATATTTCCTGAGTGAAAAAGACATTGCAGAGATCTCCTTCTTTTCTTTAACCATTGACAAATCCGTCAACAGCGGCGCCAAAAATGGCGTCCCGGTGCGGCGATATACGAAGATGAACGGATTGGAATTCAACAGGTTTCCCTTCCCCATGATTGTATCACTGTCATAGCGTATTGACAATAAAAAAGCAGCAGGCCGGTAAACTGTGAAACCTGCTTCACCTGACCTGCCGCAATATTATGTAAACCTTTTGACCATTTCCCTGAAATCGGCCCAGATTCTGCCACCATGTTCGCATTTCAGAGAGCTGAGGCCTGACACTACCAGACATCATTTATTTGAGAGGAAAACCATGCCATATTCTAATGGTCATCGAGCTCCAGTATTTCTATGCTCTTTGTAAGCACGTCAACATACTGGTGGGTATGGTATCTCGATATCCCGGAGATCCTTTCTTCTATCTGAAAGACATTCGGGTAAACGCCCTTTATCACGGCAGGTTGGTTGTATAGTTTGACTTTCTTGGTTCTTGGTGACGCCAAAGAAACATTCACATGGATATTTGGATTGGTTTTATAAAGAATTGCGATTCTATTCTTAATCGTTTCGATAGAATTCATTTACCCTCCAAAGGCTGTGACAAAAGCCGCCCGAAATTGTACGGGCGGCCTCTGTTTTACACAAAGTATTCAGAAACATCCGCTTTGTCGTTGTACTGCTTGCGGACATGGATCAGGATGGAGCCGTCCGCTTCTTCTGTCTCATCAAGGATCTGGTACCTAGTATGAGTACGCTCCATTGTTCTCTTGTACTTCTCAAGCTCATCGCGATTCTGCCCCAGGATCGTTTCGCGGCTGAGTCCTATATCGTCTTTCTGAGAAAACACCAATGTCTGCAGGATGCAGGCGCTTTTCACACGCTTCATGATAACACCTCCTTTGCGGCACGATACGTTGCGGCAGAACCGATCTGGCCAATCATGCAGAGAGATGTTCAAGCGAGTATTTGCCGACGTGCCGAACTGCAGCTTGACACGTCACTGTGAAAGCACTCCCGTGGCAGCATTTGCTGCAAAAAAATTATATCACAACTTGAGAAAAAAAGCATGTTTTTTGTCATCGAAAGGAGAAGAAGCCGTTCATAAATAGTTTTATGTTAATTTTGATCATGCGTGAAACATCAGTATTTTTCCAAAAATCCTGTTGAAATTGCTTATAACTTATGTTACTTCTCCGGGGATTTCATGCGGTTTTCTGACCAATAATTATTACCGGTGCTGTAGCATCCCTGACACCGAGCTCTTTATATACCTTCAGGACAACGATGGCTGTGAGAGCAAAGGTCAGCATATCTGCCACTGGGAAGGAATAAAGAAGACCGTCAAGGCCGAAGAAACGCGGCAGCAGAATTGGCAGAAACACACCGAAGATGATTTCCCGCACCAGCGACAAAACCATAGACGGACCTGCTTTGCCCAACGCCTGCAAGTAGATAAAGGTTCCCTTGTTGATCATTGCCAGCGGCATCATGCAGAGATAGATACGGAAGCAGCGGATGGCAAACTGCGTGTAGTATGTGCTTTCATTAGCAGCGCCAAAGATACCGATGAGTTGCTGCGGCAGCAACTCCACGATCAGCATTCCGATTAGACCCACTATCATTTCCCACATCAGCAGCAGCGTAAACAGCGCTTTTGCCCGGTCCTTTCGTCCCGCTCCGATGTTGTAACCCACCACGGGGATACAGCCTGCAGCGAGTCCGACGGAAACTGAGATTGCGATTTGGAAGAACTTCATTACGATGCCCAGCACCGCAAGTGGGATCTGAGCATACGCAGCCTGCCCAAACACCGGGTCCAACGCACCGTATCTGGTGCACATGTTCTGTACTGCCGCCATGGAGATCACCAGAGAAACCTGACTCAGGAAGCTTGTCATACCCAGAAGCAGGAAGCGCCTGATAAGATTACCCTTTATGGAGAAACTGCTCCGCTCCAATCTGACAGCCCTCATGTGAAAGAGATACCACACGGTCAGCATGGCCGTAAGGATTTGTCCGGCAACCGTGGCAACCGCTGCGCCCGTCATGCCCATTTTCAAGGGGAAGATAAAGATCGGGTCAAGGATGATGTTTGTAATCGCACCAGCTACGGTGGAGGCCATGGCGAAGCGTGGGCTGCCATCGGAGCGGATGATAGGGTTCATGGCCTGCCCGAACATATAGAAAGGCAGGCCCAGCGCAATCCAGAAAAAGTATTCCTTCGCACAGACGTAGGTTTCTTTATTAACTTTGCCTCCGAAAAAAGTGAGGATCGGTTCAGCGGCAAGCAGATAAATCGCTGTCAGAAGCACACTGCTGCCGAAGCACAGTACAATAGCGTTACCGATGCTGCGATGAGCATTTTCCTTTTTGTTTGCACCGAGTGAGATCGACACAAAAGCGCAGGTTCCGTTACCGATCATAACAGCAATGGCAAGTGAGACCACTGTCAGCGGAAACACGACGGTGTTGGCTGCGTTGCCGTAGGAGCCGAGATAGTCGGCATTGGCAATAAAAATCTGATCAACAATGTTATATAATGCGGCCACCACCAGTGAAATAATGCAGGGAATGGAATACTTCTGCATCAGTGTACCTACCTTTTCCCGCTCCAGAAATGTATTCGTTTTTTGTTCCATTGATGTTTTCCTCCAAACAAAAACAAGCCTTGCGCTGAACGTATCGTATCGGCACAAGGCTTGTATCGTTTCCAAAAGTATTAAAATAAAAAGTGCGGCGAAGTCGGATTTACGCTTACGCCACACACTGCTCTAAATTTTATCACTCGAATTTCAAGAAGTCAAAGGGCATTTTTAACAAATCTGAATATTCGACTGGAATTCTAATTTCGAACAGGGATGCCATTGTCAAACCCGCGCTTCTCATGGTATGATGGTTTCATACAGGCCGGTTATCGGCCGCAGGAGAAAACCGGTATCCCTGCAACCCGGATTGGAGCGATGATTTATGAAAAAAGTATTGGTTACCATTCCCGTAAACGAAGAACACATAGAACGAATCAATCAAATTGCACAGGCATGCTGCGTACAGTACGTCCCCGTCGGTGAGGTAACCGGGGAGCAGGTTGCGGAAGCGAATGTGATCATCGGCAACATCCCCGCGGAGATGATCCGGGCATCGGAGAATCTGGAACTTCTTCAGCTGATCTCTGCCGGAGCTGACGCCTATATCGCCCCCGGCCTCCTCGCCGGCTCCACCGTACTCTGCAATGCGACCGGCGCCTACAACCGCACCGTTTCGGAGCATGCGGTCGCACTGACGCTGATGCTGATGAAGAAACTGCATCTCTATCGTGACGCGCAGAGGGAAAGCCTCTGGAAAGACTGCGGTAGTGTAAGCTCCCCTGTTGGCGCCACCGTTCTGGTGGTCGGGCTCGGCGAAATCGGTCTGCGGTATGCGAAAATCATGAAAGCCATGGGCGCTACGGTCATCGGCGTGAAACGCCGCCCGGGCGCCTGCCCGGAAGGGATCGATGAACTGGTGCAGACAGACGCCGTCGACACGGTGCTCCCCAGGGCGGATGTGGTATTTTCCATCCTCCCGGGCACGAAAGAGACCGTTCATTTTTATACCGAGGAACGCTTCCGCCTGATGAAGAATACCGCTCTGTTTATTAACTGCGGGCGCGGGAACGCCGTTGACAGCGACGTTCTGCTGAAAGCCCTGCAGGACGGTGAGATTGCCGCAGCGGCTGTTGACGTCACAGAGCCGGAACCGCTGCCCGCGGACCACCAGCTGTGGCAGCAGGAGAACATGGTGATCACCCCGCATGTTGCCGGCGGCTTCCACCTTCCGCACACCTTTGAGCGCATTGTGGGCATTGCCTGCGAAAACCTTACCCACTGGCTGAAGGGTGAGGAATACTGCAATGTGGTCGATTTCGAGACCGGATACCGGCGGTAAGCAGTGATTCAAACCGAATAAGCTGAAAACTCAGGCACGTTTCCGATGCCTGAGTTTCCTTCTATCTGCCGTTTGGAGACGTCACTCAAAGCTTATTTCTGCAATCCCTGAAAAGCTCCGAGCGGTCCTTCTGTTTTATCTCCGGTAGAGTTTCTTCCGAAACCTGCCGAATTGAATTCGTGTGACGATGGCGCCGATGAACAGGGCAATGCATACGGCAGTTGCGGTATAAATCAGCGCGGCGTAGCTTCCGTCGCTGGCATAGCCCGGCAGCAGCAGTGTAGCTGCGACAAGGAAAACGAAGCTCGCCGCCATCAGGATAATCTGCAGTTTCCTCATCCGAGCCCATTTTTCAAGATCCCGGCTTCTCTGCTCGGCTTCCGCAAGCGTGTACTTCTTTCCGCAGGACACGCAGCGGTAGATGTCTTCTTCCGGCTGCACCTTATTGCTGCCGCAGTTGCCGCAATCGATTTTCATCATTTCAGGCTCACCTCTGTCCCTTTGCTCCGCATGGTAATGGAATTGTGCCACAGCACAGCTCAACCCGGATAATTATAACAGATTTCCTGTGATTTTCAATTCTTTTCCCGAACGGCTGCGTGATAAGCGGCAGATACGGTGTGGCGGATGTCAAAGAGTTTTCGAGAAATGCGCCTCTGCTCTCATAAACCGCAATGCTTCCGGTCCATGCTTGGAAGCATGTCTCCGTTTCGGTTCACTTTGCCGTATACTCCATAAATTCGTCGATCGCTTTCAGCACCGGCACCGTGTACTGTTCCCCGCCAAAAAGCCACTGCTCATGCTGCATATCAAATTCCCGGATCTCCGGATCCCGGAAGTGTTTCTGATAACGTTTCAGATATTTTTCGCCCATTTTATTTGCATAGATAAAATGGACCTTTGTGCCCTCCACATGGATATCATCTCTGAGCCAGGTAAGAAGATCCGTGTAATACTCGTTTTTGATGGACTCAGGACTGAACGCTACAAAGCATTCCATAAATCTATCCGCTGTCGCATCGTTCATTTCAAAAAACTTCTTCAGTTTTTGTTTGGTCTTCTCCTTCTTTTTTTCGTTTGTGAAGCTGGTCAGCAGCGGGACCACCAGTTTCGACTGCAGCCAGGCGCTGAACTTTCCGCTCTGGTCCAGGTCCGGGCTGCCGAAAATACCGTGATCGATATGGATGTTCTCCCTCTGAATAAGCTGTCCGACAAAGCTGCTGCCCAGAGAAGAGCCGAGCGCTCCGTCGATCTTACCGTCATAGTTTTCTCTGATATACTGTTCTATCTTCTCCGTGACCGAAATCATATCCGGGAAAATGGTGCCGCTTCCGTCAAAGCCGTCATAATTGACACAGATCAGGTGATATTTCTCTCCCAGGCGGTCCAGCACCGTGAGAAAGTTCACCTGATAATTGCAGGCCGTCCCCGGCAGCAGCATCAGGGTCTTGCCCGACCGGTTGCCCATTTCGTCAAATTGCATCGAATTCTCCTCCTCATTACGGAATCAGCTGTATGACAGGCAAAAGCAGTTAGTTTGCTCTTACTATTATAGCTCAAACGGCCTGTGTTTTCAAGGCAGAAAGCGGCAGGCCGGGCAACCTGAATCACAGGTCACCCGGTCTGCCGTCATATTATGTCAACCGGACTTACCCCACCTCTTTTGGGAAAGCTCTGCTGCGATGTGCACAAGTCCGGGATTATACCCATACCCTTCTGCAGCAACCTGCAACTGCCCGAAATCTCAGGGGTGGTACTAGATCAGTCCGTGCGTAATCTTCTGTACAGTTTTCTTTTCGATTTCTGATCGTCAGAAATAATGATATGATCAAGCTCGTATATGCTTCTGCCAAAGGCAAGAATTCCGCCCAATATTACCGCTCTTGCTAACCGTTTTTTCACGATGAATGGCCCCCTTTCTGTTCAGCTGTTCACCTTTGCAGGGGGAGATTCCCTTCTTTGGTGCTCTCCCTCTTACTCAAAACCCTGTTCCTTTGTCATGATATCACATCATACGCAGAATTTCAGCATAGTGGTCAGTTTTTTTGAAATTTGCATCTTATAATTCTTCCTCTTTTATAACTGCGGTATGATTCATCTGGATTCACCTTCTTGAAAGGATCCGGGTTTTCGCCCTGTTATTCCTACTAACTTTATATGATATTATAGATAAAAAAACATCGAGAGTCAAGAGCATAGGGGAAAGATCATCTCTTCGGGGGTGTCCTTTTCCATGTGGAGAAGAACAAAGCGACAGGCCGGGTAAGCTGCGCAACCAGCTTTCCCTGACCTGTCTTCATGTTATGTTAACCATTTTCCCTCCCCGCAGAATCTGCCAAATTATAATACCCCAGGGTAAAAATACAGCCCGGCGAGGAATATGTGCGTAAAGCATTCGTTAACTAGCGCAAATCATCCATGCGAAAAAGGAACGGGATTTGTGCGCCTCCTGAACGAGTTTTCTATGGCAGCCAGCCAGGGTGGTCGCGGCAGACCGGTGCCTCTGCTTCTCAGTGATTCCGGTAGAAGTTAATCAGGCAACCGTCCGCGATGATCTGGCGCTCCGCGTCGGTCAGTGCGCCGACGGAGCAGCGGAATTCCGTCACCGTTCCGTCTGGCTTCACGGCAAAGGCTGAAATGTCGTCATTCTTCTCCAGGATCGCTTTTCGGAGCCCCGGTACAAAGATGTAGTCGCCCAGCTCAAAGACCTCGGGATTCTCCACCAGGAAAGGCGTCATGCCCCAGTTGATGCAGTTGGAGCGGTAGCGCTTTGTGGCATAGGCCCTGGCAAAGTTCGCGCTGGCACCCATAACGCGCTGGCAGGAAGCCGCCTGCTCGCGGGCGGAGCCGTCACCCGGCATGTTGGCAAAGATCGTGGAGCCGATGTCGGTGCCTTCGGGTTCAACCTTCAGGCCGGCCTTCTCCAGCGCCGCGTACACGGCCTTGATCTCGTCCGAGAGGCCTCTGCCGGCACGGCGGTCGCGCTCAGCCTGACGCAGCACCTTACTGCGGGAGACGTACTGCGGATCACGGCGGGAGAGCGCAAACTCGCTCAGCCGCTCGGGGTTTGAGCGGTAGGAGCTGGCTTCACCGGAGGGAATCAGCTCGTCGGTGGTGGTGACAGGATCGGTGATATAGGAGCAGACCTTCACCAGCAGGTCATCCGTCAGAGCGGGCATCTCGGGCCAGTCCTTGATGTTGGGGCCGAACTTGAGTTCGTGCTCCGGTTCCGGTCTGCCCCAGCCGCTGTAGACACGTTTTTCATAGATGCCGGCGTCGTATTCGTAAGCCGGATTCGTGTATTCCACATCCAGGTCGGTTGCCGCAGTCAGCCTGCCTCCATTTGCCGCGGTTGCAGCGATGGAGCGGGCATCCATCAGGGCAACGGCCGAAAGCTGGCCCTCGCCGGGCTTGCTGCCCTCGCGGTTCGGGAAATTCCGCGTGGTATGCCGGATGGAGAACTCGCCGTTTGCAGGGGTGTCGCCCGCGCCGAAGCAGGGGCCGCAGAAGCATTCACGCATGACAGCGCCGGCGGAGATAAGGTCGAAGGCGCGGCCGTTCTTCACAAGGGCGGAATAGGCGGGCATGGAACCGGGATACACGTTCAGGCTGAAAGCACCGTTGCCGCAGCTTCTGCCGCGCAGAATATCCGCCGCGGCGCAGATGTTGTCAAAGGTGCCGCCGGAGCAGCCGGCGATCTCGCCCTGCTCTACCCAGATGCCGCCTTCGCGGTACTTGCTGAGCAGATCCATTTTTACGCCCTTGAGCTGCTTGTTGGCCTGCTCCTGAACCTGGTGCAGAATGTCTTCGGCATTCTCCAGGAGTTCGTGGATGGTATAGGTGTTACTCGGGTGCATCGGCATCGCGATGGTGCACTCCACAGTAGAGAGGTCCACATACACGCAGCCGTCATACCAAGCGACATCAGCCGGCTGCAGCTTTTTATAGGCTTCGGGCCTACCGTGGACGGTGAAGTATTGTTTGGTTTCGTCGTCCGTGACCCAGATAGAGCTCCAGCAGGTGGTCTCGGTGGTCATGACGTCGATGGCGTTGCGGTACTCAATGGGGAGCTTCGCAATGCCGGGGCCGACAAATTCCATGGCCTTGTTCTTCACGTAGCCGTTTTTATACACCGCGCCGATGATGCTGAGGGCCACGTCCTGCGGGCCGACGCCGGGCTTCGGCTCGCCGGTCAGGTAGACGGCAATCACGCCGGGATAGGCAAAGTCATAAGTCCGGCCCAGGAGCTGTTTTGCCAGTTCCCCGCCGCCCTCGCCGATGGCCAGGGTTCCCAGCGCGCCGTAACGGGTGTGGGAGTCCGAGCCGAGGATCATGCGGCCGCAGCCGGCCATGGCCTCGCGGTTGTAGGAGTGGATGTTCGCCATGTTGGTGGGAACATAGATACCGCCGTATTTGTGGGCTGCGGAGAGGGCGAACTTGTGGTCGTCCTCGTTGATGGTGCCACCGACCGCACAGAGGCTGTTATGACAGTTGGTCAGCACATAGGGCAGCGGGAACTCCGTCATGCCGGATGCGCGCGCCGTCTGGATGATGCCGACATAGGTGATGTCATGGCTGGTCATGGAGTCAAACTTCAGGCGGAGCTCGGACATGTCATCCGACTGGTTGTGGGCACGGATAATGCCGTATGCCATGGTGCCCTTCTTCGCTTCGTTTTTGTCCGCCGCTTTGCCGGTCAGGGTCTGAACCTTCGCGCTTTCGCTCTCAGGGACAAGTTCTGTGCCGTTTACCAGATAAACGCCGCCGTCAAAGAGTCTAACCATGGTTGAATCCTCCTGTCGTTGACAGTTTTTGAATTTGCCTGAAATCCTGTCGCTGGTAATTGACTGCGCCGGGCACACCACACACCGGCGGTGGAACTGACGATGCTCATAAAGGCGCAGCCTGCCCGTCAGGCAGCTTAATACTCAAACGTTCCGCTGAAGACCTCGGTTGCCCCGCCGGTCAGGAAAACGCGCCCGTCCTGATAGCGGACCGTCAGGTCGCCGCCCGGCAGGGACACCTTTACATCGGTTCCGGCGTCACAGTATCCGTTCTCGACCGCCGCGACCACCGCCGCGCAGGCCCCTGTCCCGCAGGCAAGAGTCTCGCCGCTTCCCCGCTCCCAGACGCGCATCCGGAGCGCGGTGCGGCTGAGCACCCGCACAAACTCGGTGTTCACCCCTTCCGGGAAAATCGGGGCGTGCTCAAACTGCGGCCCGGTTTCCGCAAGGTTCAGGCTTTCGGGACTGGCGCAAAACACCACGCAGTGGGGATTGCCCACCGAGAGACAGGTCACGCTGTATTCCTGCCCGCCAACCGTTACGGTCCCGCCGACCAGGCGGGTCTCTTCCGTCAGCACGGGTACCTGCTCCGGTGCGAAGACGGCCTCACCCATGTCAACGGACACCGAGCTCACCTTTCCGTCCCGGCAGAAGAGCTTCAGCTGGCGGATTCCGCCCGCGCTCTCCACCCGCAACGTTTCCGTGCGGACATAGCCGCGGTCATAGAGGTATTTGGCAATGCAGCGCAGGTTGTTGCCCGCCATTTTCCCCTCGCTGCCGTCGCGGTTAAAGCTGCGCATGCGCACATCAGCAACCGCGGAATGCTCCATCAGCACAATGCCGTCCGCGCTGATGCCGTAGTGCGGCTGGCAGAGCTGTACGCACAGCGATTCCGGACAGGAGATTCTCCCGTCGAAGTTCTCAATGAAAATGTAATCGTTCCCGCAGTCCTGCATTTTGGTAAACGGGATGGTCTGCCGCCAGCGCCGCATGCGGTTCAGATTGACGAGCTCCGTGTTCGACTGGGTATAGCGGCCCGCGATGCTGTTGGCCAGGGCATTCGCCGTATCCAGTGAGGTCAGGCATGGGATGCCCAGCTGCATGGCACGGCGGTGCAGGGCAATGTAGTCACCCATGGTACCGTCCTTTACGGCGCCGGTGTAGACAATAAGGCGCGGGATTTCCGCTCCGCTTCCGGAAGAAAACAGTGCCGCGGGGTCATACGCTTTGACCGGCAGGCCTGCACCCTGCAGGAAGTCCGCGGTGCCCTCGGTGGCGCAGAGCTTCATTCCCAGGTCGTGGAAACGCCGTGCCAGGTTCAGAATCTCAGGATAGTCCGCGGTCTCCACGCTCAGCAGCACCAGGCTGCCCGGTTCCGGGATGGTAAAGCCCGCCGCCGTGAGGCCCTTGAACATCGCCTCGGCCAGGCTGCGGCCCAGGCCGAGCACTTCACCGGTGGACTTCATCTCCGGTCCAAGAATGGAGTTGGCGTCCGAGAGCTTCTCGAAGGAGAAGACCGGCACTTTCACCGCGTAGTACGGCGGCGTCCGCCAGAGCCCGGTGCCGTAACCCAGACCCTGCAGTTTCGCCCCCAGCATGATATGGGCGGCAAGGTCCACCATGGGCACATTCGTCACCTTGGAGATATACGGCACCGTCCGCGAGGCACGGGGGTTCACTTCGATCACATAGAGCTCGTCTTCATAGATCAGGTACTGGATGTTCACCAGCCCCTTTGTTCCCAGCGCAAGCGCCAGCTGTGTGGAAACATCGCAGATGCGCTGCAGGAAGCGGTCGTTCAGGTTGTAGGGCGGGTACACGGCAATCGAGTCGCCGCTGTGGACGCCCGCGCGCTCAATGTGCTCCATAATCCCCGGGATCAGCACGTCTGTCCCGTCGGAGATGACATCGACCTCCAG
>CAZBXX010000042.1:7099-18200 GCA_964495965.1 uncultured Oscillospiraceae bacterium | reverse complement strand
CGCTCTCTTCGGGGCGGCTGAACATTTTGACCACCCCGTGTGGTTTACCATTTACAAAACAGGCCGCCAAAATGCGGTTATCTAATTTCGATGTATAATGAAAATGATCGGTCATTTTGGTAAACCGGTCATTTTTTAGAGCCATCATTTCTTTTTTGAGGCTTGATAGAGCTTGTAACCAACAAAGCCGATCACAGCATTCACAAGGACCAAAAGCAATGGCAGCATGCCGATGTCGTTATCGATCTGTACAGTGGCATCTACAATTCTCGCGACAAATCAAGAAACGATCAGCATTATGGCAAAGATAAATGAATATAGATTGCCTGAACGATTGCTCTATTGTCTGAACGATTATACATAACTGAACGATTTCATCCCGGAGAAATGCCGGGAAAGGTACATTCTTTAATACAAAAACGGCTCTCCCGGGACGGAAAATGATCCGAACGGAAGAGCCGTTTTTCTGAAAGCGCCTGATTTCAAGGGCTTTTGGGCAAAAAGGAAGGACTCCAACCTTGTATCAAAATTGGAGTCCTTTTGTGACCTTGCACGCTAATGATCTGTTTCTCGCGGACAATTCTCTTCATAATGTCCAGCACTTCAATCTGGTTTTTGATATCCAGATTGCTGGTGGGCTCGTCGAAGAGCAGGACGGGCGTCTGCTGTGCCAGAGCGCGGGCAATTGAAGCCTTCTGCCGTTCTCCCCCCGAGAGCTCATTGACGTTGCGGGAGGCAAATTTCTCCAGAGACATCGTATACAGGACGTCCTGAACGATCTTCAGGTCATGTTCCGTCACATCCCATCGAATAAACGGTTTTCTGCCAAGAAGGATCGCGTCAAAGACGCTGGCGTCTTCAAACTGGCAGTACTGCGAAACATAACCGATTTGTTTGGCCAGTTCATTCCCGGACAGGGAGAGCACATCCTGATCTCCCACCAGGACAGAGCCTGAAGAGGGCCTGATGATTCGATTGATGCACTTGAGCAGTGTGGATTTGCCCACGCCGTTCATGCCGAGGATCGCAAGGCATTCTCCGGGATAAGCTTGAAAAGAGACCCCTTTGACTACTTCATGTGAGCCGTAAGAAAAAAACAGATTTTTAACTTCCAGGATCATTTTGCTCGCTTTCCTTTCAGCAGCATATAGAAGAACATGGGAGCACCCAGCAGCGAGGTAATCGCGCCGACCGGCAAAATGATTGGAGAAATAACGGTTCTCGCGCAGGTGTCTGCCGCCAGCAGTATCACGGAACCGAGCAGTGCGGATCCTGGGACCAGAAAGCGATGGTCACTTCCGACAATACGCTTCATGATCTGTGGGCCGATGAGGCCGATAAATCCAATCATGCCCATAAATGATACCGAAACAGCTGTCAGGAGGGACGCCGAAAGCATACTCCAGAAGCGGATCCGGGACGTGTTCACCCCCAGGCTTTTTGCCGTTTCCTCACCGTTGGCCATGGCATTGTAATTCCAGCGCATGAACATGAAATAAATCAACACCCCGAAGGTAATCACTGCCAGAATGGTTACTTCCGACCAGGATACGCGCCCGAGATCGCCAAAGGTCCAAAACAGAGCCGCCGCGATCTTGACGTCATTTCCGAAATACTGAATGATCGTCGTCCCCGCCGCAAACAAGGAGCTCAATGCCGTGCCGGAAAGAACAATGGATTCCGGCGTAAAGCCGCGTAGATTCGACAGCGCCATGATTAGGATCACCGCGCCGAACGCGCAGGCAAAGGCGCAGAAGGTAACCAGGTACGGGTTGTTGATCGCGACCGCGTCCGACGCGGTATTCATCACCGTTCCCGCGCTCAAAAGGATGATGGCAAGATTAGCGCCGAAGGTGGCGCCCGCGGAGACGCCCAAAGTGGACGGAGAGGCCAGGGGGTTCTTCAATGTGGTCTGCATGACACAGCCGGCGATAGAAAGCCCCGCACCGGCAACAATGGCTGCAACGACACGCGGCATGCGCAAACGCCAGATAACCACAAAGCTGCGCTCATCCCCGCTAATCCCCAGCAGGGTTTTGAGCACCTCAATGGGAGTCATGGTCGCTGCGCCGGCATTCACGGACAGCAGGCACATAAACACTGTAATGATGACCAGAATCCCCAGCACCGCCCATTTTCTGCGTATAGCCCGATGATAACCCCGAATGCCGCCGTCCGCAGCGACCATATCATCAATAAACTCACTTTTTGTTTTCCTGTTGTTCATGGTTCCCTCAGCGATTGACTGTCTAATCGGCATTTCCCTTTAGGAAAATGGCGCAGCCTCATCAGCTCTCCGCCAGATCCGAAATGCGGCCGTGTATGACATTCGGGTCGATAAAAGCCGCTCTGCCAAAGTACTGTGCGGATACTTTAGCAAAGCGGCAGTATTTCTTTAAGCCCCCCGGGGGGTTATGAATATGTACAATTATTATCTAATTGTCCGTTTCTGAACACAATGCGAAAAAATGTTCAGATCTTTTTCAAGCCTTCTCTCAACATTCTGTCAATTACACACTGGATACCGCACCACTGTGAATCTTCTCTGCCGATGTTCCGCTTGCAGACGGCGAGGCATCCGCTGATCTGGAAATAGAACATCGCCTCGCAGGCGTCTTTTGTGATAGACGCACGCTCCAGCATCTTTTTTACAAAGACGTCCTTGGCTGCCGCCGCAAAACGGTCGACCACAGCGGTATATAGCCCGTCGTCAAAAAAAACCGCCTGGTACGTCTTGTTCTCCCGCAAAAACAAGCACAGCGGCTGAGAACTGCATTCCTCCGTGCTATTGTACGACTCCAGCAGCCCGACCGGCCCATGGACAGATTTCAACGCGTCGTCGAGCACCTCATCCAAAACCTGCCGGATATTGTCGTAGTGCAGATAGAACGTACCGCGGCTAATCTCCGCCTCCGTGCAGATTTTGGAGATTGTGATGTCGTTGTAACGATTCTGCAAGCGGTTCAACTGATTTTGTGAATGCTTCCCGCAGCGCAATGTACATTCTTTTTGACGAAGAAATACCTAATTCCCGGCTAATGATCCACAGCAAATATAATTATTCCGCTGCCGGGAAAACCGTGAGGTTTACTTTTGATGAGAAAGGCGCGGTATTCTTTAACGGTTATTCCGACATTGACCGTTTCACCGTTGAGGAACAAGGATAATTGGTTGCCCAATCTGACCATACCGGGGAGAAAGGAAAAGCTATGACTTATGCCGAAAGACTAAAAATCTTTATCCGGGAGCGGGATGCACTTTTTTATAGGCTTGTAAAAGAGAATCCCAATATCAAACCTTCTGCGATTGCTGAAGAGATCAAAACGCTTGCTGAAAAAATGGGGGTGTAATGTTGAGAACTCAAGAGAAAAATGTGCCTTCACATGGAGCGCGTGAAATAATCCGCGCCTTCTATGCCGCTCCGCTCAGCGTTCAAGAGTTTGTAATGCCGTACTTGAAACGCATTGCAACAGGTGAGGTAAAACCGCACTCTATCCTTAATGAAATGCCCCGCGATTGGGAAAACAGATAGTAGTAAAACCCCGCTCAGAAATGAGCGGGTTATTTATCGAAAATAGGCCGATTTTTGAGCCGGTTGGGGTAAAAAATGGGGTATATCAATATAACAGCTAATGAGAAAAGAACAATTTACTTTAAATTATAATCTATAAAAGCAAAAACAGCCAGAACTGGTAACAATTCTGACTGTTTCGAGTGGCGCAGAAGGAGGGATTTGAACCCTCGCGCGCTTTTTACACGCCTACTCCCTTAGCAGGGGAGCCCCTTCGGCCTCTTGGGTACTTCTGCAAACCGAATGCTGTAGTATGATAGCACAGGAGGTTGCACTTGTCAAGCAAAAGCTGTTTTCACGCGTATGCCATTACGGTGAGGATGATGTAGGCCGTGGCAAGGCCCAGCAACACTGCCAGCTGCTTGCCGCGATGCTCTGTCAGCAGGCCCACAAATTCCCGGACTGCAGCGTTGGGCCAGAAATACCAGCGCGTCGGAGCGCCGGCGCCGACAGCATCCATATGGATGCGACGCGCCTTCAGTCCAGCGCGGAAAACATGGTAATTGGTAGTGAAAAAGGCGACTTTTGCGTCCGGTTGCCTTTCATCCATAAGCTGTTTGGAAAAGCGCATATTCTCTGCGGTGTCACAGGAGCGGTCTTCCGTCAGGATGCGGCTCTCCGGGATCCCCTGCTCCAGCAGGTAAGTGCGCATGGACACCGCCTCCGGGCAGACTTCATCAGGGCCCTGTCCGCCGGAAACCACAAACAGCGCTTCCCTGCCGGTTTCTTCCCGCTGTCTGCGGTCAAAAGCGAGAGCAAGATCCAAACGGCCTTTCAGAAGCGGCGTAGGGGTACCGTCTTTCTTCAGGCCGCAGCCCAGCACCAGCAGGAAGTCCCGGTCCGGGTCCGGAACCGTGCGGGCGGCAATCACATCGGCAAAGGTAGCGCCGATGATCATGCATTCAAAGTACAGATAAAAGGCCGCTACCAGGTTTACGATCAGATTCAGCAGCAGCACATGATCAGCGGAGAAGGCGCTGAGAAAGTCCAGAACTGCAACCACAACCTCACCCAGAATCAGACAGTGAGCCAGCAGAATGCCGAGAATGTTGACAAAACGGCGTCCCTCATGGCGGATCAGAGCAACGTTGGAAACAAGCAGGGCCAGTGAGAAGAGCACCAGCAGAGGTGAAGTGAGCAGCATGTAATTCTTGGCGGAATGAACCAGCGTAAACAGCATCTCCAGCGCCTGAAAGCTTTCCGGGTTCCGGATGCTCTCCCAGGCTGCCCAGAGGAAGGTTCCGAACAGGGACAGCACAAACAGCGCAAAGCCCATATAGAGGATGGTATTATAAGAGTAAAGATTGTAACGCAGCTGCCTGCGGAACGCAGTAAGAAGCTGAGCAACGGCAAGCCCGAAGTAAAGCGCCAGCAACGCACTGCCCCACTGCAGGCCAGGCGTCCCGCCCTTCACCAGCAGCAGGATCAGCAGGCACAGCACCACAGCGGAAAGCGCCGCAAGGCCGTAAAGATTGGGTTTGCGCAGGAGTTTCCGTTTCATACCGGTTCCTTCTTTTTCATCCGTTACCCATCAGGGAAAGCGGTGCGCACCGGGTTACGGTAAGCGCACCGCGTATTGTTTTGCTTCTCAGGGAATCAGGGTTGCGATGATCCGGTCTCCGGACTGGGTCAGCCCGTAGCGTTTGCCGCGGACGGTGATCTCGTCCGGGATTGCTCCCTGCTGCCGGTTGATGTTGTCCTGCAGCATCCGGCGCGTCACGTAGGAAACGAACCAGGAATCCCGGTTCAGGTCCCCATCCGGGAATACGACACTGTAGCCGCCCAGAACGGAATCCAGTTCCTCATCGTTCAGAGCCTGCATATCCTTATTGTTTTCCGGCATGACTTACTCCTTTCCGGGCGTTTCGGGCTGAGGCGGAGCCTCGGTATCGCCTGTCGGCACATCCAGGCGCTGACGGGCAACCAGTTCCGCAAAGAAGCCGTTCTTCGCAATCAGCTCGTCATACGTGCCGTCTTCCATGATGCGGCCTTTGTCCAGCACAAGGATGCGATCGCAGTTGCGGATGGTGGAAAGCCGGTGCGCAATGACAATGCGGGTGCACTTCAGGCTGTCCAGCGCGTCCGAAACCTGCTTCTGGGTACGGTTGTCCAGTGCGGAGGTGGCTTCATCAAACATCAGAATCTTCGGTTTGGGGGCAATGGCCCGCGCAATCATCAGGCGCTGCTTCTGCCCGCCGGAAATCCCGCCCTGGCCTTCCGAAATAATGGTGTGCATCCCCATCGGCATGGCACGGATGTCATCGGCAATGCCGGCCAGTTCCGCGGCCTCCCAGGCCTGATCCACTGTCAGCTGCGGGGCGGAAATGACAATGTTGGAATAAATATCACCCTGGAAGAGGCTGCCGTCCTGCGTCACAATGCCCATTTTACGGCGCAGGGAGCGAAGATCCATCTTGGAGATATCCTTGCCGTCGTAGTAAATGGCGCCTTTTTCCGGAGTTTCAAAGCCGAGCAGAAGGCGGATCAGCGTCGACTTGCCGCAGCCTGTCTTGCCGACAATCGCAATGTACTCCCCTGCTTTGATCTTCAGGCTCAGGCCGTCCACCACATAGGGCATATTCTCCGTATAGCGGAAGTAGACATTGGAGAGCTCGATGCTGCCGTTCAGGGAAGTCACCATGGCTTTGTTCTCAGCGGATTCCGGCTCCGTCTTCAGGATGGGCTCCGCCATATCCAGGATCGGCTTGATCTGGGCTACGGAGAGCGCCACCCCGGCAAGCGCGCCGAATGCGGCGCTGACGGACCCGAAGGCCCCGCTGAAAGCAATATAATCCGCCTGCCCGACGTGCGAGCGGATTGCCATATAGTACAGCAGAATGGTACCTGCCAGGGAAATGGCAGAGGAAATCGCGCTGTTCGCCTTCAGGAAAACAGGCGGATTGTAGCTGAGCTCCGCGGCATCGGAATAGGCATTTGCCCAGCGGGCAAACGCACGCTTTTCGGCTCCGGCCAGCTTGATCTTCTGCACGCCGGTAATCAGTGCGTAACTGAGACCGTTTTCCTTGGCACCCTTCTCCATAATCTGCTTGGAGATCCGGATCTGGGTTAAGGCGGAGATAACACTGAAGGCCACCGTAACCAGGATAATCAGCAGCGCCGGCGCCACCAGGGCCGGGGCGAAGTTGAAGATCTGGACCACATACAGCAGGCTCATCAGCGACGAGATGCCGGTGGAAAAGACATTGCCCATCAGCAGCTCGCACAGCTGGTTAACCGACTGGAAGCGGCTGGAGAGTTCACCGGAGGCATATTTCCTGAAGAAGTTGGCCGGCAGGTTCATGACGCGCATCATCATGGCCGCTTCCACCGAAAGCGAGGTCTTCAGCTGAATGCGGTTCATCATCAGTTCCCGCACAATGGTAATCAGCTGGGTTGAGATGAGCGCAAAGAGCAGGAACATGGCCGTGCCCAGCAGCAGGGTCCCGCTGCCGCTTTGCAGCACGGTACCGGTCAGCACCCGGTTAATCCGGGGTGTGATCATGCCGAAGAGCGTGACCAGCAGCGTCAGACCCAGCAGCATGACGATGTCGCCCGTACTCAGGCAGTTTTTGAGGTACAGCAGCAGGTCCGGGATGCCCAGCTTCTTGAGGGGCAGCGGCCGGTAAAAGCAGACTGCATCCAGGTCAAACTGCTCGGCCGTCTCACGGGTAAGCGAAGTACGCTTCCCGGTTTCCGAATCACGGAACCAGTAGCCGGTAAAGGGCTTCGGCAGCAGCGCCACAGGCAGCCCGTCTTCCTTCCGGAAGGCCAGCATCGGCCCGTAGGCGTCCTTGTACCAGCCCTTTTCCAGCTTGACGATCCGGCGCATCACGCCATGAGGACGCAGGCAGTATTCCAGCTGTTCGTCCGGATCGGTGATGCTGTCCGGAATCTCGACCGGCTTGTAATGGAAATGCTTCAGGATATCGTCAATGGCTTCCTTGGTGATGAGGCGTTCGCTGTTCATGCCGGCGCCGCGCCTGCCCAGCACCACTGAGGCCATGCGGAAAATGGAATCCTCAAAGATGTCCTGGTCGCTTTCTTTTCTCTGACGGATCTGTTCGTCAAACCATCCCATATTCCGTCACCTCCTCAGTCGCTGGCGATGAGCTCGGTATAATAGCCGCCTTTGGCATAGAGCTCCTCATGTGTGCCGCGTTCCACCACCACGCCTTTGTCCAGGACGATGATCTCGTCGCAGTCACGAATGGTGGAGAGCCGGTGAGCAATGACAATGCAGGTGATGCCCCTGTCCTTGACGGCCTTGACCAGCTCGTACTCCGTCTTGGCGTCCAGGGCAGAAGTCGCCTCGTCCATGATGATAATGGAGGGATCCTGGGCCAGAACACGGGCAATCTCCAGGCGCTGGCGCTGGCCGCCGGAGAGGTCCTTTCCGCCTTCGGTAAGCTTGCCGTAGAAGCCGCCCTCGCGCGCCATGATGTCATCATAGATCTGGGCATCGCGCGCGGCCAGGATCATCTCAAAGTCCTCGATGGACTCATCCCACATTTTGATGTTGTTGGCGATGGTATCCTCAAACAGGGTGATATCCTGGTCCACAACCGCCACGGAACCTGTGAACACACTGCGGTCGATTTCATCAATACGTTTGCCGTCGAAGAGAATCTCACCGCTCCAGGGCCGGTAAAGGCCGGAAATCAGCTTCGACAGGGTGGACTTACCGCAACCGGAAGTCCCGACAAAAGCGACTCTGCTTCCCGGCTTCATGCTCATGGAGAAGTCTTCGATCAGGGGCTTACCCAGACGGGAGTAACCAAAACAGACATTCTTAAGTTCCACGCAGCCGGTGAGTTTGGAGTAGTCCCCGTTTTCGTCGGCAATGCTGTCGGTGAAGTGCGTGTCGTCGGGATACTGCATGACGTCTTCCACACGCTCCATATCAGTGCGCATCTCCTGAATGGTCTGCCCGGCCGAAACCAGCGTCATGGCCGGCGACATAAAAGCGCTAAGGAAGCCCTGGAAGATCATCACCATACCAAGAGTGAACTGGTTCCGCATAACCAGCCAGACGCCCAGCACCAGCACGGCGGAGTTGGCAATGGTGGAAAGCAGGCTTGGGATCATGCCCAGATATGCATTCAGGTGGATATACTTCACCTGCTGGGCGTTCACGGAAGCCTGGAAGCCGGCCCACTTCTGGAAGTATCCGTTTTCCGCACCGCTGGCCTTGATTGTTTCCACCATCTGGATGCCGGAGACCGTCGCCGCGGAAAGCTTGCCCGCATCGCGCATCTGGACACGGGTAATGTTCACGCGCTTGGCGGAGATGATGCGGGAAACAATCAGGTTCACAATAATGGTGGCGACGCCGATAATCGTAAGCATAACGCTGTAGCGCAGCATCACTACCAGATAAAACACCATCATGACGGTGTTCAGCAGCAGCGGAGTCAGGGTGTTAACCAGGGTGCTGGCGATGGAAGCGTTGGTACCCTGGCGCTGCAGGATGTCGCCCGCCATGCGCTGGGAGAAGAACTCCATCGGCATGCGCAGCACTTTCCACATGAACGAACTGCTGCCGATGATGGCCATTTTTCCGTTAATCTTCAGCGCATATACAGACTGAATCCACGAAACCACCACCTGGGCCACGCCCATCACAACCAGCAGCAGCAGGAAGGGGCGGAACAGTTCCAGATTCTCGCCTGTCAGAAGGCGGTCCATGAAAAAGCCGGAGAAGACCGGGTTGATGATGCCGAAGAGATAGGCGATCACCGAAGAGAGCAGCACAAATACCACCGCGGTTCCGGCGCCGGTCAGGCGGTGGCGGGCAAATTCCAGCACGCTCTTGGGCTTGCCGCCGGGCTGGAAGCCTTCTCCCGGCTCAATCTGCAGGCAGATGCCGGTGAAGGAGACGTCAAACTCCTCCATCGAGACTTTAACCGCGCCGCGCGCGGGGTCGTTCAGATAGGCATAGTTACCCTGAAATCCGTCCAGCACCACAAAGTGATCCTGGTTCCAGTGGATAATACAGGGGAACTTCATGTTTTCCTTCAGGCTATCGATTTCGCAGCGGTAACCATCCGCCGTAAAACCGTAGTTGCGCGCGGCAATCAGCACGTTTTTGGCGCTGGACCCGTCGCGCGAGACCCCGCAGTCCACGCGCACCTGCTCAAGCGGGACCCATTTCCCGTAATATGCCATGATCATGGCCAGCGAGGCTGCGCCGCATTCCAGCGCCTCCATCTGCATGACCACCGGCACCTTCACCCGGCCGCGGGTAACCGGCTGCCTGACCTTATTCCTGTTCATTCCCGAACCCTCACCGGAACAGCAGCCGGATCACCTGGGTCTGCCGGAATACAACCCGCACGGCATAAGTTCCGTCCGCCAACTGTGTATCCGCCACCGCGAAAACGCTGCCGTCTTCATTGCGGCCGACGCCGGTAATCACGGACGCCGTCTCGCCGGCGGTCGCCGTCATCCCGGCTTCCACATTCTGTGACAGGCCTTCCCCGTCGAACTGAATCAGCATCTTTCCGTCTTCCACCTGTGCGGTGCCGGCGGCATAGCTGTCGATGTTGGCAATGGAGGCCCAGACCAGCATCCCAGCCAGCAGCAGAATAATGGCTGCGAGAACCGCCCAGACAGCCGGTGTGGTCACATGCAGATAGTCATTCAGCTGTTCCGGGGAACTGATATGGTCCATACTGTTCTTGCGGAATAAGCTCTCTTCCATTTCCCTGACTCCTTTTCAGCTTCCTCAGTTGTTGTTGCGGTAGGGGTAGCGCAGATTGCTGATCTCGTCCATAATCTTCGCCGCGCTCAGCGGCATGACAACATAGCCGCTGGCATGCATCTTCCAGGCCTCGCCTGCATAGTCCGTGTTGCGGGACAGCAGAATAATATTGGTCTTGGGGGCGGCGCTGCGAATGGTCTTTGCCAGCACCATCCCGCTCTCCCCCATCAGTTCCACATTGATAAAGGCCACTGACACCTTGTGTCCGGCGCAGAAGTGCAGAGATTCGGACATGCAGTCAAACCCGTAGACGTCAGCCTCCGGCAGAGTATCGATAAGCAGCTGAGTAAAGCTGGTCAGAATGTATTCGTTGCTCTCCACCACTATCACAATGGGGCGGTTTTCCGGCGGGGCCATCTCATCCAGCAGTTCGATGGTGCCCAGATCCAGATGCCCGGCAAGACGGGTCAGCATGCTGATATCCGGGAGGCTGTTCCCGGATTCCCAGTTGATAATCGTACGGCGGGACACAAACATCAGATCGGCAAGCTGCTGCTGCGTGATGCCCTTTTCAATGCGGCGGTTACGGATTTTCTGACCGAAGGATTCAGCAGGTAACATTGACAGAAACCTCTTCCCTATCAAAAAAATGGATAAAACTCAGACAATATAACAAGCTATTATATTATTATATCAAACATTGTCCTGTAAATCAATTTTTTTTGAAAAGGACGGCCCCCGTCAGATTGACGGGGGCCGTTAGCTAATGATAAGCTTAGCGCCAGATGCGGGGATAGATGGTCAGGTGCTGGCCGGCATAAATGCGGTTG
>CAZBXX010000042.1:0-6999 GCA_964495965.1 uncultured Oscillospiraceae bacterium | reverse complement strand
TGCCTCTTGCATAGTTCTGCCAGGGGCCAGCGCCGCCTTCAACATTCTCGAGATCAACATCGTTCAGTTTAACCTGATCTGCCATTTTAAAAATCCTCCTGTTTAATAAAATTGAATTTAAATGATAAGGGAACTGTCAGGGTTTCAGGGTTTAGCGCCAGATGCGGGGATAGATGGTCAGGTGCTGGCCGGCATAAATGCGGTTGGCATCTGCAATGTTGTTCCATGCGCAAATCTCACCGACGGTCACACCGAAGCGGGGGCCAATGCCGGTCAGGACGTCGCCGCTGGCAACCGTGTAGATGATGTAGTTGCCGTAGTTTACATAGGTGCCTCTTGCATAGTTCTGCCAGGGGCCAGCGCCGCCTTCAACATTCTCGAGATCTGCATCGTTCAGTTTAACCTGGTCTGCCATTTTAATAATCCTCCATTTTTTTTAATATTCACAAAAGATCTTTCTTTTTGTGTTCTGTTTTACGGGTACTGCTATGTTGCTGCCAATTGAAGCGGTAAAGCCGTATGGCCTACTTCAGCATGGCGTTTACGATATCCTGCACCATTGCGGGATCATAACCGGCGTTGCGCAGGGCGTTAACACGGTACTGGTCATTGCCGTACTTGCCGGCGATCACATCCTGTGCTACAGTGCCGTAGCCCTTGGACAGACCGTTCACAAGATGCTGCACTGCCCAGTAATCATAACCGGCGGCTGCGAGCCTTCTCTTGCGTTCCTCACCGTTACCGTACTTGCCGTTCATCACATCAACTGCTGCCAGGTAGTTTGCCGACGCACCGCCGACTACATCGCTCAGGTCAGCATCTGCGATTTTTTCAACCTTGCTTTCCAGATCGCTCATCGTGAACCCTCCTTTCAGATTTCCTCGTTTCGAGGTTGGCACTATCATGCCATAAAACTTTTGATTTGTCTATAGGATGAGAACAACGTTTCACATCAAACCTCTTGCTACTTTTTCAGATTCTGTTACAATAGGGTGCGTCAACAATCCAACCGGCACCGCTTTCCCAGCGGGTTGTGCATACCTTCTTACTTTATAAATAATTAATAGAAAACGCGTGCGGAATCCTCCGTACCGCTGTGCGGGATTCTGTTCCCGGCATTTTAACCTCTTAAGGAGACTGATTCATGAAGTTCCTGAAACCAACGAAACAATACATTGCCTTTCTGTTCGCTCTGGTCCTGATGCTCGGCCTGACCGGCTGCAGCTTCCGGAAGAAAGCCCAGGAAGAGGAGCCGCCGGCCACCGTGGTGGAACAGGCCGCCGCCGAGGCAGGGCTGCCGAGCGTGGAAGCCCTGGTGGAAAACCTGAGTCTGGCAGAAGAAGATGAAGCCGAACTCGGCGAGCTGCCAGATGTGGGTGACACGGTCTGCGGCTTTACCGTCAAGCAGATTCAGGCCTACCCCGATGCAGGCGCAAGCTGCCTGCTCTTTGAGCACGACCAGACCGGCGCCCAGGTGATTTACATTGCCAACAGCGACCTGAACCGCGTCTTTGATCTGACCTTCTTCACCCGGGCCATTAACAGCACCGGTCTGCCGCACATCTTTGAGCATGCCACACTGGACGGCTCGGAGAAGTACCCGTCGGACGACCTGTTCTTCAACCTGATGTATCAGACCTATAACACCTATATGAACGCCTCCACCGGCCAGCAGTATACCACGTTTCCGGTGGCCAGCCTGTCGGAGGCGCAGCTGCTGAAGTATGCGGATTACTATCTGGACAGCTGCATGCACCCCATGATCATGCAGGACGAGAACATCTTCCGTGAGGAGGCCTGGCGCTACCGGCTGGCCAGTCTGGATGCCCCTCTCACCATCGAGGGTACGGTCTACAGCGAAATGCGCTCTGCGATGGACATCGGCAGCCAGGCGCATTATGACTGGCTGGCCACCTGCTTCCCCGGCGCCACCTGTGCAAATAATTCCGGCGGCGATCCCGCCCATATCCCCGAGATGACCTGGGAGGACCTGAAGGCCTATCACGACCGTTATTACCATCCCTCCAACTGTGCGGCCTATCTGTACGGCAAATTCGAGGATTACACCGCGTTCCTGCAGCTGCTGGATGACGAATTTTCGCAGTACGAGAGGCGGGAATTCAGCTTTGAGGAAGAAGACTACACGCCCCTGACGGAATCGGCCACGGCAGAATATCCCTATCCCGTGGAGGCGGACTTCTCCGCAGACGGCGGCACCTATGTTTACTATTCCTTCCTCTGCCCCGGTCTGAAGGACCGCATTATGGACGAGATGGTGCTGAATACCCTGACGGACCTGCTGATGAACGACCAGTCCCCCCTGATGAAGCGCCTGAAGGAAGCGCTGCCCTACGGTTACTTTTACACCTACTTTGAATACTCCGGTCCTCAGGACATGGTGGTCTTCACCGGAATGTACCTGAACCGGGAAGATGCCGAAACCTTTAAGCGACTGGTGGACGAGGCGCTGGCAGAGGTTGCGGAAAAGGGCTTTGAACCGGTGCTGGGCGACGGCATCATTGCCTCGCTGGAAATCGGCAGCAAGCTGAGCCGCGAAAGCTCCAGCCTCGGCGTTACCCTGGTATCCGGGCAGTTTGTCCCCTCCTACGCCGATACGAACGACCCCTTCTATACTATCAACTACTCCACCGCTCTTACTCAGATGAACGACTGGAACGACGCGGGCCTCTATCAGGCCGCCATCAGCGACTGGCTGCTGAAGGATGACGTGATCACCGTGCTCAGCACCACCTATGCCGAGCCGGGTCTCCGTGAGGAACTGAACGCCGCTGAAGCCGAACGCCTGGAGAAAGTAAAAGCCGGCATGTCCGAGGCGGAGCTTCTGCAGATCATAAACCGCGACGCAGATCCCTGGGCGCTCTTTGAGGAGCAGCTGGAGCTCTCCGGCCACAGCATGGATGACTTCCACAGGGCGTACAACGCTGTGGTCTCGGTATCCGGGAATGCAAAGCTTCTGCAGTTACAGAATCAGGGAGAGCGGATTGAAGGCGTAGTGGAAAGCGGCGTTGTGCCCGCCAAGCTGTTCCATCAGATTATTGAAGAAATGATCAATCAGGACCGCAGCGAACTGACCGGGCCGGAATCCGCAGCATCCAGCCTGCTGCTGGCAAATTCCGATCAGGCCATGGAAGGCATCGTGAAGGCGGCCGCACGCCCGGTTGACACCGCCGCCATGGTGACGGAGCTGCAGGCCGTTACGGTGCGCACCCTGCCCGAAGAAGTTCGGAACTACACGGTGCGGGACGAAACCGGTGCGGACGGCGTACGCCGCCTGACTGCGGAAGCGGAAGTGGATGACATCGGTGAAACGCTGATCATGCTGGATGCAGCCGGCCTCGAGCAGGAAGACCTGCGCTGGTTTGCAATGTACCTGCCGATGCTGGGTCAGCTGGACACCGCCGAACATTCACAGGAGACGGTTTCCGCCATGCTTGCGCGCTACACCTACGGCTTTAACGCGAGCTATGCCGTGCCCGTGCAATACGGAACCAAGGAGTTTCACCCCTACCTGAACGCCGGATTCATCTGCCTGGGCGACGACCTGGAAACTGCCTATAACCTGGTCTATGAAGTGCTGTTTGAGACTTCTTTTGAAAATACCGAAAAGCTCGGCGGGCTGATTGACCGGGCTCTTGCCTCCGCCCGCTCCGGGATCAGCTACGGCCCCTACTACCTCATGATCAACCGGCACCTCGGCGCCACGATGCCCGTCTTTGCCTACAGCAGCTATCTGAGCGGCCTGGACTACTTCGCTTTTCTGAATGAAGTGTCGCAGATGATGAAGGACGACCCGGATGCCGTTGCGGCAAAGCTGCGTGAGGTGCAGCAGAAGCTGAAGAACCGC
This sequence comes from uncultured Oscillospiraceae bacterium, assembly GCA_964495965.1. Lineage (GTDB taxonomy): Bacteria > Bacillota > Clostridia > Oscillospirales > Oscillospiraceae > Limivicinus. The sequence continues at coordinate 3,134 of CAZBXX010000042.1, read as the reverse complement.
TGCAACGCCATTACCGTTTTTGCCGGAGACCCGGACCTGTTCGAGGAAGCAGAGAAGCAAAACACTGCCTTCCTCCAGAAGCTGGACAATACCCCCATCACACCAGCCGAATACAGCTTCGATGCACCGGCAAAGCGTGAGGCCCTTATCATCGACAGCACTGTGCAGTATAACGGGCTCATCGGCGCCTTTGACACCATGGGGCTGGACGGCTATACCGCCGACCTTGACGCGGTAAAGTCTCTGCTAGCGGATACCTACCTGATTCCGCAGCTGCGCGAGCAGTACGGCGTCTACACGCCGATGCACGAATTTACGGAGTACGGCGGCTACCTGCTCAGCTACAGCGACCCGAACATCACAGAAACGTTCGAGGTTTATGATGAACTCGCCGATTTCCTGGAGAACTATGACGTGGATCAGGACACCCTGGACGGCTATATTCTCTCCTCGTATTCCTACCTTGCCGGGTCGGACGGGGAGCTCTTCGGGGCAATTTCCGCTGTAAACCGCAAAATCTGCAATATCCCGGATGAGCTGCGGATTCAGAGGATGCAGGAGCTTAAGGCGCTGACGCCGGAAAGGCTGCGTGAGTATGCCGCCGCTTACCGGGCACTCGCGGAAAACGGCGACCTCTTCACCATTGGCGGCTCGGCCGCCATCCATGAGCACGAGGAGCTCTACGATCTGATCCTGGATCCGTTGAAAGACTTCTCATAAGCGTTTTAGGGGCTCTCTCAAAACACCAAAACCTGTCATAATCCCGTCACCGGTTCGAGGACTGATGACGGGATTATCTATAAACCATTATATGTTATTTGGACGGATCGCCACACCGGTGTGAGCCCCAATCTGCGATGACAGGGCGGGTAAGACAGCCCTCTCCGTTTGCAGCACCTGCCGGCCTAAGCCGGTCAGGCCGATTTGTCCGTCATACCAGTGCGTTTATATAAACCGTCAGCGCTTCACGGTCGTAATAGTCCTGAATTCTGTTGATGTAGTAATCCGGATCCACGCCCTGGTCAATGTCGTAAAAGGAGCCGTTCTTCAGGAAGGACAGGCGCATGGCGCTGGAGATCTGGAAAACGCTGCCGTACGCTGTGGAGAGCGGCTGCACAACACAGCTGCCGCCGCCCGAGGTTCTGCCCAGCAGCGTCACCTTCTGCGAGGACTTCAGCACTGCCGGGACCAGGTTTCCGCAGGAAAAACTCACCGGAGAAATCAGGCAGTACAGATTTCTGTCCTGCACGGTATCCTTCTCATCAAAGTGCCGGTCCAGATTCACATCCGCCCGGTAAACGGAAGTGGATGTGGCGCCGGTTGCCGTATTCTTGACGCTGAAGGGCGCATCACCCAGGAACCATCCCAGCACAAAGACTGCCGCATCCACCGCGCCGCCGGTATTGTTGCTGAGGTCCAACACCACGTTCTCAATCGGGCTCCCCTCGCGGGTGATGCGGGAGTGGGCATAGATGATCAGCCCCAGCGTGTCGTCGGGAATTTCACCGGTTTTCAGGCTGGAATAGAAGGCTTTCCCCGCGTAGTCAGAGGTAAATGTGTCAAAGGTAATATAGGCCGTGTTCCCCACTTCTTCATATCCGGGGCAGCCGTCCGGGTAATACCTGTCCCGGGCCTCAGCAAAGGTTTTGCTGTGTTCATCAAACTTGCGGTTGGCCAGGCCCGTGCTGTCGGAAATGCTGTCCAGCCCGGCCATCCACGAGAATTCGTTAAACACGGAGTGAAGATCATCCAGGTAATAGTCAATAAAGGCCTTGAGCGCGCGGTCCGCCTCCGCGGGGTCGTTCCCGCTGAGCGGCTCATCAAAGGCGATCTCCCAGAAAAGCTGACGGAAGCTCCGGATCTCATGCGGCTCCTTCAGACCATAGAAGGTATCCATCACAAGGCAGAGCTCATTATAACTGTACGCCGCCAGTTCATCACTGCGCTGCCTTGGTTCCGCTTCATAATAAAAGCCTGCAAGCTCCGTATATTCGCCCTTTTCGTAATCGAAGAGGTCTTCATCGTTTGCCAGAATCAGGGCTTCACCGTTATACAGGAAACTGGTTTTCATCGGTGAAATCAGGAAATCATTCATCGTCTGAAGCGGAACAAAGTATTTCCCGTCCTGCGCGATCATCCGGATGCCGTAGGAACCGAGTTCCACTGTCATCAGGTCTCCGTTGCGGTCAAATGAAGCCCGGGTATCCCGCTGGAAGAGCTCAGCCTCACCGTTTTCATCAAAACCGGATTCACTGAGAAGGTCGATGAGCGTGGTGTCACTGGAATTGTGAATGAAAGCATCATAGTCGTCGAAAATAAGCCGGTCATTGATAAAGTCAAATTCCAGCGAGTAGCCATTTTCGCGTTCCAACACAACACCGGATCAGTACTGTTTCCAAAAGAGGCCGATGTGATAATCCAGAATATTGACCTCGGGATAGCGCGAAATATCAAGCGAAATATCCTGCCAGTCATACGTGGTTTTGTTATCGAAGCGGGAAACCGCAGGGGCTCCGTGCGCTTGCTGAAGGGCATCCGCCCAGTTCTGCATAAAGGTCATAAGCAGATCCTTGTCGGTCGCTTCATCCGCCACCAGGTTAATGAGCCATACCGTACCGTCGGAAGTCATATCCACCTCAATGGACTCAAACACAATTCCCTGGTATTCACGGTTAAAATACTTATGATTACTGTTCTGCCCGAGTTCCGAGCGGTCCGGTTTGCCCAGAATTTCCAGAACCTGCGAACTGGGGACGCCAACATCCGGGAAGGGCTGCTCCTCAACGTCAGTCTGCGCTTCAGGCGCCGGAACTGCCGCCTGCTGCTCAGCCGGTTGCGCTGCGGGCGCTGCAGGGACAGATGCGCTCTCTGCCGGGGGCGTCCATCTGGCATGGCCGGAAGCCTGGCTCTCTGCAGCCGGAACTTCAGCACTTGCGGCGGCAGCAACCGTCTTTGTTGACCCGCAGGCCATCAGGAACGGCATAGCCAGTACCAGTATCAATGAGATAATTCTTTTCATGCGTATAGCTGTCAGGTTGCCCTGACCCCTCCTTCACTGAGATAGCAACACTATAGCAGATTAAAGGCCTCAACACAACATAAGGTGCAGGAGGTTTCACACTGCGGACATGAAA